>JBARWC010000175.1:0-28102 GCA_049646585.1 Burkholderiaceae bacterium | reverse complement strand
GCCCCGGCCTTGCCGGAGCTGGGCGACGACATCGAGATCATACGCAACAAGGAATCGATCAGTTTCCGCATCAACAGCGAAATCCTGTACAGCTCGGCGAAGGCGGACTTGAGCCTGGCCGGCCTGGCCGTCCTGCATCGTCTTGTTCCCGTCTTCAAGGACAGCGCCTATGCCATTACGGTGGAAGGCCATACCGATTCCGTGCCGGTGCGCGGCGGACGCTATGCGTCCAATTGGGAATTGTCCGGCGCCCGGGCCGGCAGCGTGGTCCGCTATCTGGAGGCCAACGGCATAGACAGTTCGCGCCTGCGGGCCATAGGCTATGCTGATACCCGGCCCTTGGCCGGCAACGACACCGAGCGGGGGCGGGCCGCCAACCGGCGGGTGGAACTGATTCTGGATCAGCCCGCGGGCGCCGAAGGGCGTTAATATTTCATCCTTATACCGGGGATTCAGCCCAATGTTCAAACGCGCCGTTCAAGACAGGAAGCCGCTACGGTATGTCTATCTCGCCATTGCCGGCATACTGACAATCGCAATCATCTTGGCCGTCCTCGTGTGGCAGCAGGTGTTCGATGCGACCCGGGCGCGGCAGGCCTTGATACGCGCTTATGAAACCAAGACGGTTTCATTGCAAGTGCTGTCCAACCTGCTCTATGCGGAGACGGCCCAGCGCGGCTATGTGCTGACGGGGGACGATAGCTTTCTGGCTCCTTACGCCGGCCTGCGCGAAGATCTGCTGCACGACATCAATGTGCTGATAGGAACAAAATTCAAGGACCCTGTTGCGTCCCAGCTGGCCTCGTCGCTGGCGGACCTTGCCCACGAGCGCCTCGAAGACCTGAACGTGGTCATCGCGCTGCGCAACAAGCAAGGGCGCGAGGCGGCCGTCGCCAGGGTCGATACGGGGCATGGGCGCAAGGTCATGCTGGAGGTCGGTGAGCTTTCCGACCGCCTGCTGGATCGCCAGGAAGCCCATATTTTGAAACTGGCGACCCAGCAACGCGGCCGCGCCCGGGACGTTCGCGTGACGATAGCCTTGTTGATGCTGGGCATCGTCGTGCTTGCCATATCCACGGCCTGGCTGATCGCCGTGTACTTGCGGCAGCGTGATCAGGCCGAAACGCAGTTGCGCGCCGGCATGGTACGACAGGTCGCCCTGTTCGAGGGCGCCCTGGACGCCCTGGTCATTGCCGACGCCGAAGGCCGTATCGAGTCCGTCAACCATGCCGCCCAGCGCATGTTCGGCATCAGCCCCAGCGATGTCGAAGGGAAGGAATTCACCACCTTGATCGGCACGATCCAGCAGGGGCGGGCGCCCGCCTTCGAGGACATCCGCAAGCTGGCGGACGACGGCGGACACGTCATCGAGCTGGCCGTCACGCGCGGAGGGGCTGAAGCCTTCCCGGTGGAGCTCGCGCTGAACGAAATCAACCAGAACGGCAGCTCCCTGTACGTTGCGGCGTTCCGGGACGTCACGGATCGCAAACGTGTCGAACGGGCGCAGCGGGAATTCATCTCCACCGTCAGCCACGAATTGCGCACGCCGTTGACCTCCATTTCGGGCGCCCTCAAGCTTTTCATGCATGTGCGCGGCAAGGATCTTCCGCCCGATGCGAGGAGGCTGATCGACATCGCGGATCGCAATGCCCAGCGCTTGGGAAAACTGGTCAACGATATCCTGGACATCGACAAGCTGGAAGCCGGGAAAATGGTGTTCAATTACGCGGAAATCGTGCTCGAGGACGTCATCGATTCCGCGGTCGACGCCATTTCCCCCTTCGCACGGGACAATGGCGTAGCCGTCGAATTCACCGGCAGCACGGCCGGTACCGTCCTGCACACCGACTCCTTGCGGCTTTCGCAGGCTTTGACCAATCTGATGTCCAATGCCATCAAGTTTTCGCCCGAAGGCAGCACGGTAGAGGTCAGGACCGACATCCAGGACCAGCATGTCCGGATAGCCATCGCCGACAAGGGGCCGGGCATCCCCGAGGAATTCGTTCCCCATGTGTTTTCGAAGTTTGCCCAAGCCTCCACGCCCGGCCTGATGTACAAGGGCGGCAGCGGGCTGGGCTTGAGCATAGTCAAGGAAATCGTGGTGCGCATGGGTGGCGAAGTCGGCTTTGAAACCTCCCCCTCGGGCACCGTTTTTTCGATTTCCCTGCCTTTGGCGGGTGCCGATGCGCAGGCCTGACCGTATGCGCCGACTCTTCGTCCAGCTACCGGCCTTGGTGTGGCTTGCGTGGCTGTTGGGCATGGGGGCGCCGGTGAGCGTTGCCGCATCGTGTGCCGGCGATAAAGCGGGCGTCGCCGAAGGGAAGGGCGCGCAGTGCCTGGATGGTATGCTGCCGCCAGGCGTGTCGCCGCTATGGCGGCTGCGCTTCCCCGAGGCGCCGGACGCCCTGGGGCCGCGAATTCAGGTAACAGGCGTCGTGAAAGACCAGCATTTTTCGCCTTCGTCCATCGAGACCGTGCCGACCGGGATCGCGGTCGATCCGGCCATTCCCTTGGGCTCGTCCTTATTGGGCGCCTTGTCGCCCCATGGTTTCGGCTCTGAAGAACGTGCCCGCATCGTGCAGGATTCCAATCAAGGCTATACGGTCCATTGCAGCGCCGGCCAGGCACCGGCCGGTGTATTGTGGCGCCCGGATTCGGGGCGCTTGCCGGCCGGGGCGCGCGCTGAATTGCGCATCCGGGCCCGGGGCGATTCCGGCTTCCAATGGGGGGTGGCGGCGCCGGGCAAGGATGCGGTTTTGCTGCGCCCTGTGGCGGCATCGGGGCCGACCGGCCTGGAGGCTGCCATCCCCCTGGATGCCGTAAGCGCGGCATTGGGCGGCGAGCATGCGTCCTTCGTGTTGATGTGCCCCGCGCGGGCGGCCAGCCTGACCATCCAGTCCATCGAGCTGCGCCCCTTGCAAGCGGTTGGCGAGGGGCTGCGGGCGGCCTGGAACTGGACTGCCGAACACTGGCGCGCGGACCCGGCAGCGTTGATCGCCCGGGCCGAGGCGCTGGGTTTGCGGCGCCTGTACGTGGCGCTGGATGTCGAACCCTCCGGGGAAAAGGTCGTGGGCGCAGACTTGCTGGCGGCTTTCGTCGCCATGGCTTCGTCCAGGGGCATGGCGGTCTGGGCGGTCGAGGGTGACCCGGGCATGGCCACGCCGCAGGGGCGGGAGCAGGCATTGCGGCGGCTGCGGGCCCTGCATGCTTATCAAGCTGACGTAGAGCCCTCGGCGCGCCTCGGCGGCGTGCAGTACGACATTGAGCCCTATCTGCTGCCGGCCTATCGCACCGACCCTCGCGCGGTGGCGCAAGAGTGGGCCCGGACCATACAAGCCTTGAATCGCCACAGCACGCTGAAACTGGATATGGTGCTGCCGTTCTGGCTGCCGCAATCGCCCATGGGCGATACCGTGCTGGGCGCGCTTCGGAAAACGAAGGGTTCGCTTACCATCATGGCCTACCGTGTCGACCCGCTGGCCATCCAGAGGGTGGCCGAACCCTTGCTGGCATGGGGAGCGGCGGCGGGCATTCCGGTCTACGTCGCCCTGGAGGCCGGCCCCCTGGACGATGAGCTGACCCAGTTCTACACCGAGGCGCCCGCCGGGCTGCCAGCCAGCTTGTGGCTGACTACCAACGAAGAAGGCGGCACGGCCGTATTGCTGCCAAAGCCGGTATTATTGAGCCAGGGCAAGGGCTACAATGCCTCGGGGCAACAGCCTGCACCCGCATCCCTGGTAAGTTTCAAGGGAAACCACCAGGCCATGCTGGCCGCCTCGCGACAGTTGCAGCCGGTGCTCAGGGCATGGCCCAGCTATGCCGGCATGGCGTATCACGGCCTGCTGGATTGATTATCGAGCTTGCGGCGTCGCACAGGATCGTCGACCGCGGCCATAAAGGAGAAAAGCGCATGGGGACCGCACCCGTGATTCTTGTTGCCGATGATGATGAACTGCTGCGCGAGCTGCTGGAATACAGGCTGTCCTCGCGCGGTTATGCGGTGGTTGCGGTCGGCGACGGTCTGGCCGCCTATGAGGCCTGCAAAGAACACAAGCCCGCCCTGATCATATTGGACGCCATGATGCCCGAACTGGACGGCTTCGCCTTGCTAAGGCGCTTGCAGGCCGAGGGCAGGCTGGCCGACACCCAAGTCATCATGCTTACCGCCCGGGGGCTTGAAGACGACATCGTCGGCGCATTTCGATCGGGTGCTGCCGACTACCTTCGCAAGCCGTTCAAGCCTGAAGAGCTCATGTCCCGAATTTCACGCATTGTTCCCCTGGAGACCGATGCATGATGCCATGGTCGCGGCTGTGCGCCTTGGTCGGCGTCGCTTTGGTGTTGTGCGGCGCCACGCTGCCGGCGTCCGCCCAGCCCGAAGTGGAAAGACTATATAACGAGGGGGTCAAGGCGCGGCTGGCGGGCCACCCCGAGACCGCCATACCGATATTTTCCCAAGCGCTGGCCATCGAGCCGAATAATGCCGATCTGCTCCTGCAGCAGGGCCTGGCCATGTCGGCCGTGGGCCGCGACGACGAGGCGCGGCGCTTGTTCGAGGCGGTGCTACGCATTGCGCCGAACTACACCGATGCCAGCGAGGCGCTGGAGCGCCTGCGCGCCAGGCAGGCCCATGCCCGGGCCGTGGCGGCCGGCGAGCTCGAACCAGGCGAGCCCCGCTTTCGTCTCGACGCCGGGGGCAGCCATAGCACCTTGTCCGGCGACAGGCCTTCCTGGAAGGAAGGCAGCTTCCGGCTGGCATACAAAGCATCCTCCAGAACCACCGTTTCGGGCGGCGTGGACGTCAGCCGCCGTTTCGACAACACCGACACGTATGGCGAACTGCGCGTCGACCACAGGATTTCCGACAGGCTGGATGGCCATCTATATGCCGGCGGGACGCCCAACGCGCACTTCCTGCCTAAAACCGCCATGGGTCTTGGGGGGCAATACCGCTTGAATGCGACGGCGGGCACTGGTTCCACCTATGGCCTGCTGAACCTGCGTTATGCGCGCTACCTTACGGGCGAGGTCTGGTCCGCCCATGCCGGCCTTATCCAGTACCTGAACCAGGACAAAATCTGGCTTACCGCCACATCCATCAACACGCTGGATGAAAACAAGCGCTATCTCGGGGGTTATATGCTGCGCGTCGATTGGCAGGTCCAGCCCAAGCTGCGCTTGCTGGCCGGCTATGCCAATGCGCCCGAATCCGACAACGGCATAACCGTCCGGACACGGTCGGTATTCGGCGGCGCCGTGTACGACTTTTCACCCGTGTTTGGCGTCAACTTGACCGCGTCCCGCGAACAGCGTGAGGGGCTGTTCGATCGCGACACCATAGGCGTCGGCTTGACCTATCGTTTTTAGAAGGAAAAGCGGCATGCTGCGTGCAATCTGGGTGGTCAGCTTCTTATTGTTCATTGTGTCGGCGATCTCGGTGGTCGTTTTGCTGCTGTTGCGCTCCCTGCGTCGCAAACGGGAGCGCGACGAAAAGGCTGTCAACGCCCGTTTGTCCAAGCAGATCGTGGTCTGGCTGCATGAGCCGGATGCGGATATCGCTCAGTTGCGCGAAGCCGCAAGTCGAACGCCCCGCCGGGCCGGCGAATTGCTGACGCGTGCGCTGGAGCTGCTGCAGGGCGAAGACCAGGCGCGCCTGGTCCAACTGGGCCGGGAATTGGGTCTGGAAACCTTCATGCTGCGCGAATTGACCAGCGGCCGACCGGCTGAGCGCCTGGAAGCGGCCGAGAAGCTGGCGTTTTTCCATACGGACGATGTTGCGGACGCATTGTCGCGTGCCTTGGACGACCCCTATCCGCCGCTGCGGCTTGCCGCCGCCCGGTCTTTGGCCGCCCTGGGGCGCAATGTTCCGTCCCTGGCCTTGCGCGACCCTCAGTGGGGCGATTCGGCGCTGGTCGACGATCTCTTCGAAAAACTGGCCACCCGACAGTCCCAGGACTTCATCGACCTTGCCGGCGACACCGAGGTCACGTCCAGCCGGCGCGTGGCGGCTCTGCGGGCTCTGGCCGGCACGGGCGACTATGCCTTGCTGCCTGTTTTTTCCAGATTGGCCGAAGACAGCCATCCGGACTTGAGGGTCGCCGCCGCGGCCGGGCTGGGCCGCCTGGGGCATCCCAAGGCGCAGAGCGCGCTGGCACGGCTATTTGACGACAAGGAATACCTCGTGCGCGCCGCCGCGGTGCAGGCGGTGGGGGCGATACAGCTTGGCGGTTTGTACCAGGACATGGCGCGCCTTCTGGACGATGAGGAATGGTGGGTGCGCCTGGCCACCGCCGAGGCCCTGGCCAAGGGCGGAGAGCAAGGGCGCCGCATATTGCGGCTGGCGCACGATACCGGCTCGGCCGATGCGCGCGACATGGCGGCGGTGGCCCTGCTGGAATATGGGGAGAAAAATGGCTGAGGTCCTGCATTGGTTATACGATCTCGTTCATATCGTCGCGGTGGCGCTGGTGGCCATAGGGCTGTCGCAGAACCTGCTGTACGTTCTACAGCTGCTGCTTGCGGCGTTCGCCTTGCGGCCGGATCGTGTGCGCAGCGACTACGCCACTCTGTGGAACCGCTACAGCGAGGTCTGCCCGCCCATTTCCCTGCTGGCGCCCGCCTACAACGAGGAAATGGGCATCGTCGAAAGCGTCAAGGCCTTGCTGGCCTTGCAGTATCCGCGTATCGAGATCGTCGTCATCAACGACGGCTCCAAGGATCGCACCCTGGAGCTCATGATCGAGGCTTTTTCCTTGCGGGCCACTCGGCGCGCCTATCAGACACAGGTGCAGCATCAACCCATCGTGGGCTTGTACGAGTCGGCTGAATACCCCAACCTGGTCTTCGTCGATAAATTGAACGGCGGCAAGGCCGACGCGCTCAATGCCGGTATCAACGTCGCCCGGGCGCCGCTGTTCTGCGCCATAGACTCCGACTCCATCGTCGAGCCCGATGCCTTGCTGCGGCTGGTTCAGCCTTTCATCGATAGCCCGGCGCGAACCGTGGCCGTGGGCGGATCGGTGCGCGTCGTGAATGGCTGCGGCGTTTCAGGAGGGCGGGTATCGCGGGTGGCTACGCCCAACGGCTTGGTGCCTTTGTTCCAGATCGTCGAGTACCTTCGAGCCTTTCTCATTGCCAGAGTGGCCTGGAGCCGCATACAGACCCTGACGCTCATTTCCGGCGCCTTTGGCCTGTTTCGGCGGGACGTGTCGATGTCGGTGGGCGGTTACAGCGTGGATACCGTGGGCGAGGACCTGGACTTGGTCTTGAAGATACACGGCCGGATGATAGAAGAGGGGCGCGATTACGACGTCGTCTTCCTGCCCGAGCCTTTGTGCTGGACCGAGGTGCCCGAGACGCTGGGCGTGCTCAAGCGCCAGCGGACGCGCTGGCAGCGCGGCGCCCTGGAGGTGTTTTTCCGTCATCGCCATATGCTGTTCAATCCGCGCTATGGGCGTATCGGCATGCTGGGCATGGGCCAGATATTGCTGGTCGACGTCCTGGGGCCGCTGGCCGAGATTCTCGGTTACGTCCTGCTGCCTGTTCTGTGGGCCATAGGCGGGCTCAACGTCAATTACCTGTGGGCCTTCCTGGCCATGGTCTTCCTGGCTGGCACGTTTTTCAGCATGGCTTCCCTGATTTTGTCCGAAGCGGCCACACGCCGCTATCCCGAGGTTTCAGACCTGGCCAAGCTGGCCCTGGCGGCGTTTGTCGAGAATTTCGGCTATAGGCAATTGAACGGCCTTTGGCGCTTGCGGGGCTGGTGGCAGTTCCTGCGCAAGGACAACCGCTGGGAAGCCATGCCGCGGATAGGCTTCAAAAGGGACTAGGGCGCCGGCGGGTCGGATATGGCAGCGGCTACCGTCGAGATCAGGGCGTCCAGTTCCTTAGAGGCGCTTTGCGTGTCGTTGCCATGCCGCAGGCGGTCTTCCAGGTCGGCCGCCGCCGCGCTGATCTCGGGAAATCCGAAGGTCCCGCCCGCGCCCGCCAGGCCGTGCGCCAGCCGGGTCAAATCCTGCCGGGCTTCGTCGCCTGAAGCATCTAGAGTGGACTGATGCCCGCGCAGCAAGGACAGTTCGCGCGCCAGGCGCTCGCGAAAACGGCCGCGCAGCTTTTCCCATACGGCATCGTCGCCCAAGCTCATGAACTGGTCTTCCCGGCGGCAAGAAAGCCCCGCACCTGACCCGTCAATTCCATGGGGTCGAAGGGCTTGGGTATGACGCCCGCCGCGCCCAGGGCCAGCAGGCCGTCCACGTCGTCCTGCTGGGCCCGTGCCGTGATGAATACGACCGGGATGTCGGCGCCGTTGGGCAGGCTGCGGATGCGGCCCAGCGTGGTGGGGCCGTCCATGTCGGGCATCATGACGTCCAGCAAAATAAGGTCGGGCTGCCAGGTGGGGATCAGGGCAAGCGCGGACTCCCCGTCCGGGCAGGATCGAACGTCGAAGCCATCGTCCAATTCAAGGGACATGACCGCGATTTCGCGGATATCTGGTTCGTCATCGATATAAAGTACGCGTAGCGATGGCATTAATTGTTCCGTTTTGTCGCCGGCATCAAGGTGGTCGATGCCATGCATGGCAGATTGTTGGCAAGCGCCGGGCTTACGTCAAGTGTTTATACGATTCGTCTCAATGTGAAGACTGGTGCCTTCTTTCCTGGCGGAATCCGGCCAGCACTTCACACATCGTGAACACCTGTTGCCGGCCGGCACACTTGCGCGTCGCCATGATGCGTTCTAGCCTAGAAAGATTGGCCTCAGATTCGATCTTGTCGCGCTTTCAGGCGCGGCATTCGGCAAATCGCATCTTCAAACGGCCGTCAAGACACATGAACAGGAGATTTAGCAATGAGCGGCTTGAAAATCGCTTCGATGCAATCGAAGTGCTCCCCGGAAGAATGGCAAGCCCGTGTCGACCTGGCAGCCTGTTACCGGCTCGTGGAGCTGTATGGCATGGCCGACATGATCGCCAATCACATCTCGATGCGGGTGCCGGGCAAGGAAGAGGCTTTCCTGATCAACCCCTACGGCATGTTGTATGAAGAAATCACCGCTTCCAGCCTGCTCAAGATCGATCTGGAAGGCAATATTCTGTCCTCGCCGGATTTCGGCGAGCTGAAGTACGGCGTCAATCGCGCCGGCTACGTCATACATAGCGCCATCCACGAAGCCAGACCCGACGTCGCATGCATCATCCATACGCATAGCTGGGCCTCCATGGCCGTTTCAGCGTTGGAGTGCGGACTGCTTCCCATCACCCAGACGGCAATGCGTTTCCTGAAGATCGGCTACCACGATTACGTGGGCGTGGTGCTTAAGGACGATGAAAAAGCATCGCTGGTTCGCGACCTGGGCCAGGGCGAAGCCCTGATCCTGCGCAACCACGGCGCGCTGGTTGCGGGCCGCAGCGTAGGCGAAGCCTTCAACTGGATGCACAGGCTGGAACTGGCCTGCCGTTCGCAGGTGGCGGCCATGTCGTGCAACACGCCGCTGCGCGCGGTCGAGCCCAAGGTCCTGGAAGAAACATGGAATAATTACCAGCCCGGCACAAGGAGGCCGTATGGTGTGATGGAATGGCCGGCCCTGCTGCGCAAGCTCGACCGCCTGGACCCTTCCTATAAAACCTGAGCGGCGCCGGATAGCAAATAAAGCAGGCCGTTTTTATAAATCGGAAAATTTTCATAAAACAGCAACACGTCAGATCGGAGACGACTATGCAAAACAAGAACAGATTCAAAACGCTACTCAATCGCAGTAAGTCCATGCTGCGCAGTTCGGTAGCCACTTGCGCCGTATTGGCCGCCGGCCTTACCGTGGCGGCTGCGCCGGCCCAGGCCAAGTACCCCGAACAGCCGGTGCGCATCATCGTCGCCTTCTCGGCGGGCGGCACCACCGACATCCTGGCGCGTCTGGTGGCCGACCACATGAGCAAGGAATTCGGCCAGGCCTTCGTCGTCGAGAACAAGCCCGGCGCCGGCGGCAATATCGGCACCGCTTATGTGGTGAACGCCAAGCCCGACGGCTACACCCTGATCATCGATTCCGTCGGCCCCATCGCCATCAACCCCACGCTGACCAAGCTGCCCTACGATACGCAGACCGATCTGATCGCCGTGGCTGAAGTCGCCGATGTGCCCAACGTGCTGGTGGTTGCGCCCGCGCACCTCAAGATCGACAACATCAAAGAGCTGACCGAGGAAATCCGCAAGAAGCCGGGCGAGTTCAACTATAGCTCCACCGGCGTCGGCACCTCGTCGCACCTGTCGGGCTACCTGATGGGCAAGCTCCAGAACCTGGACATCACCCACATCCCATATAAAGGCGCCGAGGCGCTGAACGACTTGCTGGCCGGGCGCGTGCACTTCATGTTCGCCACCATTCCGTCGGTGCGCTCGCTGATCGAAGCGGGCAAGCTGAAGCCCCTGGCGGTTTCCAGCCCCAATCGTTCCCGCTCGCTGCCCGACGTCCCCACCATGGACGAAGCCGGCTTCAAGGGTTTCAAGGCGGGCTCGTGGTTCGGCATGTTCGCCCCCAAGGGCACGCCGCCTGAAGTCGTCGCCATCCTGAACAAAAGCGTGAACCGCATTATTCAGTTGCCCGAGGTGTCCAAGCAGATGATCCAGCAGGGCGCCGATCCTGTGCCCGGCAGCTCCGCGCAGTTCCGCGACTTCGTCAAGGAAGAGCACGACCGCTGGAAAGAAATACTGATTGAATCCGGCGTGGTCAAGCAGCAGCAGTAAGGCAGGGAGCGGCATCTGATGCAGGACGTCAATATTCTCGTATCGACCCAGGCCGCCGCTTTGCTGCGGCCGGGCCTGGCGGCCTTGCCCCGAGGATCGCGCTATAAGCTCGTTGAGTTCGGGCAAGCCGACGACGTCTTGCTGGAGCGGATCGATGCAGCCCTGGTCAGTCGCGACATCACCGGCTCGTCCACCAAGTATGTGCTGGACGACCTGACCGCGGCCTACTACGACGCGATGCGCAAAGCGCCTAATCTGAAGTGGGTACACATCCATTCCGCAGGCCTGGACCGACCTATCTTCGGAGAGCTCCAGGCGCGCGGGGTAGAGGTCACTCCATCGTCGGGCGTCAATGCGCATTCCGTCGCCCACACCGTGGTGGCGGGGGTGCTGGCGCTGAACCGGCGCTTTCCGCAAATCATGCGCCAGCAGGCGCAGCATATGTGGCGCACATTTGCGTCGTCGTCCCTGCAGCCAAGGGACCTGGCAGGCCAGACCGCCGTGATCGTGGGTTGGGGTCCCATCGGCCAGTTGATAGGCGACTTCCTGACGGCGCTGGGTCTGCACATCATTGTCGCCCGGCATGGCGCCACTCCGGTGCCGCAGGCCCTGGCCACGGTGGCCTACCAGGACCTGGCCGGCGTGCTTCCCAAGGCGGACTGGCTGATCCTGGCTTGCCCGCTAACGAACGCCACCAAGCGCTTGGTCGACGCCGACAAGATCGCCGCCCTGCCGCGAGGCGCCCACCTGGTCAATGTCAGCCGGGGAGAAGTCGTCGAGGAACAGGCCTTGATCGCCGCGCTGCAGTCAGGCCATCTGGCGGGTGCTTTCCTGGATGTGTTCGAAAAAGAGCCCCTGCCGACGGAATCCCCACTGTGGGATATGGAAAACGTCATCGCCTCGCCGCATTCGGCGGGCCACGCCGATGGCAACTACCAGCGGGTCATCGACCTGTTCCTGGACAAGCTCAAACACAGGCCTTGAGGCGTCGGCCTCCAGTGGTTTGCAAGCGCCGCGTCATTGCGGCGCTTATTCATTTGGCGGTCGCTTAAGCCGGGGCGCCCGCCGCCGGAACGCCGGCCTCGGAGCGGCGCGAAGGCTGCTTCAACTGTTCGTAAATATAGGCCCCCGCCTCGGTGATGTCCCGGCGTATGCTTTCCGCAACCTTCTTGGCATCGCCTTCCTTCAAGTGCTTGACGGCCTCGTGGTGAAAATCGCGCCGCTTCAGATTGGGCACGTATTCGCCCAGGACCGCGTTGAGCACCGGTCCGCAGCGCAGCCACAGTATTTCCGTGATGTCGTGGACGACGTCCATGCGCGCGTGCTCGTATAGCGAGAAGTGAAAGCGCCGGTGCAGGTCGAGATAAGTGTTTTTGTTGTCCCGGTCGATGGATTCGCGCATCTTCTGGACGATGGTCTCCAACTGGCGCACTGCCGTCCCGTTGATGTTGGCGGTGGCGCCGGCGGCCAGGCGCGATTCCAGGTCGGCGCGCAGCAGCATCAATTGTCGAAACTGCTCGGCATCCAGCCTGGGCACGGAAGCCCCGCCCTTTTGCCCGCCGGGGCCGCGATCCAGCACGCGTTCCGCGATCAAGTGGTTGATGGCGTCGCGCACGGGTGTCAGGCTGATGCCCAGTTCGCCCGCGACGTCGCGAAGAACAATGCGCTCTCCCGGCTGGAACCGTCCGGAGAGCAACGCTTGCTTGAGCGCTTCGTAGGCTCGGTCCGAGAGATTGTGTTTCTCCAGGGGGGCCAAGGAGGTAAGCATAGTGCGAAAAATCGATTTATGACCCCTCCATGTTAACGGAAGCTCAGCCGCAAGACCAATATTTGTTATTTGTTGTTTGTTATAACAAACATGTGTAGAATCCATTTCCAGAGGTTAGCGAGGCTTGTTCCCCAGCTCATACAGCCCACCAAACTTTCAGGAGATGACATGAAATACTCACGTATTGCAGCCTTGGCGTTTGCCACCCTTATCCCTTTTGCCGCGCAATCCGCCGGCAAGGACTTCCCGCAGCGCGACATACAGTTCATCATTCCATGGAATGCGGGCGGCTCCAATGACATCGCCGCACGCCATCTGCAAAAGATCATGCAGGAGCAATCGGGCGTGAACCTCATCGTCGAAAACCTGCCTGGCGCCACCGGATCCATAGGCATGACGCGAGTGGCCCGTGCGGCGCCGGACGGCTATACGGTAGGAATGGGAACCAGCTCCACGTTGGCGCAGATCGCGCAAAACCTGACCCCGCTGCGTAACGACCAGTTCACGCCCATAGCCCGTGTCTCGGTCGACCCGTTGATTCTGCTGGTGGCGGCGGACAATCCCGCCAAGGACCTGAAAAGCTTCCTGGAATACATGAAGAAAAATCCGGGCGTCTCCATCGGAACCCCCGGCACCAATAACCTGAATCACATCTTCGCCGAGATGACTGCGCGAGCGGCGGGCGCCAAGTACATCAACGTGCCGTACACGGGCGGCGCCAAGGTCATCATCGACCTGGCCGGCAAGCAGATCCAGGCGGCGGTGCTCAAACCGTCCGAAAGCAAGGGCCAGATCGACGCCGGCAAGGTTCGTCCGTTGGGTGTGTTCGCCAATGAGCGTCTGGAAGTCATGCCGGACATTCCCACCTTCAAGGAACTGGGCTACGACGTGTTCCCCTATGGCCCCCTGGTACAGATGGCTTATGTGGTGGCGCCCGCCGGCATCCCGGCCGATGTCAGGGCCAAGCTGGTCTCGCTGTTCTCCAAGGCTATCGAAAGCAAGGAGTTCAAGTCCTTTGCCGACAAGAACGGCGTCGTGATCAGCCCCATGAAGGGCGACGACCTGACCAAGGAGATCAACGGAGTCCAGAATACGCTGAACAGTGTCGCCACCAAGGTATTCAAGAAGGCTGAAGGAAAGAAATGAGCATCATCAAGAAAGTCAGCTGCCATGTCGTCAGCGCGCCGGTGGAGAGGCCGTTCACTTCCTCCAGGGGCTGGCTCTACAAGACCCGCGGCTCCTGCATCGTGGAAATCGAGACCCAGGACGGGCTGGTTGGATGGGGCGAATGCTACGGTCCGGCCCATGTGTCGCGTGCCTTCATCGACACGCAGTTCGGGCCGCGCATTGTAGGCCGCGATGCCTTCGACGTGGAAGTGATCTGGGAAGACCTGTACAACCGGATCAAGGATTACGGTTCCAGCGGCATGGCGATCGCGGCCATCAGCGGCATAGACATCGCGCTGTGGGACATCATCGGCAAGTCTTGCGGCAAGCCCGTGCACAAGCTGATAGGCGGCGCTTTCCGCGACAAGGTGCAAGCGTATGCGACCGGCCTGTATTTCATCGATATGGACAGGCTTATTGAAGAAGCCGTGGAAGAAGCGCAAGGCTATGTCCAGGAGGGCTTCACCGCCGTCAAGATGAAAATCGGGCTGGGCTCGCCGAAGCTGGACATTGCGCGGGTAGAGGCGGTGCGCAAGGCCATCGGCGACGACATCCGTCTGATGGTCGACGCCAACCATTGCTTTACCGTGCCCGCCGCCATACGCCTGGGCCGCGAGCTGGAAAAGCTGAACGTCGAATGGTTTGAAGAACCGATCTCGCCCGAAGACCTGGACGGCTATGTGGAGGTGACGCGCGCGCTGGACATGGCGGTGGCGGGAGGCGAAAACGAATACACCCGCTGGGGGTTTCGCGACATCGTCACCCGCAAGGCCATGGACATCGTGCAGCCGGACGTATGCGCGGCGGGCGGCTTCAGCGAATGCCGCAAGATCGCCGCGCTGGCCACGGCGCATGGAGTGGAATGCGTTCCCCATGCCTGGGGCTCGGTCATAGGCGTGGCGGCCACGCTGCATTTCATTGCGGCGCTGCCCGATCAACCCCCCAGCTTCCGCCCGATGCCGCCGCTGTTCGAGTTCGAGCAGTGCGAAAATCCTTTCCGCGACTATCTGGCAAAGGACCCTATCGTGCAGAAGAAGGGTGTGGTGGCGGTTCCAACGGGGGCGGGTCTGGGCATAGAGATCGACCGCGCCGTACTGGCAAAATACACGGTGTAGCATCATGCGTTTCATCAGCTTTGAACATGAAGGGCGGGCCAGGGCCGGTGTGCTGCTGCCCGATAGCTCCGGGCAGCCGGCCCGGTTGATCGACGGCGCCCATCCCGCCCGTCCCGAGCCCTTGCAAGGGCTGGAGCCGGCGATGATGGCGTGGGTCGAAGCGGGCCTGGTCGAGCTTTCCCTGGCGCTCAAGCGCATCGAGCCCGCGCCGGCCTGCCTGCTGCCGCTCTCCGAAGTCCGCCTGCTGGCGCCTTTGCCCAGGCCGGGCAAGGTCGTCGGCGCGGCATACAACTACAAGGATGGCCTGGCGGCGTCGAACCGGCCTTACCCCGATGAGCCGGTGATCTTCGTCAAGTCGCGCTCGACGGTGGTGGGGCCGGACGCGCCCATTCCGCTGCTCGGCGGCAACCAGGTCACCTACGAGGCTGAACTGGCCGCCATCATCGGCACGGCCGCCCTGAAGGCGGAGCGCGGGCAGGCCGCAAGCCATGTGTGCGGCTACGCCATATTCAACGACGTCAGCTATACGAATATGGTCAAGGAGGACGGCGGCTTCGTGCGCGGCAAGAACCAGGCCGCCACCGGACCGCTGGGCCCCTGGATCGTATCGGCCGACGACCTTCCCGACCCTTATGGCCTGCACATAGAGCTGGACGTGGACGGCGCCGTTCTGCAGTCGTCCAGCACGGAGCATATGCTGTTTCGCATCGACGAGCTTATCGCCTATGCCTCGGAGCGCATGCCGCTGGACCCCGGCGACGTCATCGCCACGGGCACGCCAGCGGGCGTCGCCGCCAACCATAAGCCGCCCGCCTGGCTCCAGCCCGGCCAGCGCGTCAGCGTGCGCATCCAGGGGCTGGGCGAACTTGTAAACACCATCGTGGAGGTCTGATCGCATGAGCAATCCCTTGCCCAAAGTCCTGCTGACCAACGCCATGCAAGCGGCCGAGCAGGCCAGGCTGGCGGCCCATGCCCAGGTCGTCGTCGCCCCGCGCGCCGACGCCGATACCTTGCGCGGCCTGGTGGGGGATGCCGACGTGCTCGTGGTGCGCGCCAAGCTGCCGGACGACATCTTCGACCACCAGACACGCTTGAAGGGAGTGGTGCGGCACGGGGTGGGGCTGGACATGATACCCATGGAGCAGGCCACCGCGCACCGGATTCCGGTGGCGAACATGCCGGGGTCCAATACCGCGTCGGTGGTCGAACACTGCATCAACGCCATGTTCTACCTGCAACGCAATATGAGCGCGCTGGCCCTGCGGGATCCGGTGGCGGACTGGGCGGCATGCCGTGCGCGCGCCGACGGCATGCGTGAACTCAATGGCCAGACCCTGGGCATTGTCGGGGTCGGGACCATAGGCGGGGCGCTGGCCAGGGTGGCCGAGGCCATGGGCATGAAGGTGATCGGCCTGTCGCGCCGGCCGGAAAGCCTGCCCCAAGGCGTGGCCTACGCCGACAAGCAGGCCCTGTTTGCGCAGGCCGACATCGTCGTGCTTGCATGCCCGCTTACTGCCCAGACGCGCAATCTGGTCGATGCGCCGACCTTGGCTCTGATGAGGCCGGGAGCATTGCTGATCAATGTTTCGCGCGGCCCGGTGGTGGACACCGCCGCGCTGGTCGCGGCGCTGCGGGCGGGCCGCATAGGCGGCGCGGCGCTGGACGTGCACGATGTGCAGCCCATTCCCGACGGCCTGTATCCGGCGGGGCTGGCGAACCTGCTTCTTACCCCGCACGTGGCGGGCATCACCGAGTCCAGCATGACGAACATGAGCCGTGGCACCGTCGACGAGGTGTTGCGCCTGCTGCGCGGAGAGCGCTTCGCCAATCTGGTCAATCCGGAAATATTCGAATAAGTCCGTACAGGTAGGTCAATATGAAAATCGTTCAAATAAAGGCTTTCCCCATTTCCTTTCCCGTGCCGGCCGATAAGTCGGTGACTTTGGGCATAGGCCGCAGCGTCAAGCGCGACGCCGTCCTGGTCCGGGTTGAAACCGACCAGGGCCTGACAGGCTGGGGCGAGGCGCACCACGGGCGCTGCCCCGGCGCCATCGCCCGCCTGATTGACACGACGATGCGCGAACTGGTCGTGGGCATGGATGCCCTGGACGTCTCCGGCGTATGGGCCCGCGTCTATAAAATGCAGATAGGCAGCCACGGCATGGGCGCCGCATCGGCGCTGGCACTCAGCGGCCTGGACCTGGCCTTGTGGGATATTCGCTGCCAGGTCGCCAACATGCCCCTGTACCAGATGCTGGGCGGCAAGAACCGGCCCATCAAGGCCTATGCGGGAGGCATCTCGCTGGGCTGGCAAGCGCCGGAGGCCCTGGCGGAAGAAGCCATGGTCTATGTCGGGCAGGGCTATCGGGCGGTCAAGCTGCGCGTGGGCGATACCGTGGCGCGCGACATCGCCCGCGTCTCGGCCGTGCGCGCGGCCCTGGGGCCGGAAATCGACATCCTGGTCGATGCCAATACCAATTACTCCCTGGACGATACGCGCCGCGTCCTGCCGGCCTACGACGAGCTCAATGTGGGCTGGTTGGAAGAGCCCTTCCCCGCGCACGAGCTGGGGCTTTATCGGCGCGCCGCCAAGCTGGGCCGCACGCCGCTAGCCGCCGGCGAGAACCACTACACGCGTTACGAATTCGATCCGCTGATCGCCTCCGAGGCCATAGGCTTCGTCCAGCCCGACCTCTCCAAAATGGGCGGCGTCACGGAAGCCATGAAGATCGCGGCAATTGCCGGTGCCCGGGGGCTGAGCATCAATCCTCACACGTCCGCCACGGCCATCAACATGGCAACGTCGATAAGCTTCATGTGCGGTATCGATAATCCGGGCTATTTCGAGGCCGACCTGACCGCCTACAACCCCTTCCGCGACGATATGCCCGACAGGGCACCCTATGTTCTGGACAAGAACGGCTGCGTCAGCGCCCTGGAGGGAGTGGGCATAGGGCTGAAGATAGACCAGGCCTTCCTTGCCGCCCACCCCTTGATCGAAGGGCCTTGCTACGTATAGGGAAACCACGGCGACGCCGGTGGAAACGGCGTCGCCCGCATTCGTGGCCCGGCAAAGGATTATCATAGCTCGCCTAGGGAGGGCTACGTATCGCCTTCCGCCATGTCGAGAGCCACATCATGCAAGATTCCATTTCCACACCGACCACGCCGCGCCTGACCTCCTTGTCTCACGGAGGCGGCTGCGGCTGCAAGATCGCCCCGGGCGTGCTGTCCGAGCTGCTGGCCGGCATGCCGGCGGCGCAGCCTTATGCGGCCCTGATGGTGGGCAGCGAAACCTCCGACGATGCGGCGGTGTACCGGCTTAACGACCAGCAGGCGCTGATCGCCACCACCGACTTCTTCATGCCCATCGTCGACGACCCTTACGACTTCGGGCGCATCGCCGCCGCCAACGCGCTGTCGGACGTCTATGCCATGGGCGGTTCGCCCATCATGGCGCTGGCCATCGTGGGCATGCCTATCAATGTGCTGCCCAAAAGCGATATCGCCGGCATCCTGCAAGGGGGCGCAGCCGTTTGCACGCAAGCGGGGATACCGGTGGCGGGCGGCCATTCCATCGATTCGGTCGAGCCCATATACGGCCTGGCCGCCATGGGTCTGGCGCATCCCGATCACATCAAGCGCAATGCCGACGCCAAGGCCGGCGACGTGCTCATCCTGGGCAAGGCCCTGGGCGTGGGCATACTGTCGGCGGCATTGAAGAAAAACATGCTGGATGCCGACGGCTACCGGGCCATGGTCGACAGCACCACCCAGCTCAACCGGCCGGGTGCCGCCCTGGGCGCGCTGCCGGGGGTGCACGCCATGACGGACGTGACCGGGTTCGGCCTGCTGGGCCATACGCTGGAGCTCGCCCGGGCTTCGGGCTTGTCCGCCAGCTTGCGTTACGCCGATCTTCCCTGGCTGCCCGGCGCCGCCGCCTTGGCCGGCCAGGGCGCCATCACCGGCGCCTCGGGGCGCAACTGGGCGTCCTATGGGGCTTCCATCTCGCTGGCGCCCGCCTTGAATGAAACCCAGCGCGCCCTGATGTGCGATCCGCAGACCTCGGGCGGCTTGCTGGTGTCATGCTCGCCCGACGTGGCAAACCAGGTGCTGGACATCTTTCATTCCGAAGGCTTCGGCCGGGCGGCCATCATCGGCGAATTGCGGGAAGGCGGAGCGGCGGTTCAGGTGGCGTGATCGGGCTTTGCACGGCTTTTTGCTTGGCTGTACTCGACCGAGGCAAAAAATTTCTGATGCAGGGACTTGCCTTCGGCATCGACCGCCACAATGACGGGCATGTTGTCGACGACGAATTCATAGATCGCCTCCATGCCAAGGTCTTCGAAAGCGACGACACGGGCCGATCGGATCGACTTGGAAATAAGATAGGCCGCGCCGCCGACCGCCATCAGGTAGGCCGACCCGGCGCGCTTGATGGCGTCTATGGCCTGGCGGCCTCGCTCGGCCTTGCCCACCGTAAGCAGCAGGCCGGTCTTTTCCAGCAAAGCGGGCATGAACTTGTCCATGCGTGTCGAGGTGGTGGGGCCGGCGGGGCCGACCGCCTCGCCTTCGATGGCGTCGACGGGGCCAACGTAGTAAATGGCGCGGCCCCGCAGATCCACGGGAAGGGGCTGATTTTTTTCCAGCAGGTCGGCAAGGCGCTTGTGCGCGGCATCGCGCGCGGTTAACAGCGTTCCTGAAAGCAGCAGCGTTTCGCCCACATGCCAACTGGCCACTTCGGCCGGGGTCAGGGTGTCCAGGTTGATCGCCTTGCCGCCATATTTCGGAAGCGAGTCGGGGATGTCGGACCAAACGGATTCCGGCGGGGGCTGCAACAGCACAGGCCCGCTGCCGTCCAGCTCGAAGGACACATAGCGCGTCGCCGCGCAGTTCGGTATCAGGGCCACGGGCAGCAGGGCGGCATGGGATGGCGCCTGCTCTATCTTGACGTCCAGGACGGTCGTGAGGCCGCCCAGGCCCTGGGCTCCGATTCCAAGCTGGTTGATGCGTTCGTACAGCTCGACGCGCAAGACGTCCACCGAAGTGCTGGGGCCTTCTTGCCGGATTCGGCCTATGTCTATGGGTGAAAACAGGCTGCGTTTGGCCATCAGCATGGCCTGCTCGGGGCTGCCCCCTATGCCTACCCCCAGGACGCCGGGAGGGCACCATCCGGCCCCCATCGTGGGTATCTGGCTTACCACCCAATCCGCGATGGAGTCGCTGGGGTTGAGCATTGTGTAGCGCGCCTTGACATCGCCGCCCCCGCCTTTGGCGACGACGGTCATGTGCAGCGAGTCGCCTTCGACCAGCTCGACATGGACCACGGCGGGAGTGTTGTCGCGGGTATTCAGGCGGGCGCCTATCGGGTCGCTGACCATGGATGCGCGCAAGGGGTTGGCCTTGGCGGTGTACGCCATGGCGACAGCCAGGTTGGCCAGGGTCTGCAGGGAGCGGGTGGGGGCGCCGTCCTGGTCGTTGATGCGCACGTCCATGCCCATGCGAAAGAACACATGGGCGACGCCGGTGTCCTGGCATACGGGGCGATGCGCCCTGGCGCTGAGCTTGCTGTTGATCAATAGCTGCAGCAATGCGTTGCGGGCGGGCCCCGGCGTTTCGGCCTTGTAGGCCTCCTTCAACGACGACACGAAGTCCGCGGGATGGTAGTAGCTGATGAACTGCAGCGCATCCGCAATGCTTTGGATGATGTCGTTCGCCTGGATGGTTCGTGTTGTCATGGTCGTGCCTGTCAGTTCAGCTTGATCCCTGCTTGCTTGATGACTTCGGCCCACCGCTTGCCTTCATCTATCGTGTACTGCTGGAAGGACTTGGGCGAGTAGTCGGCCGCGGGCAGCAGCAATATGCCCTGGTCCGACATGGCTTTGGTAAAGGACTTGTCCTGCATGATGCGCTGGTATGCCGAATACAGCGTATCGATGGCTTCGCGCGGCGTTCCCTTGGGAGCGTACAGGCCATACCAGGTCGATACCTGGAAGCCTGGAACGGCCTTTTCCTTCATGGTCGGGATATTCGGGAACTGATCCATGCGGTCCGCCGAAGTCAGACCCAGTGCGCGCACCTTGCCGCCTCGTGTCTGGGGCAGGGCGGTGTTGGTCTGGTCGAACATGGCGTCCACTTGGCCGCCCATCAGGTCGTTCAGCGCCGGGCCGGCGCCTTTGTACGCGATAGGCTGGATTTCCATCTTGGCCTTGCTCGCGAACATGGCCGCCACCAGATGCGAGGTCGAGCCCACACCGGCGTTGCTGAAGTTCAGCTTGCCCGGATTCGCCTTGCCGTAGGCCACGAGCTCGTCGATGCTCTTGTAGGGCGATTTTTCGCCCACTAGCAGAACCAGCGGGGTATCCGGGAAGCGGAACACGGCGTCGAAGTCCTTGACGGGGTCGTAGTTCAGCGAAGAATACAAGGACGGCGCCGCGGCCATATAGCCTATGTGGCCGACCAAAAAGGTATAGCCGTCCGGCTTGGCACGAGCGGCCTTGGTGGCCCCGATGGTGCCCCCCGCGCCCGGCGCGTTCTCGACCACTATGCTTTCCTTGATTTCCAGGGACAGCTTGTTGGCAATGTTGCGCGCCATGGCATCGGTGGGCCCGCCCGCGGAAAACGGCACGATCCACGTTATGGGATGGCTGGGGTAGCTGTCCGCGGCGCAAGCCGCAGACAAAGGAAGTGCGCAGGCCGCGACGGCCAGGGTTGATATCCATTTTTTCATGTATGTCTCCAGGGGTGATTGTTTAAGCAGTGGGGGTATTACTGCGCCGTGTTCTGCTGCGGAATGCCCATCGGCGCATTCCGCATCCGTTCGCTCATCTTGGGCGCGGCTCCCAGATAATTTGCCGGGTCGCAAAGGCGTTCTATCGTTGCCTTGTCCAGCTTGGAAGAAATGGCCGGCGCCTCCAGCAGCACGTCCGCAAGCAGACGCTTTTCGGTTGCCGCCTTGCGGCAGGCGTCGTAGACCACGTCATGGGCGGTCTGGCGTCCGATATGCGGGGCGAGCCCCATCATGACGGCCTCGGCAACGATCAGGCCGCCGGAGATATCCAGGTTGCGCTTCATGCGCTCCGTGTCGACCTCCAGGCCGGCCAGCATGAACTTGGCTTGGTGCAGCGAACCGGCGGTCAGCACGAAGGCTTCGGGGATGGCCGACCATTCGATGTGCCAGGGGCCTGTTGCGCGTTCAAAGTCCTGCATCATGGCATCCAGGGCCAGCCCGGCGTGCTGGCGCACGGCCTTGGATGCGCTCCACATCAGTTCGCAAGAGATGGGGTTGCGCTTCTGAGGCATGGTGCTGGAAGCGCCGCGCCCTTTCACGAAAGGCTCGAAGGCTTCGCCGAATTCGTTGGTCATCATGATCATCACGTCGACGGCGATCTTGCCCAGCGACGAGGTGACTAGCCCGAGGAACTGCACCGCCTCGGCCAGGCCGTCGCGGGCAACGTGCCAGGTGATGGGCGAGGCGGCCAGCCCGAGCTCTTTCATGAGAGCGGCGTGCACCGCCAGGCCGTCGTCTCCCAGCGAGGCCAGGGTGCCGGCGGCGCCGCCCAACTGGCCGACCAGCACGCGTGGTTTCAACTGGGCCAGCCGTTCGCGATTGCGGCGCAGCATCAGCAGCCACACCGATGCCTTGTAGCCGAAGGTGATGGGGAGCGCGTGCTGAAGATGGGTGCGTCCGGCCATTGTCGCCGTGTCATAGCGTTCCGAAAGCGACACCAGCAGGGAATCGACTTCGGCCAGGTCATGTTCGACGATGGCAAGCGCGTCGCGCACCTGCAGGACAGTGGCGGTATCCATGATGTCCTGCGTCGTCGCGCCCCAATGCAGGTACTCGCCTTCCGGCCCGCATATCTTTGATAGCTGATGAACCAGCGGCAGAATGGGGTAGCCCACGATTTCCGTTTCCGCCTTCAGGGCCTGCATGTCTATCTTGCCGGCGTCGGCCTTTGCGGCAATGGCCTTGGCGGCGGCTTCGGGTATTACCCCCAGCCTGCCCTGCACAGCCGCGAGTGCGACTTCGACCTCGACGTAGCGGCGTACGGTGGCCGCATCGTCGAACACGGCCCGCATGGCGGGGGTGCCGAACATGTCCTTGAATACCGCGGATTCGAGCACTGAGATAGGCATGATTAATGTTCGTCCATATAAAGTTGTTCGAACATCTTATAAAAAGGATATCCGCAAGTCAACGCTTTTTTTCAAACGCGGGTGGGCAAGGTTTTCTTCGTCGGGTAGGCTAGAATCGTCATATCCTTTTTTCTTGCGCTATGACGACTATCCGCTACACACAACTTTCCGAGATTCTTGCGCAGCGTGTCGCCCAAGAGCAGTATCCCGTCGGTTCCATGATGCCGACCGAAAAGGAACTGATGGACGAGTTCGACACCAGCCGGCACACGGTAAGGGCCGCGCTTCGGCAACTGCAGGATATGGGCCTGGTTTCGCGCCGGCGCGGCAGCGGCACTGTCGTCGAAGCGAAAACCGCAAGCGGGGGCTTCAGCCAGCCGCTTACCTCGCTGGAGGATCTCGTCTACCTGGCCGCGACGACACCCAGGCATCTGCGATCGGCCAAGGCGGTCGTTGTGGACGTGGATTTGGCCAAGGTGCTGGGCGTTCCGCCGGGAACGCGATGGATCAGGTTTACCTCGACGCGGCACGGAAACGACGGCAGCCCCATCGTATGGACCGACGTCTATCTGGATGCCCAGTACAGCGGCATTAAAAAAGCCGTCCAGGAAAGACCGGACAGGCTGATATCGGCCCTGATCGAAGAGAAGTACGGACGCAGCATCGCTTCCGTCGGCCAGGACATTTCAGCCTGTGCCTTGCCGCCCGCCGTCGCCAAGGAGCTGGAGGTGGAGCCGAACTCGCCGGGGCTGTTCATTCTTCGCCAATATCGCGACGCGGCCAAAGAGCTGGTGTCCGTATCCACTTCCTATCATCCGGCCGGACGATACAAGTTCTCGACCACTTTGGTGCGCGGGGGGTAGGGGTCTTGGGCGTGACCCCTAAAACGCCACGCGAAGATTAAGTCGTACGCCACTATCCTGATAACCCCCACCGTACTGGCCGACGTAATCCAGGCTTACGCTGCTGCTTTTCGTCAACCGCGCCTGCGCCCCAACACGCACAAGCGCCGTATCGCGACCAAGTGGAGCGCCGTCGACCGAGTAAGGGCTGCCGCCGGAAAAAGCGAGAGTCCTGCTGGGGTCCACCTTGCCAAAAGCGTGTTGCCAGCCTAGGGTCAGGCGCGTATTTACGGCAGCCTTGCCGATGTCGAAGGTCGGCGCCTTCAGGTGAACCCCCAGGGTGCCATAGACAACAGAGTGGTTTGTACTGTCGCCCTTTAAGGCCGCGATGCTCCCGCTTTCCGTAAAACCGTCGCTGGAGATTCCCACGTAGGCAAGGCCCGCATAAGGTTCCACCTTGAAATCGCCAACCGTCATTTCGTAGCCCGCTTCGCCAAAAACCTGAACCGTACTTGCGTCATACTTGGCTCTTGCGGTTCCTCCCACCGCCGCCGCGTCGATACGCCGTTTGGTGTTGATCGAGCTCCAGGAATACGCCGTGCCGGCTCGCAAGCGCCACTGGTCGAAACGGCCGCCCAAGTACGCGGCCAAGGAATAACTGTTAAGGGTCGCGTCGGAGTTGCGTGCGTCCGCCGCCAGTCGATCATAAGCAAAGGCTCCGGCCGCGCCGGCGCGCCAGTGCTCGTTTAGCGGCATATCCGCGCCCAGGACCACGCCGATGGTGTCGTGCGACAAGCGGGCTGTATTGCCCGTGTCGGCGTGCCCGCCCCAGCCGCCGTAGCCTTGGGCCCACGCGGTAGTGCCGCCAGCGGCGGGGCTGGCGGCCTTGTCCTGCGACAGGTCGTCGCCTCGCAAATGCTGGGTGATGGCTAGTCGTAGATAGCGGCTGTCGTCAAGCAGAGCCGTCGTGGTGCTGGCATGTATTTCGCCGGACAAATTGTCGTAAGCCTCGAGGGCGCCGTCTTCGCTCATGCCCAGAATGGCATCATAAATAGGGCTTTGCACGCCCAGGGATTCGATGCCGCCGGCGCTGGCGCGCTGATTATGCGTGCGCGCGATACTGGCAAAGTTCAGGTCGTTGCGCAACAAGCCAAGGTTGGCCGTTGTATTGGTATAGGTGACTTGCGGATACAAGAAGGCCAGGTTGGACGTCACCGTGTCGAAAGCCCCGGTCAGCGCACCGGCCTGGACGATGGTGTAGATTGTTCGCGGCGCCCAGGCGCCCTGGTCGGCGGTCACCCGCAGCGTAGCGCCGCCCAGGTCCACCGCGCCGCTGACCAGCAGTTTGTCGCTGGCGCCGTCGGGGCGAGTCTCGATGTCGAGCACCGACCCCTTGGCCAAACTGGCATTTCCGGCTACGTTGATCGTGCCGATGGAGTTTCCAGGAGCCAACGTGCCGCCGCTCGCCACGTTCAAATCGCCAATTACGGTGCCATGGCCGCCAAAGGTTCCCGCTTGCATCACATCGACGTCGCCGCTGATCCGCGCAGGGCTTCCGGCATTGGCGCCTACGATAAGCGTGCCCGACTTCACGGTGACGCTGCTCACCGAAGCCGGACCGTCAAGCACCTGCTTGCCGATGCCTTGCTTGGTCAGGCTCGCACCCTGTATCGAGCCCCTGTAAACATGGTCGTTCGCGTCACCCAGGCTGAATCCTTTCGTCCCCACCATGACATTGGCGGAAGCATCCACGCTTTCCAGTCCGGCCGCGTTTTGGCTGGCTGTCGCGCCGCTTAGATCCAGGGCCGTGCCCGTTCCCAGGCTGATGACGCTGGCTGGCGAAAGCTGGCCGCCTGCCGCTATGGCCAGCGTTCCCGACAACACTTGTGAGCGCCCTGTGTATTCGTTGCCCGCGTTCGATAGCGACACCATCTGGCCGGCGCCGGCCTCTACGACCAGCCCGCCGGCTCCGCTCACGCGTGCCGAAAAGTCACGCGCCGTGCCCGTGTCCCCCGCATCGGGTTTAAGCAGCAGCTGTTTGCCGGCATCCACCGAAACCTGCTTCAAGCCATAGCCTATGTACAAGCCATCGCCCGTCCCTGTCGTTGCGCGGTAATCGTAGGTGCCAACCGCCATGGTCTGTCCTTGCTGCGCAATGGCGAAATTACGTGCCGACGAAATCGCCTGGCCGCTTGTGTCCTGCAAAAGCAAATTGGCCGCGCTTCCCACAACCGGGCCGGAACTATGCACCCCTTTGACCAGCACGGTATCGTCCTGGCTCAGAAGGTTGACGCTTCCGGCCGGCCCCGGATTGGGTAGCGGCAGCGACGGCAAAGCCACCCTCAACGCGCCATTGCCGGAAACGTCCAGCGCGTTCACTGACAGAATGCCGTTTGCACCGGCATCGGCGGGCACCGTGGTGTCAAACACCGTGGTGCCGCCGTTATAGGCCAGGCCGCCTATGGCCTGAGTACCCGAGCCCACGTTGATCAACGATCCCGCATCGGCGCGCAGGCGCGCATGCGCCAATGCTTGCGTGTTAGCGCCGTTAACGGAAAGACTACCCCGGCCCATCGCAAACGTGCCCGAGAATCCGCCGCTCGTGTCGACCAGCTTCATGCTGTCGGAACTGGCGGCCAAGTTGGCGGCAACGGTGCCGCTACCAGTCATGGGGTTGGAGAATATCTGGTCGCCCGCGGCCGCCGGGGCCAGGGCCAGGGTGGCATTCCCCGATATATTCACCGTTCCGTCGCGCAATGCCGTCATATCCGTCAGGCGCAGCGTGCCGGCTTCGACGGCCGTATCGCCCGTCGCACCGACAAGGCCCGCGCCTTGCAATTGCAGGGTTCCTTCGCCGGTCTTGGTCAACAATCCGGTGCCCGCCAGCGCGCCATGGGTGGAAAACGTCGTGCCGCTCAATGTATGGATCACGCCGTCGCCGGCCAGGTTCAATTGCCGGCTGCTGTCTATATTGGCCAGCGTGGCCAGTGTCGCGCCATTACTCAAGGCAACTGTTCCGCCGGAATCACCCAGGGCCGTATCCGCAATGATGGCCAGCGTACCGCCTTGAATCCGTGTTGCCGTATGCGTATTGGCGCCGGTCAGCAGCAGGGTGCCGGCCCCGGTTTTGGTCAACGCCGTACCTGGGCCGGAAATCGTGCCGCCATACCAGGTGTCACCGGACTGATCGACGGTCAGGCCGCCTGTCGTGCCAAGATCGATATTCCCGCCCGTGCCCGCCAGCGCGCTCATGGTCAGGTCGTGATTATTCAGGGCCAATGTGCCGCCTGTCAGCAGGTAGGGCGTATTCGGCGGCAGTGCGCCGGCTCCTTGTGCCGACACCGCGCCATCGGTAATCCACGTGCCGCCGGCCCAGTCGCCGACCCCCTTCAGGGCCAGCGTGCCTGAACCCATTTTGACCATACCGCCGGCACCATTGATGGTGCCGGTGAGGCCCAACGTCGTCCCCGAAGCGACATCGAATCCAGCGGCGTCCGTCAAGGAAATGGCCCGGTTCGTATCGAAAGCCGCCGTCGTGCGGAGCGCTCCCTTATCCAGCGTCACGGCGTTGGACGAGTCGCCGAGATTGTCGTCGCGGGATACCTGCAGCATGCCGCCATTGATCCGGGTGCTGCCTGTGTATTCATTGCTCCCGCCCAGGATCAGGACGCCATCGCCGGTCTTGGCAAAGCCGGCGATGCCTTTGATGGGTACATCGATCGTGGCGGTTTCGCCGGCCAATACGCGGATGTCGGGGGTTGTAATGGAAAAGCCGGGGGCGCTATAGCCATGCAGCGTCAGCCGGTCGGTGCCGGAGCCGGTAAGCGTATAGTTGCCTGCTGCGAACTGCAGGCCGACGGCGGGAAGATCGCCCGCCAAAGTGACGGTGCCGCCCGGGCCGCGAAATATGCCATAGGCTCCCATCCAGGATGTCAAGCTCGTGCCGCCCAGGTTGTCCCAATTGGGATTGCTGGCATTCCAGGTGCCTGAGCTTTTGTCGCCACTCGTTCCGGCCCACACCTGCAAGACGTCGAATCCGTTGGGTTGCACCAGCAGGTCTATGCCATGTGCCGGGGCGGTATCGATGGCATAGGTGTACCCGACAGGAATGCTGGGGGCGACATCACCCATGATGAAGCCGTTGTTCGTAAGCGTGCCAGAATAGTTGATGACACGGTTGTAGCCGATGTCGCTTAGCGAGGGGCTGACGGGCAGGTTGAGCTTGCTGCCGCTGCCCAAGGTAAGATTGCCTTTGACGGTCAAGGCCTTGGAAGCCAGCGAAAGCGGACTGGCAGTCTGGCCGAAGCGGTATGCAAAGGCCGCATTGGGCTG
>JBARWC010000174.1:0-5519 GCA_049646585.1 Burkholderiaceae bacterium | reverse complement strand
GGCCGCTGCCCCAGCCGCGGGCGGCACGCCCTCGGCGCCGGCCGGCATCACCATGGTGGGCGAGCTGGCCCCCGTGCCGGCCCCTACCCTGACCGCCAAGGCGTGGCTGACCCTGGATGCGAACAGCGGCCAGATCATTGCGGCGCAGAATCCCGACGAAAGCGTCGAGCCGGCTTCCCTGACCAAGCTGATGTCCGCCTATCTGGTATTCGAAGCCCTGGAAAACAAGCGCCTGACGCTGGACCAGCAGGTGACGGTTTCCGAAAAGGCCTGGAAAACCGAAGGCTCGCGCATGTTCATCAAGCTGGGCAGTCAGGTCAGCGTGGACGACTTGCTGAAGGGCGTCATCATCCAGTCGGGCAACGACGCCACGGTGGCGCTGGCCGAAGCGGTGGCCGGCAGCGAAAGCGCCTTCGCCGCGCTGATGAACCAGGAAGCGGCCAAGCAGGGCTTGCGCGGCACGCATTTCGTCAATTCCACCGGCCTGCCCGACCCGGCCCACCTGACCACGGTGCGCGACCTGGCCGTCATGTCCAAGAATCTCGTCACCCGCTTCCCGCAGTACCTGCACTACTACAGCCAGAAGGAATTCACCTACAACAAGATCAGGCAGCATAACCGCAACCGGCTGCTCTGGACCGACCCCACGGTGGACGGCCTGAAGACCGGCCATACGCAATCGGCGGGTTATTGCCTGGTGGCCACCGCCCTGCGAGACGGCCGTCGCGTGGTGTCTGTCATCGTCGGCGCGGCCAGCGATTCCGCTCGCAGCGAGAACAGCCTCAAGCTCTTGAACTGGAGCTTCCAGAACTTCGATACCATCAAGCTGTTCGACAATGAAAAGCCGGCGGTCAATGCGCGCGTCTGGGAAGGCCAGGCCGAAACCGTGGGCCTGGGTTCGACCACTCCCACCTGGGTTACCGTGCCGCGCGGCCAGGGCGAGCAGGTAAAGCCCGTGGCCCAATACACCCAGCCGCTGATCGCGCCCTTGAAAGCGGGTGCCAAGGTTGGCACGGTGTCCCTGTCGCTGGACGGCAAGCTGCTGCGCGAAGATCCGCTGTTTGTCCTGAAAGACGTGCCCGAAGCTGGCTTCTTCGGCCGCATCTACGACAAGGTACGGCTGCTGTTCGAATAAAATGATCCAGCCCTGGCCGGCATCGGCTTTGCCGGCCGGGGCGAGTTTTTCTTCCTTCCCTGCAAGGCATAGACAATGATTCCCGACGTCGACAACGACAGTATTGTGTATTTGAACGGCAAGTACGTCCGTTTGGGCGATGCCACCATTTCGGTGCTGGATCGCGGTTTCATCTTCGGCGACGGCATATACGACGTGGTGCCGGCCTATAACGGCAAGCCCTTCCGCATGGACGGCCATCTGGCCCGGCTGGAGCGCAGCCTGGCCGCCATCGGCATTCAGGTGGATCTTAAGCGCAGCGACTGGGAAGCGCTGGTCCTGGATATGCTCAAGCGCTCCGGCCTGGGCGACTGCATGGTGTATTTGCAGGTAACGCGCGGCGTGGCCAAGCGCGACCACGCTTTCCCGGCCAAGGCCACGCCCACCATTTTCTGCATGGTGTCGCCTTTCAAGCGCCCAGGCGCTCAGGCGCTTGAACAGGGCTTGTCCGCCGTGGGCATGCCCGACATCCGCTGGCTGCGCTGCGAGATCAAGTCGGTATCGCTGCTGGGCAACGTCCTGGCCAAGCAGCATGCGGTCGATTCGGGCGTAGATGAAGTCTTGCAGTTTCGCGACGGTTTCCTGTCGGAAGGGTCGTCGTGCAATATCTGGGTGGCCAAGGACGGCATGCTGCTGGCCCCGCCGCGCAGCAACCTTATCCTGGAAGGCATACGCTACGGCTTCATTGAAGAATTGGCCGAGCAGGCCGGCATCAAGTTCAATGCGCGACCCGTTTCGCAGCAAGAGGTCGAGGCCGCCGACGAACTGATGCTGTCTTCCGCCACCAAGGAACTCTTGCCCATTACCTCGTATGACGGCAAGCCCGTGGGCGACGGCAAGCCAGGCCCCATCTATGCCGCGCTGCGCGCGGGCTACGACAAAGCCATTGCGGCGCTTTAAGGAGCAGGCCGCCGTGCCGGCGCAAAGCGCCGCGCGGCGACCGTACCACGACCATGCAAGACATCCCGCCCGAGCAGTCTCTTATTGAATACCCCAGCGACTTTCCCATCAAGGTCATGGGCAGGGCGCATCCGGATTTCGCCCAGACGCTGACCCATATCGTGCGGCAGTTCGATCCGCACTTCAATCCCGCCACGGTCGAGATGCGGCCCAGCAAGGGCGGGAAATACATCGGGCTTACCTTTACCGTGCGCGCCACTTCGCGCGAGCAACTGGACGATCTGTATCGCGCCCTGCATGCCCACCACATGGTGTCCATCGTACTGTAGCGGCCATGATCGATTCGCACTGGCTGCCTCGTCCCGCCGATTACTTGCGCGTGTGGCGGGACATGCGCGATTTCACCGAGGCCCGCGATGCCGACACGCCCGACCGCATCTGGCTGGTCGAGCACGATCCGGTCTATACGCTGGGGCAGGCGGGCAAGCCCGAGCACATCCTGAATAGCGGCGGCATTCCCATCGTGCAGTGCGATCGGGGCGGCCAGGTCACCTACCATGGGCCGGGCCAGGTCGTGGCCTATTGCCTGGTCGACCTGCGCCGCATGAAGATCTTCGTTAAGGAATACGTTGCCCTGCTGGAAGACGCCTTGATCCAGACCTTGGGCGACCTGGGCGTCCAGGGCGCCTGCCGCAAGCCCGGCGCGCCCGGGGTGTATGTGCCCTATGCCAGCCTGGCGGCGCCGCCGGCCGACGCCCCGGCCACCGAACTGGCCAAGATCGCCGCCCTGGGCATCAAGCTGCGCAATGGCTGCGCCTATCACGGCCTGGCCCTGAACGTCGATATGGATCTGTCGCCTTTTATGGGCATCAATCCTTGCGGCTACGAGGGGCTGAAGACCGTGGACTTGCGGTCTTGCGGCGTACACGCTACGGTTGCCGAGGCCGGCCGGATGCTGGCGGCAAGCCTGAATAGCGCGTTCGAGGCCCACAGGGAAGCGCATGCGGCGGCCGCAACCCAATAACCCTGCCGCATGCCGGGTTCTCATCCGCCCTATCAGCTAGGCGGATGAAAGCACGGTATGGATAACAACCCGGAGACAAGCATGAATACAAGCGGCGAATTGCTATTGATCGACAAGTCCAATGGCGTGACCACGCTGACCTTGAATCGGCCGGATCAGTTCAACGCGCTTTCCGAAGAGCTGCTGGATGCCTTGCAGCGCGCCCTGGCCGACATCGCCGACGACGATGACGCGCGCTGCGTGGTGCTGGCCGCCAATGGGCGGGCCTTCTGCGCGGGCCACGACCTGAAGCAGATGCGCGCCAATCCCGACCAGCGCTATTACGAGCAGTTGTTCGCCCGATGCGGGCGGGTCATGCAAAGCATCGTGAACCTGCCGGTGCCGGTCATTGCCAAGGTCCATGGCACCGCCACGGCCGCGGGTTGCCAGTTGGTGGCCAGTTGCGACCTGGCCATTGCCTCCGAAACCGCCAAGTTCGCCGTGTCCGGCATCAATGTGGGCTTGTTCTGCTCGACGCCGGCCGTGGCGCTGACGCGCAATATCCAGATCAAGGATGCCTTTGAAATGCTGGTGACGGGGCAGTTCATCAGCGCCGAGGCGGCCGCCGACAAGGGGCTGATCAACCGCGCGGTGCCGCCCGACGAACTGGATGCACAGGTCGACGCCCTGGTGCAGGCCATATGCGGTAAAAGCCCGGTCGCCGTGCGCACGGGCAAAGCCATGGTCCAGCGCCAGCGCGGCATGAGCCTGGCCGACGCCTACGATTATGCCGGCAAGGTGATGGCGCAGAACATGATGGCCGAGGACGTGGCCGAGGGCATAGACGCCTTTACGCAGAAGCGGCAGCCGGTCTGGAAAGGGCGCTGACGCCGGAAGGCCTCGCGGGCGGCCTGATGGATGGTTTTTGCCGCAGCCTTTGACTGTAATGCTTGCAAGGCGTGCTTGGGAGGGGGCCGCAAGGGCCTTCTATATCCGGGCTGGTGCAAGGGCGATTAGGCGAGGCAAGGCGGGGCGCGTTAAAATGGCCTTCCGATCTCATGTCCGGCGAACGCCAGGGCGGTTTGCAGCTGAGGTCTTTTCATTCAATGGCGATGGGTGTGAAGCACGCCCTCGCCTTTAGCGCCAGGCCCAGGGGCTTGGGTGCAGGAAACCGTATGACTACTCCCGTTGATCAGCCTGCCGTCCGTAAACCCACCGTGCGTCCCGCGGCTTACGACCCTACGCAAAAGCAGAAGTCGGCCGACAAGACCTCGCGCATTCCCATCAAGGTGGTGCAGGCCGAACGCCTGAAAAAGCCCGAATGGATACGCGTGAAGGCGGCGGCGCCGGGCTCGCGCTTTTACGACATCAAGAAGATACTGCGAGAGCACAATCTGCATACGGTCTGCGAAGAAGCGTCCTGTCCCAATATTGGCGAATGCTTCGGCAAGGGCACGGCGACGTTCATGATCATGGGCGACAAGTGTACGCGTCGCTGCCCCTTCTGCGATGTGGGCCACGGGCGCCCCGATCCGCTGGATGTGGACGAGCCGGTGAACCTGGCGCGCAGCATCGCCGCGATGAAGCTGTCTTATGTGGTGATCACTTCGGTCGACCGGGACGATCTGCGCGATGGCGGCGCGGGCCATTTTGTGGAATGCATACGCAAGGTGCGCGAGCTGTCTCCGACGACGCGCATCGAGGTGCTGGTGCCCGATTTCCGGGGCCGCCTGGATCGCGCGCTGGGCATACTGAACGAGGGTCCGCCCGATGTGATGAACCACAATCTGGAAACGGTGCCCCGCTTGTACAAGCAGGCGCGTCCGGGTTCCGATTACCATCATTCGCTGAAGCTGCTGTCGGACTTCAAGGCGCTGCATCCTGGTGTTCCGACGAAGTCGGGGCTGATGCTGGGCCTGGGCGAGACGGACGAGGAAATCCTGGAGGTGATGCGGGATTTGCGGGCGCACAATGTGGATATGCTGACGATAGGGCAGTATTTGCAGCCGTCGGAGCATCATCTGCCGGTGCTGCGGTATGCGCATCCGGATGTTTTCAAGATGCTGGAGCGTGAGGCGTATGCGATGGGGTTCACGCATGCGGCGGTTGGGGCGATGGTGCGGTCTTCTTATCATGCGGATGAGCAGGCGCATCAGGCTGGGGTGGCTTGATCGGTTTTGATCCTTGGATCGGGTTTAGTTCCTGGATCAAGATGGGTTGAGCGGCCTTTGGTCGTTGACCGTGAGTTGTGAGGAAAGGGCTTCTGTTATTGGGACAGAAGCCTTTTTTCTTTTCATGGCTTTTTCATGCTGGTCTTGGTGTTTTTGCTGGACCTGATGCCGCCGGCTCTTCGTGGCTAGGACGTATATGGTAGTTATGCCGGCCATTCTTCGTGGCTAGAGGCGTTTATGGCTGGGCCTGGCCCGGCTAGACGCTTAGCGG
>JBARWC010000173.1:0-43365 GCA_049646585.1 Burkholderiaceae bacterium | reverse complement strand
CACGCGAGCAGCGCGCCGCCCGCCTGGCTCGCCCGGCCCGCCGTCTGGCTGCATGCGCTGGCCATCACCGTGTGGGTCGGCTCGCTATTGCCTCTGGCCTATTCGCTGCAAGACACAGCGGACCCGGGCCCGCTGAATCGCTTCTCACGGCTGATTCCGCTCGTCTTGTTCATGCTATTTGTCAGCGGCGGCATCCTCGTTGTTGTGCAGTTCGACAAGCCATCTTCATTGTGGCTGACCGCTTACGGGCAAGTTCTGGCATTCAAACTCGCCCTGGTGATCGTGCTTCTGGGACTGGGCGCCTATAACCGCTATCGCCTGACGGGCGCTGTGCGGGACGGCCAGCTCCCTGCGCGCCGCGCTATGCGGCGCATCATTTACGTGGAATGCGCGCTGGCGCTTGCCATTTTGTCGGTGGTGGCCCTCTGGCGTTTCACGCCACCGCCGCGCGCCCTGATCAGTACACCGGCGCCGTCCACCGAAATCACCGCCCACAGCCACAGCGATGCGGCCATGGCTGATCTGTCGCTGGCGCAGTCACTTCACGCAGGTCCCGCCACATTGGCGCTGTACCTGTCCAACACGGACTCGTCCCCCCTGATCGCGCAAGAAGTGGATGTCGCATTCTCCAACCCCCGCACAGGCATCGAACCCATCGTCTTCCCGGCTCACCGGGCCGATGACGGCACATGGCAGGTAAGCGATATGGAGCTGCCCCGACAAGAAGTCTGGCACGTGCGCATTGATGCATTGGTCTCCGATTTTGAACGGATCAGTCTGGAGACGACGTTGGAGTTTCAAAAATGAATGGAATCGATGTGAAACATATCGAGCTCAATGCCTATAAACATGCCCCCAAGGAAAAAGACCATGAATAGCAGTTCACAAAGTAGCCCAGCCCTGTTTTCGTTAGACCAGGCGCGCCCCGCAGTATTGACCATCGCATTGATGCTGGCATTCGGGCTGCCTGAAGCATGGACGCCAGCGCACGCACAAACTACGACGCTGGCTCCCATCGTGGTGCAAGCCAGAGAAGGGCTCAGCTTGTCGGTGCCCAGCACACCGGATGCAAAAGCGTTGATCGAGCAAACGCCTGGCGGGGTGGAGTTGGTGCAGCAGAGCGTCTGGCGCGATACCAAGTCGGCAACCGTCAAAGACATGCTCGACTACACACCAGGCGTTTTCACCCAACCCAAATGGGGCGAGGACTCGCGCCTATCTATACGCGGCTCGGGTTTATCGCGGTACTACCATCTTCGCGGCATCAGCCTGTACCAAGACGGCATACCGCTTAATGCCCCCGATGGCAGTAGTGATTTTCAGCGGATCGATCCCACCGCATATCAGTACACGGAGGTCTATAAAGGCGCCAATGCACTGCGATACGGCTCAGCGACACTGGGCGGCGCCATCAACTTCGTGACACCGACCGGGCATGATGCCAGTGCGTTCCAGGGGCGCCTGGACGCGGGCAGCTTCGGATGGCGGCGTACCCAGCTAAGCAGCGGGTTCGCCGGCGAGAGCGTCGATGGGTTCGTCACCGCCTCCTGGCAGCGTCAGGACGGATTTCGAGAACAAAGCGCGGGGAACTCCTTGCGGGCCAGCGGCAATATTGGCTGGCGGCTTTCGGACGATGTGGAAACGCGTTTCTATCTAAGCGGCTTTCGGGTTCGGCAGGAAATCCCGGGTTCTGTCACGCGCGATCAAGCGCTGAATGACCCTCGCAGCGCCGCCGAGGTAAATAAGGAAAACGATTGGCAGCTCAACCTCGATGGCGGGCGTATCGCCAACCGTACGGTCCTGGTGGCGGGCGACACGACGTATGAAGTAGGGGGCTGGTTTGGCAAGAGTTCACTGCGCCATCCCATCTACCAGTTTGTGGATAGAGATTACACCGAGTACGGCGCCTACACGCGTCTGGTCAATACCGCGCAGCTAGCCGGGCATGATAACCGTTTCACCTTGGGCCTGACGTGGTCGGCCGGCAAGGTCGATGCCCAGAACTCGGTCAACATCGGGGGCAATCGTCTTGAGAGACTGTCGGCGACCGACGATAAGGCGAACAACATTACGCTTTATGCTGAGAACGCGTTTGATGTCGTCCCCGGCGTCTCGTTGATTACCGGGCTGCAATATCTGCACGCGCAGCACAAACGCATCGACCGATTCAACGGCGGGCAGCCTACCATCCGCTCAGGAGACAAGAGCTATGACTTCTTTAACCCAAAACTCGGCCTGATTTGGCAAGTGGCGCCGCAATGGCAGGTGTTCGGCAACATCTCTCGCAGTGCCGAGCCGCCCACCTTTGACGATATGACCTTTTCAACGGTCAACGATTTGGACCGATTGCAGCCGCAACGCGCCACGACCTTCGAGATCGGCACGCGCGGCCAAGCGGGCGATGTGACATGGGATGTATCGCTTTACCATGCCCGCATCAAAAATGAACTTCAATGCATCAGCGCACCCTGGAACATCTGCGACCAGACCGTTAACGCCGATCGCACCACGCATCAGGGTATTGAGCTGGGTCTGCAATGGACTGCTGCGCGGGGCCTCTTTGCAACAGGCCATCAGGCGGACAGCCTGCAAATCAACGCTTCCTATACCTTAAGCGATTTCAAATTCGACGACGATCAGGATTGGGGTAGCAACCAGATGCCTGGCGTTCCCCGGCATTATCTGCGTGCTGAAGTGCTGTACAAGCACCCGGCTGGTTTCTATATGGGACCCAACGTTGAATGGGTTCCACAAGCCTACTACGTGGATAACGGGAACAGTGTCAAGACGAATTCTTACGCCTTGCTGGGCTTGCGAGCAGGTTGGGAGCGAGGCCCTTATTCCTTCTATATCGACGGGAGAAATCTGACAGACCGCCGATACATCGCCAGCGCCAGCATCACTGACCGCGCCAACGCCAGCTCAGAACTGTTCGAGCCGGGTACCGGCCGGGCGGTTTTTGCGGGGGTGCAAGTCCGCTACTAGATCGGGGATTACTATGATTTCATCTCTACAACGCCGCGGCTTTCTCGCCACCTTGATTGCCGCGAGTCTATCTCTCTATGGATGCTCACGCTCAGACGAACTGAAGGACATCCATGGTATAGACATGTCCGGCACCGACATCGGCCGTGACTTCCTGTTAACTGGCACCGACGGCCAGCAACATGATCTTTCCGACTTCAAGGGCAAGGCCGTGTTGATCTTCTTTGGCTTTACCCAATGCCCAGACGTATGCCCGACGGCTCTGCTGCGTGCGGCGCAGGTCAAAGAAATGCTGGGCAAAGACGGCGATCAATTGCAAGTCCTGTTCATCACCGTCGATCCGGAGCGCGATACACCCGAAGTGCTTAAGGCCTATGTAAGTGCCTTCGACCCCAGCTTCATGGGGCTTTACGGCGATCTGGATCAAACGGCCAAAACTGCAAAAAACTTCAAGGCGTACTACGCCAAAGTTCCGACCGGCTCGTCCTACACCATGGACCACAGCGCCATTACCTACGTCTATGACCGAGCCGGCCGGCTGCGTCTGGGGCTGCGTCATACCCAAACCGCCGAAGAATACGCGGCGGACATCCGCCAAGTTCTAGCCCTTGATTGACCCCACCCAGGAGACCCCTATGCCTACTACATCAAAGTTGTCCACATGGACCCTCGCCACCGCCGGCGTGCTGCTCGTAGCCGCAAGCGCACACGCCCAAGTGACCGTCGACGAACCTTGGGTTCGCGCCACCGTAGCGCAGCAACAGGCCACAGGAGCCTTTATGCGCCTTTCCTCCAAGGCGGACAGCGCCCTCGTGCAGGCCGACTCACCGGCCGCTCAACATGTCGAGATTCATGAAATGATCATGGAGAACGATGTCATGAAGATGCGCCAAATTCCTCGGCTGACATTGCCCGCTGGACAAGCCGTCGAACTCAAGCCTGGCGGCTACCACATCATGCTGATCGATCTGAAGACGCAAGTTCACGAAGGCAACCATGTTCCCATGACGTTGACCTTTGAGAGCCCTGACGGCAAGCGTGAGACGGTCAACATTGAAGCCCCCGTGCGCCCATTGACCAGCGGCGCGCCAAGCGGTGGACACCATCACAAGCACTAAAACAGGAAAAACCATGAAGTACGCATTCAAGCTCCTCGTGGCGGCATTCGCCGCCGCCACCTCCCTGTCCGCACAGGCCCACGCTGGGCATGATCACCCTGCGCACCCGCATCCGGGGCAATCCAGTTTCGGCGATGCGGCCACTGCCGCCGCGCCCGAAGGTGTCACCGTCACGAACTGCTGGATCCGCGCATTGCCCAACCGCTTGCCATCGGCCGCCTATTTCACGCTGAGCAACAGCGGCGACCGTGATGTCGTGCTCGTCGGCGCGCAGTCCAAAGCCTTCGGCAAAGTCATGCTGCATGCCAGCAAGACCGTGAACGGCATGGCTGTCATGGTGCACGCGGACAAGATCGAGGTGCCGGCCAGCGGCAGCTTCGAGTTCGCGCCTGGGGGCCATCACGTTATGCTTGAAAAGTCAACCTCGACATTGAAAATCGGAGAAACCTTGCCGATAACATTGTGGTTCGAGCAGGGTCGCGCGATTACAATGGACTGCTCGATTCGATCAGCGGCTGGTTGATTTAACGATGAATAGACCAGAACGACAAGTGTTTCTGGCCTCCGCTATTCAGGCACAGCCATGTCGTTCTGACGAATATTTAGATTGAGCTGCGTGAAAGATTTCGCCTCGCTTTTGCCCTCACACAACCGCAGCTGGACTCCTTGCGCCGTCTATGATTGATGGTAAATTCGGGCTCCTTTTTGTACGAACTCGATCGCTTTTTCCTGCATGCCGTGTTGCACAGCTTCGTCTGTAGACATGCCTTTTTGCTTGGCATATTCGCGTACGTCCTGGGTTATTTTCATGCTGCAGAAATGCGGGCCGCACATTGAGCAAAAATGGGCCACCTTCATCGACTCTTTGGGCAGGGTTTCATCATGGAAGTCCCGGGCCGTGTCTGGATCCAAACCCAAGTTGAACTGGTCTTCCCAACGGAACTCGAAACGCGCCTTGGACAAAGCGTTGTCACGAATAGCCGCGCCGGGGTGACCCTTGGCCAGGTCGGCCGCATGCGCTGCGATCTTGTATGTGATGATGCCGTCCTTGACATCTTTTTTATTGGGCAGACCCAGATGCTCTTTGGGCGTCACGTAGCACAGCATGGCGGTACCGTACCAGCCGATCAACGCCGCGCCGATGCCCGACGTGATGTGGTCGTATCCGGGGGCAATGTCCGTGGCCAGCGGCCCAAGCGTATAAAAAGGCGCCTCATGGCAATGCTTGAGCTGCATGTCCATGTTTTCCTTGATCAGGTGCATGGGAACATGCCCGGGGCCTTCGACCATGACCTGCACATCGTGCTTCCAGGCTAGCTGGGTCAGTTCGCCAAGCGTTTTAAGTTCGGCGAATTGCGCCTCGTCGTTGGCATCATAGCCCGACCCGGGGCGCAGTCCATCGCCGAGTGAAAAGCTGATGTCGTAGGCCTTCATGATTTCGCAGATGTCTTCGAAGCGCTCGTAAATGAAGCTTTCTTTGTGGTGGGCAAGGCACCATTTGGCCATGATGGAGCCACCGCGAGAGACAATGCCGGTCATACGCTCGGCAGTCATCGGAATAAAGGGCAGTCGGACGCCCGCATGGATCGTGAAATAGTCCACACCTTGCTCGGCTTGCTCGACCAAAGTGTCGCGAAAAATTTCCCAGGTCAGCTCTTCGGCCTTGCCGTCCACCTTCTCCAGGGCTTGATAAATAGGCACCGTACCGATGGGCACGGGCGAGTTGCGGATGATCCATTCGCGCGTCTCGTGAATGTTCTTGCCTGTGGACAGGTCCATGACCGTATCGCCGCCCCAGCGTATCGCCCAGGTCATTTTTTCGACTTCTTCCTGAATACTGGAGCCAAGCGCCGAATTGCCGATGTTCGCATTGATTTTCACCAGAAAATTCCTGCCTATGATCATAGGTTCGCTTTCAGGGTGATTGATATTGGCGGGAATAATGGCTCGGCCTCGCGCGACCTCATCGCGTACGAATTCAGGTGTAATCGACTCTGGAATGGCGGCGCCAAACGACTGCCCCGCGTGTTGGTGCAACATGCGGGCGACCCGCTTTTCACCTTCCGGCCCGCTGGCGCGTAGCGTTTCGATATAGTGCTCGCGCCGCAAGTTCTCGCGTATGGCGATGAATTCCATTTCCGGCGTGATTATTCCTCGGCGTGCATAATGCATTTGCGTAACGTTTCTTCCGGCTTTGGCACGTCGCGGAGGCCGACTCAATTCGAATCGCAGCGAATCCAGACGCGTGTCTTGTAGGCGCCCTTGTCCGTACTCGCTACTGGGACGCTCCAGTTGTTCGGTATCCTCGCGTTCAGCTATCCACCCGCTGCGCAGGGCCGGGAGCCCTTTGCGGATGTCGATGCTCACTGATGGATCGGTGTAAGGGCCGCTTGTATCGTAAACGGTCAGCGGCGGGTTTTTTTCGCCGCCAAACATGGTGGGTGTGTCGTCTTGCGAAACCTCGCGAAACGGCACCCGGATATCTGGGCGCGAGCCCTGCTGATAGACCTTGCTTGATTGGGGAAGTGGCGTGACGGCAGCAGCATCGACTTCGGCCTTGGCTGCAGTAAAGGAGGAGGAAATAGCGTTCAAAACGTGCTCCAGATAAATTAACAATGGAGCCGATAGGGAATAGACGAGCAGCGATCAGGCGCCGTGGCGCCAAAAAATCACGACAAGTACGCTCCCAGCATCGGCATTATCCGTACTGGTACGAAGGGCCTTTCTCAACCCGCCGTGAACGGCGAGTACCCCTGCGTCTATTCAGTATAGGCCATAGTGGCGGCTTTAGCTGTGGTTGTACCCAATAGACGCGTCCGGTTGCGCAGGAGGAGACGCGTCCGTGGGTCGATGGGAACGAAATTTGCTGTAAATTCGATCGTCTAGGATCTGTTTTAAGGTGGAGGATATATGGTCGCATACAACCGTGGATAATGACCGCGTTCGTCGTTCTACCGCGTCTCGCGTTAACGCGGATATTGATAAAAAGACTGACGAGAATATAAGACATTATTCAACCCTCGATAAACTAGAAGTAAGTCGCAGGATCCGGGAGCTGGACGGAGAGTGGGATGTGGAAAGAGTGCTTGAGGTGAATGCGTCTTCACTGGCACTGGGTGGTTTGGTCTTAAGTTTTGTCGCCAATAGGAAATGGTTGTATCTGACGGGCGGCGTGCTAGCATTCCTACTCCAGCATGGAGTTCAGGGCTGGTGTCCACCGCTTCCTGTTTTGCGGCGGCTTGGTGCTCGGACGCGAGGTGAAATTGATCGAGAGAAGTACGCCCTGAAGGCGCTTATCGATCAGAAGTAGTATTGGGATACAGCACTGTCCACGAAACGCGGGGAATTGGTCCAAGTACTCTCGGTGCCTCGCTTTCGCTGCCTTTCATCCAACCATAATTGCGGCTTGGGATGAAGATGGATGACGCACGCTCCGAAAAATTAACAATGTATTCGATAGAGGATAGGGTAATGACGTTCGATGCTGTGGCGTTACAGCACTCATGCTCTCTCAAGGGGCAATTGTCCACTGACTAGCGTTCACAGCGGATGCAGGTGATTCGTTACGGTTTCCAGCGCCTTATCAGATGAGGATTTAGATGCAAGCCGCTGTGCATCGAATACATCTAGGTAGGCAACGGAGGGTATAGCTTGGTGTCAGCTCTCCCTTAGTGGGATAGGAGACGATTTTCATCAGAGTTGGAAGTATGGCGATAGATTTTTGAGAGGGTGTACTCGTATTCTGTCGAGCTATATCAATGCCATTCAGTACCGCCTGGGCCGCTTCCGAACCAGTGGGAGCTTCCAGTAATTGCTGCCAGTAGCTAATGGCCCCTGATATTCGCCGCGCTCGAATGCCGCTCGTCCCGCCAAGGTGAGAGCGAATGGTTCGCAATAGGTGTCGGAGCGCGTAATGGTGAGCCCAAAGACACCGGCCGGAACCTGCAGCAAGGCAGAGATTTCGTAATTAATCTTGTGTCGCAAGACTTATTGCAGCAGATGAGTGTGACCGCTGTCGACTTTGATTCAAGCGTTAATGAGCTCGCTGAAGCGGGATTGGAAGCCCTCCCGTCGGTCAAGGTCGCACCGCCAAGAATCAAAGCCAGCCCGGTAGCTTATGAGTGTGTGACGGAGCATGTACATGATCTGGGCGGCAATCGTAGTATTGTGATTGCGAGGGTCGTTGCTATGCACATCCATGATGACGTCATGCTCGATCGGGACAGACTCTACGTTGATACTCCGGCCTTGGGGTTGGTTGGAAGAATGCATGCGGGGATGTGGTATAGCTTGCAAACAAATTTGCTCGAAATGCACCGAATTACGGAAACGGAGCACCGAGGTCGCAGCATTAAGCGTACATGATTGATCGTTTAAGCAACCGCTAATGCTTTCCTAGCAACTCGATCCAGCACCTGGGGCTATAGCGACGATGGCATTCGCGATACGGTCGTCCTCTCGCTTTCCGGACCGGTGTGGGATGTGGTGTACTGTGCGTACTGTTGTTAGTCATAGCAGTCGCGCGGGGTTCGCTTTGTCTTTCTCCGGTGGCGACGTTCTTTGACCGCGCCTAGGCCATGTCGCCCTATCGCTATGCGGCTGCCGAGAGGCATGGCGCCGCAGATGCGCACCGGGGCTCTTTCACTTGACGATGTGCCGGCGGGCGTCGTCGGGCCAGAGACTTAATGCTAGCATTGTCGATTATGGGAGGCGGGCGTCACTATTCCTCTGTTGTGCTCGCTCAATGCCATCAGCGACAACCTGTGCCGTCCGAGAGCCCGCAGGGAGCTGTTCAAGCACTTGTTGCCAGTGGTCAATGGCTACTTGGTAGTCGCCGCGTTCAAGTGCGGCGGTACCTGCTAGCGTAAGTGCATATGGTTCACGCGAATCTAAGGAGAGCGCGCGCTCCAGTAGCTGCGTTGGTTTACCAACGAATCCTGTTGGGCTGCTCCGAGCGAGCGTTTCTGCGTACTCCGTCAGCGCTATCGGGTCCGTTTGGATGTTGGGCGCCGCTTTGGAAAAAGCGATGGCCGCGTTTTTGTAATCGGCAAAGTAGCGATAAGAGCGTGCCAACATGAGCCAACCAGCCGGATCATCGGGGTTTTGGGCAAGGCGTGCCTCAAGCGATTTCACCATATTCTCTACGTCGGCCTGAGTCATCATGGGGGCGTTTTGAGGCGGTGGTCGAAGGGTTGCGCCTGGATTGCCTAAAGACAAATACAGCAGCGTCGCAGCCAAAGGCAGAGTGACCATTAGTGTTATCGCTGTGCGCTTATCGCCCTGGCCTTGCAGGACTGCAGCCGGAGCGGGTACTGCTTCGTGCAGGGCACGTTGCTGTATTTCTTGCTTGGCAGCCGAGAAATCGTCGGCAGATAACGTCTGATTGACGACGTCCTGTTCTAGCTCAGTCAATTGGTCCCGCAGTACCGTCGCGTTAACAGCGTGATGTTCGATCTCGCTATCATGCGTTGTGCCACGCCAAAGGGTTCGTCCCAGCCAAAGTGTTACTCCGGTCGCTAGCAATGCGGCAAGGCCAACAAAAATAAGACTCATGAGAGTTTTCCATGATGGGCGGTTTGCCCCAAGAGGGTTTCTGCCACTTTTAGCTCTTCGTCACTTAACGAGATATCGCCGACATGTCGTTTTCGTCGGTGGAGTGTTATGGCAAAGATAAGGAATCCGAAAGCGAGGAGCAAGATGGGACCGAACCACAATAAAAGTGTGGCCGGTTTCAACGGTGGGCGATACAGTATGAAATCGCCGTATCGAGTAACCAGATAGGTCTGAATTTCTGCATCGCTTTTTCCCGCTTCGATATCGTGGCGGATCAGTTTTCGTATGTCCGCAGCGAAGTCGGCGCGTGAAGCGGCAATCGATTCGTTTTGGCATACCAGGCAGCGCAGTTCCGCAGCAATGCCCAGCATTCGCTTTTCAGTAGCTGCACCATTACCCCAGGCGGAGAATGAAATAGCAGCACAAAGTAGGAACAGCCACACACGCGTCATTTCTGAAGCTCCCGCACTAACGGTAGGATGATGTTACGTGCGTCGCTATGGCTTACAGCACCAATATGCTTATATCGGATGAAACCCTCTTTATCAATCACATATGTTTCGGGTACGCCATAGACCCCGTAATCAATACCCACAACGCCTTGTGGGTCGGAGACAACTGACTCAAAAGCATTGCCATTGCGATCTAGCCACGATATTGCGTTCGCAGCCACGTCCTTGTAGTTCAGACCAATAATGGGCAAAGCATATGTTGTTGCCAGATCCGTAATGATGGGATGTTCTTCGAGGCAGGGAGGACACCAAGACGCCCAAACATTCAGCAGCCATACTTTCCCCTGCATGGATTGGGGGGAAAATGTGTCGTCCGGTGCCAGCAGTCTCGGCAGTGAGAATTCAGGTGCAAGTTTGCCGATTAAAGGTGAGGGCACCTCACTGGGTTTCAGCGTCAAGCCGAAGCCAAGGAAGCCGACCAGCACAATGAATCCGATCAATGGCCATACAAAACGACTCATGGTGTTTCCTCTTTAGGCACCAACGCATTGCCTCGTTGCCGACGCTTAAGCCGATATCGGCGATCGCTGATGGCTAGTAGCCCACCTAAAGCCATCAAAATGCAGCCGATCCAGATCCAGTCAACGAATGGTTTATAGTAAACACGCACACTCCAAGAGCCATCGCCAAGCGGCTCGCCTAATGAAACGTACACATGTCGCAGGCCATTGGCGTCGATCGCCGCTTCCGTTATCGGCATATCCGATGAGAAGTAATCGCGCTTCTCGGGATGTAGGGAACGAAGAACTTGTCCGTTACGTGAAAGCAAGACTTCGCCTATCTCCGCTTCGTAGTTCGCACCCATTTCCTTGCTGACACCTTTGAATGTCAACTCATAGCCACCCGTCGACGCCGTACTGTCAGGCGTCATGGGCAGGTCCTGTTCCGTCTCATACCCCGTGACCAGCGTTACCCCAACAACGAATACGGCGATGCCTAGATGGGCCAAATGCATGCCGAGCCAGCTACGCGGCTGGGCTAGCAGCCCGCTGCGGGTTGCCTGCATGCGTTGGGCAACGCCAATAATGACGGAAGCAGCTATCCACGATGCCAAGGCTACTCCGAGCGCAACGGACACAGACCAGCGTCCGAAGAGAAACGGTACACCCGCGCCAATAATCAGTGCGATCCAAGCGGGCGGCTGGAGTTGCTTTATCAAAGCGGGTATCCTTGCTGTCTTCCAGTTGGCGATTGGCCCAACAGCCATGAGCAGCAATGCCGGCACCATCAAAGGCACGAAAACGGCATTAAAGTAGGGCGGTCCAACAGAGAGCTTGCCCAGCCCGAGCGCATCAAGAATCAGCGGATACAGGGTTCCAAGAATGACGGCACCAGCCGCTACGGCCAGGAGAATGTTATTTACCAACAAGAACGATTCACGCGATATCAACGCGAATCGGCCTCCCATGCCGACCTTGGGCGCACGAAGTGCAAACAATAGCAATGACGATCCCGTCACCATAGTGAAAAGCATCAGGATGAATACGCCCCGGCGCGGATCGGTGGCGAATGCGTGTACGGAGGTAAGGACTCCGGAACGGACCAAAAATGCACCCAGCAATGAAAGTGAAAAAGTACTGATGGCAAGCAGCACTGTCCAGCTTTTGAAGCTGTTGCGCTTCTCGGTTACCGCCAGTGAATGTATCAATGCTGTGCCCACCAGCCAAGGGATAAATGATGAATTCTCCACAGGATCCCAGAACCACCAACCTCCCCAGCCCAATTCGTAGTAGGCCCACCAACTGCCCAGCGCGATACCCAAGGTCAGGAACAACCACGCTGCCGTGGCCCAAGGTCTGGACCAGCGCGCCCAGGTTGCATCGAGCTGACCTGCCAGCAACGCGGCGATGGCAAATGCAAACGCCACCGAGAATCCGACATATCCCATATAGAGCAGCGGTGGATGGAGTATCAGCCCTACATCTTGTAGCAGCGGATTCAGGTCCAACCCGTCCATGGCTGCGGGCATCAGGCGTTCGAACGGGTTAGAGGTCAGTAATACAAAGAGCAGGAATCCGGCGGTGATCAGACCCAACACCCCAAGCACGCGAGCCACCATGGTATCGGGCAGCTGACGCGAGAACACGCTGACCGCATACGCCCATCCAGTTTGCATCAACAACCACAATAGAAGAGAGCCCTCATGACCGCCCCAGGTTGCGGCGATCCGGTAGAACCAAGGCAATTGTGAATTGGAGTTCTGAGCGACGTAGAGCACCGAAAAATCGTTTTCGAAGAAGGCCCACGCCAGTGTCGCAAAGCTTAAGGCTATCAATAGAAACTGTATGCGTGCGGCTGGCCGTGCGAAGGCGATCCATGCGAGTTTGCCGCGCGCCGAGCCGACAAGGCATAGTCCTGCCTGCGCCAATGCGACGAACAGCGTCAGAATCAGCGAAAAATGACCGAATTCAGCAAGCATAGTCTATGGCCTCCCGATGCTTGCATTCTTGTTGGCTTCATCCAAAGCATGTTGCGCTTCAGGCGGCATGTAGTTCTCGTCATGCTTTGCCAACACTTCCTGGGCTCGAAACAAACCATCAGACCCGAGCTTGCCTTGCGCAACGACCCCTTTGTCTTCGCTGAACAGGTCGGGGAGAATACCTGTATAACTGACCGGTATCGTTTTGGCATTGTCGGTGACGCCAAATTGCACTGTAAGCCCATCACGCTGCACGCTTCCCGCCTGCACAATCCCTCCAACGCGGAAAACGCGCTCTTGAGGCGCCTCGCCCGCCATGACTTGAGTTGGTGTGAAAAAAAACACAAGATTGCTTTGGAAGGCGTTAAGTACGAGTGCCGTAGCCATACTGAGCGCCACCAGGCCTCCACCTATGAGCATAATGCGTCGATGGCGAGCCTTCATAGTCGAGCCTCTTCGTGAGAATTTGAGCTGCGCTGTACATGTAACAGTGCAGCCTTGCGGCGATAGCGAAGAAAAAAACACTCGGTGAGGATCGCCACAAGGGTGACGCTGAGTGATCCCCAAACATAAAGCGCATATCCGCCCATGGCGAAGAACTCGACGGAGCTTGACCAGATCATCGTTCTATTTCCTTTAAATCGTTTAACCAGCCGGCGTGGTGCTCGCGCTCTAGAATGACGCAACGAACGCGTGCTAATGCCGCCGCGATCGTATAAAACCACGACGCCAAGGCCATGAGCAGCATGCCGACCAGCATAACCGCTGCCATTGACGGCGCTCGGTTCAGCGATACAGACGCCCCTTGGTGCAGAGTGCTCCACCATTGAACGGAGAAATAAATAATTGGAATGTTCACCGCGCCAACTATCGCCAGTACAGCACCAGCTTTATCGGCGCGCCTTGGATCGTCCACGGCGGACTGGAGCGCCATAAATGCGAGATATAAGAAGAACAAGAGCAGCTCAGATGTCAACCGCGCATCCCAGACCCACCAAGTCCCCCACATGGGCTTGCCCCACAAAGCGCCCGTCCATAACGATAGAAATGTGAATAAGGCGCCAGTAGGTGCCAGGGCCGAAGCCATCATGGCCGATAACCGGCTATTGAACACCAACCCAACCCCGGCCCAGAAGGCCATGATCAAATAGATGAGCATCGACATCCATGAGGCCGGAACGTGTAGAAAGATGATGCGGTAGCCTTCGCCTTGCTGAGCGTCGGTGGGTGCCAAGAAGAATCCCACATACAGGCCGGACACCGCCAGAATCGCCGCAGCTGCGCCGAACCAGGGGAACAGCTTTCCTGCAAGCGAATAAAACGTCTTGGGTGAGGAGTACTTAAACCAATTAATCATTTTCGCAACCATTATTCCAACGCAATTTTTAACGCCGCAGCAATGGCCAAAGGAGAAAAAAAGATCGCTACAGCCAGCATGGCCGCCAATAGAGAAAGATTTGCGCTCGCACTGAGTCCAACCGCTGCATTGACTACGGCACCCGTACCAAAGATAAGGACTGGCGTGTAAAGCGGCAAGATGATTAGTGCGAGTAGAACTCCGCCACCCCGAAGGCCCAACGTAAGACTTGCTCCGATGGCGCCGATCAAACTAAGCACGGGTGTGCCGATCAAAAACGATAAACTAAGAATAAGCAACGACGAAGCGGGTAAGTCAAACTGCAACGCCAAGAATGGGGCTAACAGAGTCAAAGGCAGGCCAGTCAAGAGCCAGTGAGCGATCAGCTTGCCCAGTACAAGCATTCCAAGTGGAGAGGGCGAAAGGAGCAATTGCTCCAAAGTTCCGTCGACATAATCTTGTTCAAACAGTTGGTTTAACGACATCATCGTTGCCAACAATGCGGCCACCCAAAGAATCCCAGGGGCGATCTGGCGCAGCGTGTCGCGTTCAGCGCCTATGGCCAAGGGGAATAGACTGACCACGATTACGAAGAAAGAAAGGGATGTCAGCATATCTGACTTGCGCCTCATAGCGAGCCTTAAATCTCGCTTTGCAAGTTCGTATAGCGGCGAGATGCGCAGGGTGCCACTCATTTGTCCAACCGGATGACCTGGAGGGGGGCTGTCAGCGCCAAGTCATGATGAGTCGTCAGAACAGCAACTCCCCCGTCACTCAAATGCCGATCGATTACTTTGATTACCCACTGTGTTGCGTGGGCATCCAGTGCCGCTAGAGGCTCGTCCAGCACCCACAAAATACGCTTTTGCAGCAATAGTCTGGCTAGGCTCACGCGGCGCTTTTGGCCCTGGGACAAGACGCGCACTGGCAGGTGTTCTCTACCTCGCAAACCAGCTTGATGCAAAGCTTGCTGTATAGCAGCTGAGTCAAATGACACGTTGGCCAGCTTAGAACCGAAATGCAGGTTTTCAGTCGCACTCAGCTCCTCTTTCAAGCCCGAAGCGTGACCGCAATAAAGTAGCTCGCGTCCGTATTCGTTACCCCATTGTTCTAACGATCGATCGTTCCAATAGACGGTGCCATCGGCTGGGGGCGTCAGCCCTACCAACATGCGCAATAGGCTGGTTTTACCACTGCCGTTCTCGCCTTGAACCGACAGGCACTCGCCGGCCTTGACTTGAAAACTCAAGCGATGAAATAGACGGCGCTCACCACGCACGCATTGTAGTTTGATGGCTTCGAGCAACTGTTACCTCGTTCCAGGCGATGATCTTCGGTACTGGCCCGCCGGCGGCATGACGGGCAATGATTACGTTGACACGGGTGAAAAATCGCGGCCCACCGGATGGGTCATGGCGTAGCATACGTTGCTTCGATTAACTGAAAGTTAAGAGACTTGCTCAATTAAAGAAAATCGCTGTAGACACGTGCTGGCTGTCGTATTGTGCCTATGGGGTCGATGGCTTCCGACTGTACGGCATTCTTATGAGCCTCGGAGTGAGGCACGTCATAGCAGGAGACTCTCACAAACACTGCTCAACTCTTGATAAAACCATAGGCAGGAGGAATTATGTCGAAATGATGTGTCCCGGCACCGCTCGAAGATCGACCATGGAGATTACTGCGAACTAGATTTTCGTGCCCGGGCAATATGTTGGCCGGCATACTCGAATACGGCGTGGAAGTCCACCAACAGGGATGTCCAAGCGTTGTCCGACAGCTTTTGATGGCAGCGACCTAAGAGACATGTGATGCGCGTTCTTGCGAAGTAAATGGACGCATCGAGTTGCCAATGACGGTCAAACTACTTAGGCACATGGCGATGGCGGCCGCGCCGGGCGTGACGCCGATCTGAAAGAATAGCATCACGATCGCCACGTTGTAGCAAATCGAAAAAAAGAGGTTCTGACGTACTCGTCTCTGGATTTGGCCCGCCAGTCGCCGCGCCTTAACGATTTGTTCGACACCGCCCTGGGTGATCATGATTCCGGATGCTGTGACGGCAACCGCGTTCGCGCCATTTATCGCCACTCCGCAGCCAGCGGCGGCCAGAACCAGTGTATCGTTGATGCCATCGCCCACAAAGGCCGTGTCTTTGCCATGTTGTTGCATAATTTTGACCTTCCCGTCGGGGTCGCAAGCCGCGTGAATGTCCTTAGGTGCAAAGGACAACGCTTCGCCGACCCACTTGGCCGCTTGTGCATGGTCGCCGGTCACGAGCAGAGTCTGGCAGCCTTGCTTACGTAAATCTTCCAACGCGGCGAGAGAGTTTTCTCTAATCTGGTCCTGCAGCTCGATTCGTCCCTCCCAACATCCAGCGCGGGATATATGCACGATAGCGCTGGGTGCGTAGCTTGTATCAAGAGCAGCGTGTGTTTCCTCAGCGATGTCGCTAACCCCGTGGTGCGCCAGCCAAGCCCCTGCGCCGATCAGCCATACCGCGCCGTCTGGTGTTACGTAACGTACCCCGGTCGCGTGCCGCTCGGCCGCTTCTGCCGGTAGCAGATTAGTGATTTCCCGTGAGCGGGCATATTGCACAATGGCGCTGGCCACCGGGTGTGAAACACCGCTTTCCGCGCTGGCCACGATCCGTATAAGTTCGTCCTGCGCAAGGCGTGCGCTGGTGATCTTTGTGACGGTTAATTGTCCCGTGGTTAGTGTGCCCGTTTTGTCAAAAGCAAATACCCGCGCATGTGCTAACGCTTCGACGCTGGCGGGGTCCCGGAACAGAATGCCGGCATTCGATGCCCGTGCGCTACCAGCAGAGAAAGCTAGGGGCAGGGCCAGGCCAACGGCGCAGGGACATGCGGCGACGAGTATAGACAGCGAGGCCAGTAATGCGTGGTCAACCGCCATTCCCAGCCAGAGGTGCCGGACCAGGGCGAGCAAAGCGACTGCGCATACAATGGGCAGCAGCAGGCGTGCAAACTGCTCGGCCATCTTTGACATCGATGACTTTGCCCCGAACAGCTCGAGCATACGCAAACCCAGTGTGTCGATGCGGCGTTCGCCCTGGCTTTTTTCCACGCGTATCGATAAGGGGGCTTGCAAATTGACCATCCCCGCATGGACCTGTTCGTTAACGCTTCGCACGAATGGCAGAGACTCGCCTGTCAGCAGGGAGGCATCAAGTTGCGAGACGCCAGTTTCTATCGTGCCGTCGACGGGGATACCCTCTCCGGCCTGCACATAGACGAGCTCGCCGGCCTGAACGGTGTCCAGGGCAACAAGCTCTTTCCTTCCGTCGGATTGGACGAGGCGTGCTGTTTCGGGCAGGAGTTGACGCAAAGCGTCGATCGCCGCCAGATTATGTTTGCGTGCATGGATCTCGATGAGCCGGCCTACCAACAGGAAGGTGACAAGCATCGTGGCGGCGTCCACGTAAACCGCTGGTGAGCTGCGCGAAAGGTTCCACAGCGAGAGAAATAATGAACCCCAGACGCCGAGCGATACCAGAGCATCCATGCCGGGAACGCCGGCACGCACGGTTTTCCAGGCCGCTCGATACAGGTCCAAGCCGCTGTAAAGTATCACTGGTAGGCTGAAAGCAGTGGCTGCCCACCCCACCAGTAGTGCATCGATGCCGGCCACAGCCTCGATACCAAAATAGAGCATCCACGAACCGAGCATGCTCCACATGCCAAAGAACGCTGCAATAATTAACTGAAGCCGAATCCGGGATGTCTGGGCCAGCAGTGATTCGTTAAGTTCGTTGCTGTCCAACAAGGGCGACATTTCGTAGCCGAGATCTTGCACGCGGCCGAAAAGTCGGTTGAAATCAAAATGTTCGGGATCCCAACGAACGAGGGCTGCGCCGGACGTGAAGTTTACGTTGCTGGACAGCACGCCGGGCACTTTTTCGATAACGCGTTGTACTGCCATGGCGCAGCTTGCGCAAAACATGCCGCGCACGGAGAAAATCATGCGTCCTGCTGGACGAAGCTGTTCCAGATCGGGCGCATCGGCCGTCGTCGTTGAATGCATGGCGGGATCGCTGTTAATGGCTTACGCCGCCGCCGACTATTTTTCCGTTCACTTCCTTGCCATAGAAACTCTCTTCGCCTTTGTGAAACTCCAGGCGGGCTTCTTCAAGCGTACCGGTCTGGCGCGGGTCTTTGGGCCGCTCGCGGCTGTCTAGATACGCCGCCACATCCCACGCTTCTTGATCGCTCAAGGAAAACGGCTTGCCTAAAGGCATGTTTGCCTTGATGAAGCCTGCAGCCGTATCGACGCGCGCCATGCCGGCCCCCCAGTTGTACGAGTCAGGGCCCCATAGGGGAGGAAACACCACGCCGCTTTCGGGATCTTTCTGCCCTTGGCCATTCGCGCCGTGACAGAGGGCGCAGTTCTGTGCATAGACTTTCTGCCCCCGCACGACGTCGTAGCCTTCCTTGGTTTTTTTTACCTTTGGATAACCTGAACCAGGCAACTTTTCACCTGTAGGCGCGCCATTGGACATCCAGTAGAAGTATGTCATTAGGTCACGATAAACGTCGCTCCCCGGCGCTGGCGGCTTGCCCGAGGGCGAAGCCTGTGCGTTCATCGAATAGGTAAAGCAGCCGGTAATGCGGTCTTCCAGGGTGCTGATTGACTTAGTTTTTCCGCGGTAAGCGGGATACCGCACGTAGGCGCCCCACATGGGTGCCGAGTTCTCCCGACGCCCCGCATCCAAATGGCAGTTGACACAGGCCAGTGTATTGCCAACGTGGTCGGATACCATCGTCGACGTTTCCGTGAACATGGCGCGCCCGCGCCGAACCGCATCGCCATAAGGCCCCTCAGGAATTTTTTCGTCGGAAGGAGGTAGGTAATAGCCATCACTACCCACCGGGGTGCCCGCAGTCGGAGTGGATCTGTCTTTGCTATGTTCATTACGGTCCGATTCCATCGCCTCACGTGTATAGGCGATATTGCCGATCTGTGCTGCACCGGTTTTCTGAGAGGTAATCGAAAACGACAACAGTCCACCACTATTGATCGCATAGCCGACACCAAACAGCAATATGCCGATCCCTGCTCCCCAGGCGATGCGACGAGCGCCCGACATTTTCTGTGGCATGGCGGACTTAGGCTGATTCGCGGGTTTATTCTGTTCCATTTGCATCCTCCAAATTTTCATTCCCGCGCACATCACGATCAGACTGGGGCAAAGACGCCGCATAATTCGAAACCGCGTATAGGTCTTCGTATGAAAGCCGGCTGGCGATATCGTCCATTAAGTCTTGAGGTGAATTGTGCCGGTTTCCGCCCTTCCAAGCTGCGAGCTGACCGAACAGATATTCGGGCTGCTGCGCGGCCAGCGACGGAAACGATGCGCCCACCCCTTCGCCCTGGCTGCCATGACAACTGGCGCAGGCCGGCACGTTTTGTTTCCAGTCACCTCTTTCAAACAGCTGTCGCCCGCGCGCCAGGTCCGCATCCGAAGGCGGCAATATCAGCTCAGGAACCGGCATGCTAGCGTAGTGGGCTGCAAGTTCGGTGATCTCCTTTTGCTGCAACTCGCGTGCGACATAATGCATGGACTCATTCAGCCGCGCGCCGGAAGCGAAGTCGCGCAGTTGTTTGGCCAGATAGTCCGGCGAGAGACCAGCTAGCCGTGGGGTTATACCCGCACCCTCGCCTTGATCGCCATGGCAGGACGCACAGCTCCAGACGCTATCTCGGCCACCATGGACTATCGGAGGTGCCTTCTGTGGAGCGCGGGCAGCGGAGAGGGACGATGCGGGCAAAGGTGCGACGGGGCCGCTAGCCACTGTATCCGGCGAACCCGAGTCGGTCCAGGGAGCGAGGTCGCTCAGATACATGCCGATGCCCGCCAGGGCCAGGGCGAACAGGACAGCCAGCAAGAAGATAGGTATGGGCCGAGGCGGCTCCCATGGCTCGAAAGTAGGATCAATATCTTCAACCTGAGGTGGTAGTGACTCAGGCTTCATGTTATTTGCGTTTCTAATTCGCATTTTCCGCTACCTCCGTAGTCTCGGTACGGTGGTCATAGCCCCTGTCCCGTTTTTGCAGTTCCTCTTTACTTGCAGGGTAGGTGCGATCCAGGCTAAGTAGGTAATCGACGAGGTTTAAAGCTTCTTCACGCGCGACGACGATCTTGCCGCCGGAGGGCTGAAATTCGGCGGGCAAGCGCACAACGACATCGTCTGCAGAAGCTTCGTCCTTTTCCTCGAACATATATGGATACGAGGGCATGATGCTCCAGTCAAAAATCGCGCGCGGTTGGTATAAGTGCGTCAAATGCCAATCTCGACTTGTTATGCGGGCGCCGATATTTAGCAGGTCAGGGCCGGTACGCATCGTACCTAATAGGTGTGGGGCGTCATAAAAATAGTCGCCCGGTGTCGAGGCGCGGCCCCATCCCCGCGCACCATCGAATAACGTTTGGCCGGTGGAGCGCGGTTGCTGACTATGGCAGTAAACGCATCCATTAGCCACGTACTGCCGGCGGCCCAGCTGTTGCTGCTCAGTGTAAGGCTCGAGCTGTGCTGGTGGCTGCGCTGTTCGCATTTGCCAGGCGGGCAGGATCACTAGCATCAGTGTGGCAAGCAGCAGGACGCCAATTGCACCAATAAGGAGGGGCAATAGTTTATTCATGAGGCTTCCACGCGAGCAAGAGTATCGATAGCCTTGTTGCGAGGCTCTTTTTGTAGTACCAGCAAGGCGAAATGAGCGGCAAAGACGAAGTGACCCAGCGTCATCATCGTGCCGCCGATGGAGCGGCCTTCAAGGTAGGGGACCGCCATTTTTGTGATCTCGGCAAAGGTGGAGCCTGGATCCATAAGCGCCTTTCCCTGAAGCACGCCGGCGATGGTGAGCGACAGGAAGTAAACTGAGAAGCCGACCACAACCAGCCAGAAATGGGTTTTCACCAGTGCCGGGTACGGCCAGCGGCGACCCAGAATATGCGGCATCATGTAGTACAACGTGCCAAACAGCACGAGCGAGACGAAGCCGTAGGCGCCAAGGTGTGCGTGTCCCACCGTGTAGTGGGTGAAGTGGGTTACCGAGTTGACGGAGCGCAGCGCCTCAATTGAACCCTGAAAAGAAGATAGCGTGTACATAAGTGCGCCGATCCACACAAAGCGCAGCGCCATCGATTGCTTGAACGCCCACATATTTTTGGCGACCGTGACGTGCTGGTTGATTGCGACTGCAATCACCGGGACAAACATCATGATGCTATGGACCACTGATAGTGTAACTGCCCAAGTCGGGATGGGCCCTCCCATCAGGTGGTGGATGCCGACTTGGCTATAGAACAGCGCCAGGCTCCAGAAGCCGAGAAGCGAAACGTTATAGGAGTAAACCGGCTTGCCGATTATTTTTGGAATGATGTAGTAGGCCGCGCCCACACCCATGGGCGTGAGCCACAGGCCGAGCACGTTATGGGCAAACCACCAGTTGACGGTCGCTTGCTGGGCACCCATATGGAGTCCCGGAATGTTCGCCACCAGAAAAAGAAATGGAAACCAGACCATGCCAGCAAGGAAATACCAACCTGATACATAAATATGGCGGGATTTTCGACGAGCTGCGGTTTCAATGGCGGGCCACGCGAGAAAGAAGCCACCCGCGGCTAGCAGTAGATCAATTTGCCATGGGAACTCCAGCCATTCAATGCCGTCCGACCAGCCGCTGGCGATGGCCAGCGTGCCGCTTACTACTCCGAGCGTCCATAGTAGGGCGCCCAAATACGCCATATTGGGGCGGCGTAAAGGCGTATGGAAGATGCGGGGTAGTAGCCATAATGCTACGCCTATGCCGGTTACCGACATCCAGCCGTAAGCCACGATGTTAAGGTGTAATGTGCGCGCCCGGCCAAATGTAATGGGGGCAATGTGCGCCAGCCAATCGGGCCAATGCAGTTTTAATGACGCGATAACGCCAAATATCGACCCAATCAAAAGCCACAAGATGCCGGCTGTCACCAGCATCATTACCGGCCCTTTGCCAGCTCGATCGATGCCGGCTCGGAGCACATCAAACTGATGCGTCTGTGCTTCGTTTTTGCCGCCAAACGAGGCGCTGTCGTCCGGGTGACCGATTTCACCTTCCATAAAGATGGTGGAGGCTTCCGCTTTGCCAACGAATATTAGTTTGTTGGCAACGGCCCAGACCAAAATGCCCAGCGCGACTAAAGAAGCAACAAAACTCGTCGCCAACAAAATTCCTAGTATTGGAGTCATAGCGTATTTGTCCGATTTCATGACAGCCGCACCCGGAAATGTCGGAACCGAAAGGACCCTGTAAGGCAAGGTGATAGTCGGGATTGCGGGCTGCAAGACTGCCGACACGATAAGCAGCCAGGATTAAGGCAACATTAAGAGGTCGAGAGACTGAGCAAATCTGGAAAGCCTGTTAAGCTTTTTGCTTGTTTCAGCCATGCGCTAAGCAATTATTTGGCGTTCGAAGAAAGGAGTTTGGAATGCATATCTTGCTCGTCGAAGACGATCCCTTGGTGGCGAGCGGCATTGTGGCCGGATTGAAGCTGCACGGCCTAACGGTTGATCATGTCAACACGGCGAGCCTGGCGGACGCTGCCATTGCGACCTCGTACTTTGATGTCTGCGTCTTAGATCTTGGGCTGCCCGATGAGGACGGCATGATGTTATTGCGTCGCTGGCGCGATCAGGGCCGTGACCTTCCCGTGCTCATCCTTACCGCTCGCGACGCACTGAATTATCGTGTGCAGGGGCTGCTGGGCGGTGGCGACGACTACCTGGTCAAGCCTTTCGACCTGGATGAGTTGCAGGCTCGCCTGCATGTGTTGACACGCAGGATAGCTGGCCGCAGCAAAGATTGTATAGATCACGGAGCATTGACTTTCTGCTTTTCAACTGGCGAAGTGCGGCTTGCCGGCACGCCGGTAACACTAGCCCGTCGCGAGCTTTCTCTGTTGCGCGCTTTGCTGCAGAACCCTGATGGTATTTTGAGTGCTGAACAACTCTGCGATAGCGTCTATGGTTACGAGCAAAATCTGGAAAGTAATGCGATCAACGTCCATATTCATCACTTACGGCGCAAGCTTGGAAACACAATCGTTGAAACGGTGCGCGGGCTCGGGTACAGGCTGGGCCCGGCCGGAAAGGTGAAGGAGCTATGAGCCTGCGTCTGCGGCTGCTGCTGATCATCGGCATGTCACTGACGCTGCTGTGGGCGGCGGTGGCTGGCTGGATGTTCGTGGATGCGCGCCAGTCCTTGCGTGACGCGCTGGATAATCGCCTTGCCGCCTCTGCTCGGATGGTGGCTGGTCTAGTGGCCCAGTTTCCCCAACCGGGGGATATTGCCACAGCGGGTAGTCAGCCGTTGGATGTAGTGGCGCGCGATGGCGTCGCATGTGAGGTGAGTCTTGTGAGGGGGGAAGTCGTGATCGAAGCCGTCGCCCGTACGGCTGGCAGCCCAGACTTGGCGGGCGCTCCTGTAGGGTTTGGCACCCACATGTATGGCAACAAGCGGTGGCGCACCTACGTGCTGCGTCAGGGTAATATTCAGATTGCCACGGCAGACAGCATCGACGTTCGAGAGACCTTGGTAAAAGAGCTGATCTTATCTGCGGGGTTGCCATTTGTCGTCGCTTTGTTCGGCAGCTTAGTCGTGCTTTGGATAGGCATTACCCATGGATTGGCGCCCGTGGAACGCATTCGTCTTGTATTGGCCGGACGCCGTCCGGGTGACGATAGTCCCTTGCCCAAAGTTAAAGCGCCGGTCGAGCTTCATCCGCTTGTGGATACCATCGAGCAGTTACATGGGCGATTGCAGAATGCAATCGTACGTGAACGCCGCTTCACCGATAGTGCAGCACACGAATTGCGCACTCCACTTACAGGCATAAAGACACACATTCAGGTCGCAAAACTGGCTTCTCAACGGCCCGGTGAGGACGCAACGTTGGATGCTGCACTGATCAAGGCCGATCAGGGAGTGCAGCAATTGCAAAATATCCTTCAACGTTTGCTTGAACTTGCACGGCTGGAAGGTCAGCCTATCGGAATGGAGGCCAGCGATCCGATTGACGCGGTGTACGCGGCGATCCAGGCGGTGCAGCCTCTTTACGGCAATGCTACAAGTCGGGTAATCGTACAAGGGGCTGCTGATGCCCGCCAGGTACGGGTTGCCTGGCCCCTCTTACTCGCTGCCCTGACGAACCTAATTGATAATGCGATACGCTACGCGCCTGCAAACACGCCCGTTGCCATTCACATCGAAACGCAAAGCAATGGGACCCTGCGGATCAGCGTACTTGACGAAGGCCCGGGCTTGGATGCGGAAGGTCGGACCCAAGCCGTTAACCGATTCTGGCGTGGGGATATAAAAGTCCCTGGTAACGGTTTAGGCCTGTCGATTGTCGATGCCATTGCACACCGACACGGGGGGGCGCTTGAGCTTCTGGAGCGGGATGGCCCAGGCCTTGAGGCCCGGCTTGTGCTGCCTATTGCACTCAAGACTACGCAGTCTTGATTCCCTGTCTTACCTTTTTCAGGTAAATCTCAATGCCTTAAGCTTCCCTTAATCCTACAGGTGCATTATCTACGGAAATCACTTGGAGGAGTTCAGCTTGTTTGTTTATCGGATCGCCCGCGCAGCGTTGATTCTGTGTTGTTTTGCCATGGGCAGTGCCTGGGCAAGCAGCAGTCTATTCTCTTCAGCGAATGAGCCCGAATTTCTTGATCCTGTGGATGTCTTCACGTTGGAGCAAGTACGACAACAAGGCGACGAGTATGTGGTGCAAGGGCATATTGCGGATCGCTATTACGTTTATCGCCATTCGCTGAAGCTTGTCGACGGTCAGGACAATGACGTTGAGCTGGTTCTTCCTTCCGGTACCCCCAAGCACGACGAATTCTTTGGCGACACGGAAATCTATACAGACAACGTCGCCCGCCTACGTTTTCCCGCGACAGCGTCTGGTCCGTTGACGCTGCATTGGCAGGGGTGTGCGCTAGACGGTATCTGCTATCCGCCGCAGACCATACAGATCAGCGCGGCAGCGGCAACTGCGGTTGCTGATGGGCAGGCAGTCGACCAACCGCCTGAAGCATCGCGGCCTGAGCTAGCCTCGGAGCGCGGACCTGATTCGGCCGGCACGCCTTCGGACGTCAGCGTTGGCGAGGATCAGGCGGCGGCTCAGCGGCTTGCGGCGCTGGGGCCTTTCGCCGGCACGCTGCTATTCTTTGGGTTCGGTCTATTGCTGGCTTTTACGCCTTGCACCTTGCCGATGATTCCCATCGTCTCCAGCATGGTCGTCGGTAGTCAAGCTAAGCCGCGGCGAGCGTTCGTCTTGTCGTCGTCATACGTCCTGGCGATGGCTGCCACATACGCGGCGGTGGGGGTGGCAGCCGGGCTCGCGGGCGCCAATTTGCAAGCCACGCTGCAGTCGCCATGGTTGCTCGGCACCTTCGCCGCGCTGTTCCTCGTCCTGGCCAGCTCCCTGTTCGGCCTATTTGAGTTGCGCTTGCCATCCGGTCTGATGAATCGCCTCCAGTCTACGGGGCCTACACGTTCAGGCGGGAGTATCACAGCTGCGGCTGCGCTGGGTTTTCTATCTGCTCTTTTAGTCGGCCCGTGCATGACCGCACCCTTGGCGGGCGCACTGTTGTATATCGGGCAGACGGGCAGTGCGGTCCAAGGCGGACTGGCCTTGTTTGCGCTGGGTCTGGGTATGGGCCTGCCATTGTTGGCCATTGCGGTGTTCGGCGCCCGTGTGCTGCCCAAGCCCGGTGCGTGGATGGATCGGGTGCGCGTCGCCTTCGGCTATGTCATGGTTGGCATGGCAGTGGTGATGCTGACGCGTTTCCTGACCGGCACGATGAGTCTGTTGCTCTGGGGGGCCTGGATATTGCTGGTGGCGGTGGGGCTCGTCGCTTGGGCGCAAGCCGTTACGAATAGGCAGCGGTTGGCGTGGAGCTTGCGTTCGGCGGCGGCATTCGTCGGTCTGTGGTCTGTCCTGATGCTCGTGGGCGCCGCTTCAGGGGGGGATGCCGTCTTGCAGCCGCTGGCGCATCTGCGCGGCGCGCCCGCTGCGGCCACGCCAACCGCCGAGGTCGGTTATATCCAGGCCAAATCGGTGGCCGACGTGGATGCTCGCCTGGCGGAAGGCGCCGCGCGCGGTCAGTGGACCTTGATTGATTTCTACGCCGACTGGTGCGTCAGTTGCCATGTAATCGAGCGCAATGTATTCGGCGATCCCGCAGTCGCGGCGCAGTTGGCGCGTATGCAGATCGTGCGGCCAGACGTGACGCGTAATGACGCTACGGATAAGGAACTGCTTAAACACTGGGGCGTCATGGGGCCGCCCACGCTCATACTGGTGGGGCCGGATGGTACGGAACGGCGGGATCTGCGCGTGGTGGGTGAGATCGGTGCGCGCGAGTTTCAGGACCGCTTGGACGCGGCGGGGGTGTCATGAGCGGCATAGGTCCATTTCCTATACAGGTCGTCACGGTTATTGCCGCCGTGCTGTTGGCTTGGCTGACAGCGCGAATTGTCGGCCGGCGGGCGCCCGATGTGCCTTACAAAGCCGCCGGATCAATGATTCTTGACGCCGTGGTTTGGGGGCTCTTGACGGCACGCTTGGCATACATCGCGCAGTGGTGGGAGGAGTACTCGGCCACACCCAGATCCATGATCGCCATCGGCGATGGTGGATTTGTCTGGTGGGTCGGCGTGCTGGTGGTCGTTGCCTACATTTGGCGGCGAACCCGGTCCGCTCAGATCTTGCGCGTCCCCGTGCTGGCGGGCGTCATGGTCGGCGTTGCCGCATGGGCTCTCGCGGGCGGGGTGCTCGCTTTATTGCTGCGCTCCGCGCCGCCTTTGCCGGACCTGCAACTGGCGACGCTGGACGAACATCCCGTTTCGCTGAGCGAGTATGCAGGGCGCCCTATCGTACTCAATCTTTGGGCCAGTTGGTGCCCGCCATGCCGACGCGAGATGCCGGTGTTTGAACAGGTTCAGACCGATTTCCCGGATGTGGCCTTCGTGTTGGTCAACCAAGGGGAAAGCGCGCAGCAGGCGCAGGCTTTTCTTGAGAGCGAGGGTTTGAGTTTGACGGATGTTTTACTTGACCCCGCTTCCGAGGCCATGCGCACAATGAATTCGCGCGGCTTGCCCACCACCTTGTTTTTCGATGCGCAAGGGCGTCAGGTGGACATGCATTTGGGCGAGATCACCATGCCCACTCTCAAGGACAAGATGCTGCGTCGTTTCGACCTATCTTCCGGCTCGGGGGCCGAAAAATGATAACTAAGCTTACACCGGCTTTACGCCTACTCATTCTTGTTGTCGTCACCCTCATGCTGATGGCGGGCTGCAATCAGGCAGACAATGCAGAAAACTCCTCAACAGCACGGGGATTGGAGGCCGACAAGCTGGCGCAGCAGGCCGCGCCGTCTTTGCCGGACTTGCAGTTAATGACGCTTGAGGAGCGTCCCGCCCACTTGAGTTCGTATGTGGGGGTGCCGGTCGTGCTCAATCTTTGGGCGACCTGGTGCCCGCCATGCCGGCGCGAGATGCCGGTGCTCGAACAGGCCCAGGCGGCATTTCCCGACGTCGCCTTCGTCTTGATCAATCAGGGAGAAAGCGCGCAACAGGCTAAAGCGTTTCTTCATAGCGAAGGTCTGAATTTGAAGGATGTTCTGCTCGATCCATCGTCCAATGCGATGCAGGAAATGCGAACGGGTGGCTTGCCCACTACCTTCTTTTTCGATGCACAAGGACGCATGGTGGACTTGCATTTAGGCGAGATCACGATGAGTGAGCTCAAAGACAAGATATCACGACATTTTTGACCACCATTCATCGAACCCAGTACGGATAAGGAACGACTATGTTTGCACAGCGTGTGCTTTTCGCTTTCATGACTGCAGCGCCTCTCATTCTGATGCCCAGCGGCGGCCAGGCCCAGGTCACGGATAAACCGCCGGTTATCGACGCGTTGGAAGACCAAGGTGTCATCTTCAAGCAGGAGTTCGAGGCCGGTAAAGGCGTGCGCGCCTTCGCCGGTGTCCTGGGCGACAGCCCCATCGCGGTCTACGTTCTGGCCGATGGTAATGCCGTTGCGGGCACGCGCCTGAATGCCAAGGGCGAGCCGATTGACCAAGCGACACTGCAGAGCCTGGTTGCCAAGCCCATCAGCGACCAGGCGTGGGCGCAGCTGGAGTCGGCCACGTGGGTGCTGGATGGCAAGGCAGACGCGCCGCGTATTGTCTATGCCTTCACCGATGCAAATTGTCCCTATTGCCATTTGTTCTGGGAGGCCGCGCGCCCGTGGGTGGATGCCGGAAAGGTCCAGTTGCGCCACCTGTTGGTCGGCGTCATCAAAGAGGACAGCCCGGCCAAAGCGGCGGCGATTCTTGGCGCAGCCGATCCTTCGGCTGCGTTGCGCGAGAATGAAGTCAAGTTCGACCAGGGCGGCATTACGCCCGCCAAGAGCGTACCGGACGATGTACAGCAGACGCTCGAAGATAATCAGATGCTCATGCTTTCGATGGGGTTTCGAGGTACCCCTGGCATCATGGTTCAGGACGACAAGGGGTTGATCCAGAAGTACAACGGCATGCCGCAACAGGGCGCGCTGACCGAAGTGCTAGGTCCGCGCTGATGGATCACCTGAGTACAGATGTACGGAATTATGTGTCAGGCAGGGGGCATGATGCTTAGTGGCGGGCTGCTTGGGCTTGTAATCGGCGCTGTCTTAGGACTCACTGGGGCTGGCGGCGGTATCTTTGCCGTCCCGGCACTGGTGTTTGGCCTGGGTATGGATATGCGTGCGGCTGCTCCTACGGCACTCATGGCCGTTGGCTCCGCAGCGATGCTTGGCGCATTGCAAGGGCTGCGCCAAGGCCTTGTCCGGTACAAAGCCGCGATTGTCTTGGCGACAGCAGGTACCATTACTGCGCCACTGGGCATCAGACTAGCTCACTGGCTTCCTTCCCGGTGGCTGAACTTGATCTTTGTCGCCGTCATGCTTGTGGTCGCCTACCGCATGTTCATGTCTTCACGCGGTGTTCAAAACGATGGCGAGTTGCCCATGGTGCAATCTGGGATTTGCAAAGTATCCAAGGAGACCGGACGCTTCATCTGGAACCCACGCACCGTCACAACGCTGGGCGGTATCGGAGTGGTCTCGGGCCTTTTTACCGGCATGTTGGGCATCGGCGGTGGATTCATCATCGTCCCCGCGCTGGGGTATTTCAGCGAACTTCGCATGCACAGTATCGTCGCAACATCTCTGTTGGTGATTGCACTGCTATCTGTAGTCACCGTTTTCATTGCGTCGGAACAAGGTCTTTCACTGACCGCTGCAACCTGGGCATTCTCGGCCGCCGCACTCGCAGGCATGGCGGGCGCTCGTTTGCTGGTGCCGAAGATTTCCTCAACGGTACTGCAACGAATTTTTGCCATCGCCTGCGTTGTGGTGGCGGCCATGATGCTCACACGCAATATCGGATAGCCGTTCGTAGACGGGTGCGCTGTTGCGAACGTGCTTCAGCGCCCATTGCTTTAATTATGGATAAAGGGAGTTCAATGCTCAATCGGAAAATTGATGTCGCCATTATTGGCGCAGGCACCGCGGGAATCACTGCATTCCATGCGATAAAGGCTGCAGACAAGAAAGTGGTACTCATTGATCGAGGGCCGCTGGGCACAACGTGTGCCCGCGTCGGATGTATGCCGTCGAAAGCTGCTTTGCATGCGGGTATGCGCTGGGAGACCGCAAAGCAATTGCCAGACGGAGCTGTCCTCTTCCCGCAGGGGCGACAGGCTTTGTGGAAGCATGCTCGCGAGACGCGGGACATGTTGGCGAACGGAGCAGCAGAGCGTACGCGCAATGCGGCAAAAGATAGCCTGATTTTAGCCGAAGCAAGCTTCATTGAACCCGGCGTCTTGCAGGTAGGGTCGGAGCGTGTCGAAGCCGACGCTATCATTGTAGCGACCGGTTCTAGCCCCGTTGTGCCCAAAGCACTTGAAGGTGTAGCGACTAGAATCCTGACAACCGATACACTTTTCGACCTGGAATCACTGCCGAAACGATTGGGAATTCTTGGCATGGGAGCGGTTGGCCTTGAGTTGGGTTTGGCGCTCGCTCGTCTGGACGTAGAAGTAATAGGGGCCGATCAGCGCCGTACTATCGGTGGCGTTCAAGATCCCATGGTCCGGGAACGGGCCATTTGCGCATTCATAAGCGAGCTGCCGATGTGGCTGGGAGACTCGGTGGAAATCAACCCGGCTGGCGATGGGGTGCTCATGCGTACGAGTGAACATAGTGCGGTTGTGGACCGCCTTCTGGTCGTCACGGGACGGGCTCCCAATACTGCTGCACTGAATCTGTCGGCTGCGGGTATTTCGCTGGATGATCAAGGTAGGCCATCTATTGACCCCGTTACCATGCAGGCATCAGATGTGCCGATTTTCTTTGCTGGTGACGTGCAACCCGACCGGGCTCTGATGCACGAAGCAGCGGATGAAGGGCTAATGGCAGCGCAGGCCGCGTTGTCCTACTTGCGTGATGAGCAGCGGCCGAGTACTTCACGCCGGGTACCAATGTCGATCTTGTTTACGGACCCGGATGTTTGCACAGTAGGGGCGTCCTACGATGCCGCGATGCAGCAGGGTGCGATCATAGGGTTGGCCGAGGGCAGTGGCAACGGTCGCTCCAAGATACTGGGTGCACAAGATAACCTGCTGCGAGTTTATGCCGAGCCGGATACGGGCATCTTGCTTGGCGCGAGCATGCTGCTGACTCAAGGTGAGCATATCGCGCACCTGCTCGCGTGGGCGATTCAGGCGAAGCAAACCATCGATGATCTATTGACCATGCCGTACTACCATCCCTCTATCGAGGAGATGTTGCAGAGTGCATTGAAGTCGGCGTCCCAGGAAATCGTTGCTTGAGGCCATCTCAATTTATAGGAGCCGCTTATGACTGTCCATGTCCGTTCGATTCTTAGCCTTGTTCTTGGCTTATCGAGCTTAATGGTTGCGGTGCAGGCCCCCGCAGCCTCCGCCGCTGAGGGGTGGAAAGTGATAGATACCAGACAAAGCTATTCGGAGTTATTGGAACATCTAAAAGAAGCTGTTTCCGAGAGTGACCTGCAAGTGGTATTTGACGTTGGCCCGACTGAGGCTGCAGCAAGGCGAGGTATCGACATTCCGGGAAACCGAGTGATCGGTGTGTTCAATAACGAATTTGCCGTCGATATTCTGAATTTGAATGTGCCGGCGATGATCGAAGCGCCGATCCGATTCTATGTGACCGAAGGCGAACATGGCCAAGCTACGCTTTCATGAATTCAGCCTAGTCACATATATGCTCCATATGCTGATTCTACTGACAATGCAACAAGTGCTGAAAAGTTTCGTGAAAAGTCAAAGGAGCTTGACCTTCTCTTTTCGGAGATTGCAATAAACGCCACGCAGGAGAAGTAGAAGAAACGTGTGCTTGCACGGGTTGCCATGGCTATCAGCCGAGAACAGCAAGCTTTAGGCCTCCTCACGAAGTAACACGATACTCTAACTTTCGCGTTCCATATATAGCGTGGCCTTCGATTCGCAAACTGCTTGATTTAACTTCCTAATTACGATGACAGATATGCAGCAAGATAATGAACTGAGAGTTGTATTCCACGCCCCGACGCCAGAGGCGCTTCAGCGGGCGCGTAACAACGCGATGAACTTGAGACGGGAGGATCCTGGAGCATATGTGTGTATCGTCATTAACGCTGAGGCGGTCGCCGGAGCCTTGGATGAGGCGCATCCAGATGCGGATGAGTTCACTTGGGTGTGTCCGAATACGCTTGCTCGACTCAATAGGGAGAATCGACAGCCATTACGGTTACTGGATAGAGCCGCAGTCCTTGAGCTTGTTCGCCTACAACAAAGCGGTTGGGCATACATTCGTTCGTAGCAGCGTGTGCATCCGGCATATGGTGTTCCCAAGCATACAGACAGCTGCTTTCCCAGTCGGGCATTTGCGTTCCGCTACAGCGTTGACCCTGTCTGGTGGCGTACACGCAATGACTTTCGCGGCTGGTCCGCTGCCTTCCTGGTCGTTGGCGTTTGTGCAGGTCGCATCTTTGGCGGTGCTTGTACATGTCGTTGGCGATGCCAAGTCGCTTAAGCATGCTGCTATACGGGGTTGGTGGTTCGGCGCGGTGAACTTTGGCGTCGGTTTGTACTGGCTCTTTATCAGCATGAGTCACTATGGAGGTCTTTCCACCACGCTGGCTGTCGCCAGTGTGATTGCGCTCTCGGCCTTCCTGGCTTTATTCACTGGTATGGCATGCGCAATTTTTTCTTGGTTGCGGCCACCTTCTTTGCATACAGCGCCGCTAATGAGTGCTTTGGCTTGGTCGGGAGCATGGACGAGTATGGAGTGGCTGCGCGCTGTGGTCTTTTCCGGGTTTCCTTGGCTAAATATCGGCTACGCGCACGTTGATAGCCCGCTGGTAGGCTGGGCGACAGTCTTGGGTGTGCATGGTACCGCGCTGTCAGCTGCGTTCGTAGCGGCTGCATTAGCCATTCTTTGCTCGTGTCATACTCCTTTGCGTCGGCCTACCATTTTCACCCTGTCTGCGCTGCTAGTTGTCGTCGGCGTGGGCGAGTTTCTGGCTCACGTCGAATGGTCTTCGGCCGAGGGTAAGCCGTTGAATATGCGGCTAGTTCAAGGCAATATCGATCAGTCGCAGAAATTTGATCCGACATTGCTTGGGCTCGGTATTGCCAGACACCTGCAGCTTGCGGCGAAGCCACCTCTTCCCGGAGAACCGGCTCCCGATCTAATTGTATTGCCTGAGACCGTGCTACCAGTATTCCAGGACCAGCTCGAAACCCATGTCTGGAAAGCATGGCGCGACATTGCTGAACGTCAGCACAGTACGATCGCCATGGGAGTGCCTCTTCGAGTTGCACAACCGAACGGAGAGTTGCGGTATACCAATAGTGCAATCGGTTTTGACGCTGGTACGCCGGTGCAGCAACTGATCGAAGGTACGCTGCCGCAGCGTTATGATAAGCGCCACTTGGTGCCATGGGGTGAATATGTGCCACCGGGGTTTGAGTGGTTCGTGCAGATGCTCGACATGCCCATGGGCGAGTTCGACCGTGGTCCTATCCGACAGACTCCGTTCAAGGTAGGTGAGCAGCAACTGGCTTTCAACATTTGCTATGAGGACGTGTTCGGGCCGGAAATTCTACCTGCGTTGCTCCCGCCCTCCGGTAGCGATGAGGGTGCGAGCGTTATCGTCAACATAAGCAATCTCGGCTGGTTCGGTGATACGTGGGCACTCCGTCAACATTTACAAATCGGCCGGTTGCGCAGCATTGAGACTGCTCGACCTATGGTGACTTCCACCAATACCGGCATTACGGCATCTATTGATCCGCATGGCCGTGTTCTGGCCGCATTGCCCCCGCACCGCTCTGGCGTACTGCCGGTGACTGTGCAGGGTATGACAGGCCTGACCCCGTATACCCGCTTCGGCGACAGATCAGTGCTGATATTGGTAGCGGTATTTTTGATGGCTGCCGTCCGATGTCGTTATAGCCGTCGCTTGTCAAGCATGTGGCACTCGAATGCGCTGGACTCCAGCAACGGAAGTAATGGAGGCATTTGAGAGTCGGGTCATTGACAGTGGAGCTAAACGCCTATAACAGGCGACGGCACTTGCTAATGCCCATGGGATTTGGTGAAGCTAATTGATGGAGAGTGTGGTGGAACTGCGTCATCTTCGTTGCTTTCTGGCGGTTGCTGAAGAGCTCCATTTTGCACGCGCCGCCGAGCGGCTCCACATTGAGCAGTCACCCCTGTCACGCGCTATCAAAGAGTTAGAAGATGAGTTGGGTGTGGTGTTATTTGCCCGAACTACACGAAGTACTCGACTAACCCGGGCGGGGCTGCTTTTCTTGGAACATGCGCAACGGGTCTTCCTCGCTTTACAGCAAGCCAGAGACAGTGTAAAAGCGGCGGCCAATGGCTTCTACGGTCAATTGCGCTTTGCATTGTCCGATGGCATTACTCCAGCGCGTTTACCGGCCTTGCTAGCGCTCTGTCGCCAGGAGGAGCCTCTTGTTGAAATCCGCCTATTCGAAGTGCCTGTGTCACAGCAGATTAAAGGACTACAAGAAGACTTGTACGACGTGGGGCTTGCACAATCCAATGAGGTCGGGGATGACATAGTTGCCGAACCAGTGTGGAGCGATCCGCTGATGGTAGCCGTGCCGGCGAGACATCCGTTGCTGAGTTATAAGCGAATTCCTCTGAGTGAAGTCCTACGTTATCCGCTAGTGCTGAGCGATCCTTTGGCGTGTGAAGGGTTTTCTCGTCAAATAGATAGGGTGTTGCGGCAGGCTGAAGTTGAACCTTTAATCGCAGAGCGAGTTGCATCTTACGACTTGATGATGGCATTGGTGTCGGCAGGTTATGCTCTCAGCCTAGCTAGCGCCTCACATATTGCAGCAAGTCGGGAGCCAGGTATAGTGGCACGGCCGTTAGCGGGTCGCTCGCCGGTGTTGGTGACGTATCTGCTGCGTCGGGATGACGATGTTTCTGATGAGTTGTCCCGTTTTATCAAGCGCGTGCAGACCATTGACATACTCCGGCAGTCCAACTCGATGTAATCTGAAGTCGACTCTAAGGAGCGGATAGAGCTATGAAACGAGTCACCTTTATTTTTCTGGTAGCCATACTGAGTGGTTGCGGCCAGTCAGAAACTCCCGAACAGAAACCAGATGTCCCGACCGTAGAGGAGTTGACTGCCGATCCTACGAAGTTAAAAGTGCTACGCGGGCAGTGCAAGACAGATCGTACCAATATGGGACATCTACTGTGTGACCGGGTGGACCAAGCAACGCGCCAGCGCTTTTACGGTGACGGCACCGTGCCGTACACGCCGTCGGATACGCCACCCAAGTTCTAATTGTCGGCATTTCCCGACACATTCCGTTTTTTTTTCCGACACGCCGCAGCGCGCCCGCGCTTGCGGCGTTTTCGTCATGTTCGCCCGTACATGAATTGATGCTTTTTTCATCAGCATTGTCCCGATAACGGTCTTTGACCGGCACTGGCCCAGAACCGATTCTCATGAGGCGGGCACAGATTTGTGCCGCTTTGAAACGAGGAATCAGTAGAGGAAATCGGGGACTTGGGTATGCAGGGGACGAATGTACTGTTCGGACAGATCGCCGTCGTATTCAGTATTGTGATCGCCGGTGTGTGGGGTGCCACACAATGGACAGCCGCCGCCCTGGGTTATCAGCTACGCCTGGGTTTGCCCTGGTTCGATTTCTACGGCACGCCGGTTTATCACCCCTGGCGTTTGTTCGAGTGGTGGTTTTTCTTCGATGCCTATGCCCCGGAGGTGTTCAACGCAGGCGGCATGATCGCGGGCGGCAGTGGCCTCATTGCTGTAGTGGTCGCCATTAGCATGTCGGTTTGGCGTTCGCGTCAAGCGCGGCTGGTGACGACCTACGGTTCAGCGCGCTGGGCAGACACCACCGACATCCGTAAGGCAGGGCTGAATCAGCCCACCGGCATCTTTCTTGGCCTGCATGACGAACAGTACCTGCGCCATGAAGGGCCGGAACACGTGTTGGCCTTCGCGCCCACCCGCTCAGGCAAGGGCGTGGGCCTGGTGGTGCCGACCTTGCTGTCCTGGCCGGCCTCCGCTGTTATCCACGACATCAAGGGCGAGAACTGGCAGATTACCGCTGGCTGGCGCGCGCGGTTTTCTCATTGTCTGCTGTTCAATCCCACAGATAGCCGATCCGCTGGCTACAACCCACTGCTGGAAGTGCGACGGGGCGAGCACGAAGTGCGCGATGTACAGAACATCGCCGACATTCTGGTGGACCCGGAAGGGGCATTGGAGCGCCGCAATCATTGGGAAAAGACCTCGCACGCGCTGCTGGTGGGTGCCATCCTGCATGTGCTGTATGCGGGCGAAGACAAGACGCTGCGCGGAGTCGCCAACTTTCTGTCCGACCCGGCGTGCCCGTTTGAGCTGACACTACACCGCATGATGACGACGGCCCACCTTGAAGATGCGCCGCATCCGGTGGTGGCCTCCGCCGCCCGCGAAGTGCTGAACAAGTCGGACAACGAACGCTCCGGTGTGCTGTCCACTGCCATGTCGTTCCTGGGCCTATACCGTGACCCCACCGTGGCCGAAGTCACGTCCCGTTGCGACTGGCGCATTGCCGACTTGATTGCATCGGAACATCCGGTTTCTCTATATCTGGTGGTGCCGCCGTCGGACATTTCACGCACCAAGCCGCTGATTCGCCTGATTCTCAATCAGATCGGGCGGCGGCTCACTGAATCGCTGGACGGCTCCGATGGCATCGCCCGTCGTCACAAGCTGCTGCTGATGCTTGATGAGTTTCCGGCGCTGGGCCGTCTGGACTTCTTCGAGACGGCGTTGGCCTTCATGGCGGGCTACGGCATCCGCAGCTTCCTGATAGCGCAATCGCTCAATCAGATCGACAAAGCCTACGGCCAGAACCATTCGATTCTGGATAACTGCCATGTGCGCGTGACGTTCGCCACCAACGACGAGCGTACCGCCAAGCGCATTTCCGAGACATTGGGTACCGCTACGGAACTGCGTGCCCAGCGCAACTACGCCGGGCACAGGCTGGCCCCCTGGCTGGGCCACCTGATGGTGTCGCGCCAGGAAACGGCGCGGCCGCTCTTGACTCCCGGCGAGGTCATGCAGCTTCCCCCGGATGAATCGGTGGTGATGGTGTCCAGCGTGGCCCCCATCAAAGCCAAGAAGCTGCGCTATTACGCGGATGCCAATTTCTCGCGCCGTGTGCTGCCGCCACCGACGCTTGCAGCCGGACGCTACGCGGATGCGCCACCGGCCCGGCCTGACGATTGGAGCGGTTTGGTGATTCCGGCTGTCCCCGCTGCGCCGGCTTCGGTAGACAGCGATGGCATGCCCGGTACTGCTGACGACGGTGGCCGGCGTCAGCAGCCAGAGCTATCGGAAATCGTTGCCTACAGCCCTGAGGCGGAATATCCGACCAGCGATTTGTCGCTGCTCGATGACGACGATCCACCGCCCATGCTTCCCAGCCAGATTGACCCTGCCATGCAGCGCACGGCGCGTCTGGCTTCTCTCGATCCTGATGACGGAATCCAGCTATGAGTCGATATCGCTTGAATCTCTTTATCCATCCCGAACATGCCAAGCGCCTGGACGAGCTGGCCGTCAAGAAAGGTGTGTCCAAGTCGTCCATTGTTGCCGCCGCCCTGGCATCGTGGCTCTCGCCCGGTGCGGGCGACCAGCGCGAAGCGGCGATGGCCCGGCGGCTGGACAGGCTCTCTCGCCAGTTTGAGCGCCTGGAGCGCGACCAGAACATTCAGATCGAAACGCTGGCGCTGTTCGTGCGCTACTACCTGACGGTCAGCACCCCGGTACCCGAAGCCCATCAGGATGCCGCTCGCGCCCAGGGCAAAGCGCGCTTTGAACAATTCGTCGAGCAGCTTGGCCGCCACCTGTTGCGCAGGCGCAGCCTGGTGCGCGATGTAGTGGAAGAACTGCACCCTGAGCCGGCACGCATGGATGATGCGGCACCTCCGTTTGAGGAGCGTGTCTCATGAGCGCCTTGCCCAAATCCTCTGTCGCCGTGGCGCTGGATCGCCGCATCCAGATGTTGCGTACCGCCATGGGGCCGGTGATTGCCGCCGCTCTGGAAGACCCGGATGTGGTGGAGATCATGCTGAATCCCGACCGCTCGTTGTGGGTGGATCGGCTCTCTACGGGTCGCGCGCCGCTGGGACTGGAACTCTCCGAAGCGGATGGCGAACGCATCATCCGTCTGGTCGCTGCCCACGTCGGGGCGGAGGTGCATCGCGGACAGCCGCTGCTGACTGCGGAACTGCCCGAGACTGGCGAGCGTTTTGAAGGCATCTTGCCGCCCGCCGCACCCGGCCCGGCCTTTGCGCTACGCAAGCGCGCCGTGGGCGTGATTCCGCTTGCGCGCTACATCGCCGTCGGCATGATGAGTGCGGCCCAGGCCGATTTTCTGGTGGAAGCAGTGCATGCCCGGCAGAACATCGTCATTGCCGGGGGCACCAGCACCGGCAAGACCACGCTTGCCAATGCCTTGCTGGCCGAGATTGCCGCCACGGGCGACCGCGTGTTGGTGCTGGAAGATACGGTCGAGCTGCAATGCGCCGCGCACGACCATGTGCCGCTGCGCACCCGCGCTGGCGTCGTGTCGATGAAGGAGCTGGTGCGCGCCACGATGCGCCTGCGTCCCGACCGTGTGGTGGTGGGCGAGGTACGCGGCGGCGAAGCGCTGGATCTCATCAAGGTCTGGGGCACGGGTCATCCGGGCGGCATCGCCACCATTCACGCCGGTTCCGCCGTGGGTGCGCTGCTGCGCCTGGAGCAATTGATTCTGGAAGTGGCGGTGAACCCGCCCCGCGCCCTGATCGCCGAGGCGGTCAACGTGGTCATCCACATCGCCGGACGCGGGCACAAGCGCCGCATCGAGAGTATCGCCCGCGTGGTCGGCTTTGATGGCACGGGCTATCAACTGGCCGATGCGCTGCACGCCTCATTGTCTGAGTTGTCGCCGCCATCTTTCCCTTCCCCTGACCTGTCTGGAGAATTGCCATGACGCCTGCTTTCCGTATTTTTGTACTCCCGCTTTTCAACTTCATCCGCTTGCGCCGTCTTGCCCGGCCTGCCGCACTTGGGCTGATGCTGGCCGTGCTGCTGATGCTGCTGGCTGGTGCGGCTCAGGCCGCCGGCTCTTCCATGCCCTGGGAAGGGCCGCTGCAATCCATTCTCGAATCTATCCAGGGGCCAGTGGCTCGCATCGTCGCGGTCATCATCATTATTGCCACGGGGCTGGCGCTCGCCTTTGGCGATACCAGCGGGGGCTTTCGTAAGCTGATTCAGATCGTCTTTGGCTTGTCGATTGCATTTGCCGCGTCCTCGTTCTTTCTGTCGTTCTTTTCCTTCTCCGGCGGGGCGGTCGTATGAGCACTGACACCGAAGGCGCACCCGGCTTCGCGCCGGGCTTTGAGATTCCTCTGCACCGGTCGCTCACCGAGCCGATTCTGATGGGCGGCGCGCCGCGCACCGTGGCGATTGCCAACGGGACGCTCGCCGCCGCCGTAGGGCTGGGCCTGCAATTGTGGATTCCAGGCGTGGTGCTATGGATCGTCGGCCATTCCCTGGCGGTGTGGGGCGCACGGGTAGACCCGCAATTCATGCAGGTCTTCGCCCGCCACATCAAGCACAAGACGCTGCTGGACGTGTGAGGAAATCGCCATGCTGAACCTTGCCGAATATCGCCAACGTCCCGCGCTCCTGGCCGATTGGCTGCCTTGGGCCGGGCTGGCTGCGCCCGGTGTGGTGCTAAATAAGGACGGCTCATTCCAGCGCACCGCACGTTTTCGCGGGCCGGACTTGGATAGTGCCACCCAAGGCGAGCTGATTGCCACCTCCGCACGACTGAACAACGCGCTGCGCCGCCTGGGTTCAGGTTGGGCGCTGTTTATCGAAGCCGAGCGCCGGCAGGCGGCGGACTACCCCCATTCGGATTTTCCTGAACCGCTGTCCTGGCTGGTCGAGCAAGAACGCCGCGCCGCGTTTGAAGAAGCGGGTAATCACTTCGAGAGCGCCTATCACCTGACGCTGGTGTTCCTGCCGCCCGAGGAATCTCGCGCCCGCGCAGCGGGCATGCTGTATGAGAATCGCCCATCAGAAGGCGTGGACTGGCGCGAGCGCCTGACCGCCTTCGTAGCGGAAACGGATCGGGTCTTTGACCTGTTGGATGGCGTCATGCCGGAAATCGCTTGGTTGGATGACAGCCAGACGCTGACCTACCTGCATTCCACCATTTCGACACGGCGTTACCGCATTGGCGTACCGGAAGTGCCGTTTCATCTGGATGCGCTATTGACCGATTCGGCCCTGGTCGGCGGGCTGGCACCGACCCTGGGCGATGCCCACCTGCGCGTGGTGTCGGTGCGGGGCTTTCCGACCTCCACCTGGCCGGGCATTTTGGATGACTTGAACCGGCTTGGCTTTGCGTATCGCTGGAGTACGCGGTTTCTGTGTATGGACAAAGCCGAGGCGGAAAAGGAGCTGCGCCGCCTGCGCCGTCAATGGTTTGCCAAGCGCAAAAACGTCGTGGCGCTGCTCCGGGAAACGATTTTCCAGCAGGAGTCGCCGCTGGTCGATACCGATGCCAGCAACAAGGCCGCCGATGCGGATGCCGCCCTGCAGGAGTTGGGTAGCGATCAAGTCGCCTTTGGGTATATCACCACCACCGTAACGGTGCTGGATGCCGACCCTGCCGTCGCAGATGAAAAGCAGCGCTTGGTGGAGCGGGTGATTCAGGGCCGGGGCTTTGTGACCATCCCCGAGACGCTGAACGCGGTCGATGCGTGGCTCTCGTCCATCCCCGGCAATGCCTACGCCAATGTACGGCAACCCATTGTATCTACATTGAATCTGGCGCACATGATGCCGGTGTCGGCGGTGTGGGCAGGGCCGGAGAGAAACGAACATCTGGACGGCCCGCCGCTCATCGTGACGCGTACCGAGGGCGCGACGCCGTTCCGGCTGGTCACGCACATCGGCGACGTAGGCCATACCCTGGTTGCCGGGCCAACCGGCATGGGCAAGTCGGTGTTGCTGGCTGTGTTGGCCCAGCAGGTTCGCCGCTATTCCGGTTCGCGTGTTTTTGCTTTCGACATGGGCCGCTCTATGCGCGCCACCATCCTGGGCCTGGGTGGGGAGCACTATGACCTGGGCGCTGATGGCGGTATCTCGTTTCAGCCATTGGCGCATATCGACCGTGAGGGCTATCGCACCTGGGCAGCCGAATGGATTGAAGGCCGCTTGCAGCATGAAGGGGTGGCGGTCAGCCCCGATGACAAAGCCGCCATCTGGTCGGCGCTGGGGAGCCTCGCCGGTGCGCCGCTGGAACAGCGCACACTGACCGGGTTTTCGGTACTGCTGCAATCGAACGCGCTGCGCCAGGCGCTGGCGCCTTATGTCCTGGGCGGCGCACACGGCAAGCTGCTGGACGCCGATCACGACCGCCTGGGCATGGCCGATGTGCAGGGCTTCGAGATGGAAGAACTGATGCACAGTCCCGCCGCCGTGCAGGCGGTGTTGCGCTATCTGTTCGCCCGCTTTGATGAGCGTTTCGATGGCGCGCCGACCCTCTTGATTCTGGATGAGGCGTGGCTGTTTCTCGATGAGCCGTCCTTTGCCGCCCGTATCCGGCAGTGGCTCAAAACCCTGCGCAAGAAGAACGTCTCGGTGATCTTTGCCACGCAGTCGCTGGCAGACATCAAGGATTCGAGCATTGCGCCGGCCATCATTGAAAGCTGCGCGAGCCGCATCTTTCTGCCCAACCCACAGGCGACCGAGCCGCAGATTCGCACGATCTATGAAGGCTTCGGGCTGAACAGCCGACAGATCGAGATCGTTGCCACCGCGCAGCCCAAGCGCGACTACTACTACCAGTCACGTCTGGGCAATCGTCTGTTCGATCTTGACCTGGGGCCGGCCACGCTTGCCTTTGCAGGAGCTTCCAGCCCGCAAGACCAGCGCGACATCGACCGCATTCTGCTGGATGCCGACGTACCCGGCTTCGCGGGCGCGTGGCTGCGCCATCGCGGCCTGGATTGGGCCGCCGACCTGTTGCCCGAGTATCCCGGTCTTTCGCTTTCGGCTGTTGCTGATTCTTTCCGCTCACAGGAGTCTCTACCATGAAAATCCGCCCGCTATCCCTGACGCTTGCCGCCGTGCTCACAGCGTCCTTGCTCACGGCTTCGCCTGCCTGGGCCTGGAAAACGGTCTTTGATCCGTCCAACTATACGCAGAACACCTTGACCGCTGTTCGCACGCTGCAACAGATCAACAATCAGATCAACCAGCTTCAGAATGAGGCGCAGATGTTGATGAACCAGGCGCGTAACTTGGCAAGCCTGGACTTCAATGTCGTGAACCGCTTGCGTGCCACGCTGGCCACTACGGATCGTCTGATCGGCGAGGCACAGGGGCTGAGTTATGACGTGGCGCACATGGACAGTGAATTCGCGCGCCTGTATCCCGACCAGTACGCCGCCACGATAAGCGGCGACCACATGGTCCAGGACGCCCGCGCACGCTGGAAGAACACGCTTGATGGCCTGCACACCGCCATGCGCGTACAGGCCCAAGCCTCGCAGAACCTGCGCGACGATGAAAGTGCGTTGGCTGATTTGGTGAATCAGAGCCAGTCGGCACAGGGCGCGTTACAAGCCATGCAGGCCACCAACCAGCTTCTGGCCTTGCAGGCCAAGCAGACTATTCAGGCGCAGCAGCTTCAGATTACGCAAGACCGCGCTGCCTCCCTTGAGTTGGCTCAGCAGGCGGCGGCCACGGAACGCGCCCGCGAAGTGCGGCGGCGCTTTCAGGGCACGGGCACACCCTACACGCCGCAAGCCGTTGATTTCTACGGCAACTGATCGGGGAGCGCCAGTGCCATGAACGACGTGGCGGTCATTGACCGGTTTCTGGATACCTTTGCACGCTATATCGACTCAGGGTTTGGCCTGCTGCAAGGCGATGTGGCGTTTCTGACCGCCACGCTTATCGTGATCGACATGACGCTGGCCGGCCTGTTCTGGGCGATGAATCACGCCAGCGGCCAAGGCGACGATGTGATCGCCAAGCTGCTGCGCAAAGTGCTGTACGTCGGTGCCTTTGCCTACATTATTGGCAACTTCAACGCGCTGGCGAGCATTCTGTTCCGTTCGTTTGCGGGGCTGGGGCTGATTGCATCAGGTTCGTCGCTCAGCATGGGGAATTTCCTGCAACCGGGGCGGCTCGCCAAGACCGGCATTGATGCCGGGGCACCGATTCTGGAGCAGATCGGCGACATGGCGGGATTCCCGGAAGTGTTTACCAATATCGACCCCATCGTGGTGCTGTTTCTCGCCTGGATTGTGGTGATACTGAGCTTCTTCGTCCTGGCCATCCAGCTTTTTGTGACGCTCATCGAGTTCAAGCTGACCACACTGGCGGGTTTCGTACTGGTGCCGTTTGCGCTATGGAACAAGACTTCCTTCCTGGCCGAGAAGGTGCTGGGCAACGTGGTGTCTTCCGGCGTCAAAGTGCTGGTGCTCGCTGTGATTGTCGGAATCGGGAGCGGCTTGTTTGCCGAGTTCCAAGTGCATCCCGACGAGCCATCTGTCGATTACGCACTGGTCATCATGCTGGCCTCGCTGTCCTTGCTGGCGCTGGGGATCTTTGGGCCGGGCATTGCCACGGGCCTTGTCTCTGGCGGGCCGCAGTTGGGGGCCGGCGCGATGGCTGGTGCGGCCGTGGGCGCAGCAGGCAC
>JBARWC010000172.1:0-11389 GCA_049646585.1 Burkholderiaceae bacterium | reverse complement strand
GCGCTAATGCCGCCTCTGGCGCCAAGAACGGCGCCATCGACCACAATGCGGCCCTCCCGGGCCTTTTCCAGGCCGCTTATACAGCGAACCAGCGTGGACTTGCCCGAGCCCGAGACGCCGCAGATGGCGACGCGCTCGCCCACCGCCACCGTCAGGTCGACGCCGTCCAGGGCACGCAAGAAACCATAGCGCTTGCGCAGCGCCTGAACCTGCAGAATGGGCGTCGCCATGGTGTTCGCATTCCGACCGAGCGTGCCGCGCCCGCCTTACTTGGAGGAGGGCTCCACCACCGATTTAGGCAAGGGGGCGTTCAGCCATTTCTTGAAGGCGGCATCCAATGCGCCGTTGGCGACATTTTTCTTGATAAAGCCGTTGACCGCCGCCAGCAACTCGGGCCGCTTGTACTGCATGGTAATTCCCATCACCTGTTCGTTGATCACATACTGGATCTGGAACTTGCCGGGGTAGCGCTTTTGTACATCGGCGGCAATCACCGACGAGGTGCCCGCCACATCCACCTGGCCCACGATCATGGCTTGCAGGGCCGAGGCGTCATCGTCGAAGCGACGGATATCGGTGCCCTTGGGCGCAATCTTCATTACGCCGATATCGGTGGTGCTGGCGCGCGGCACGCCTATCTTGTACTTGGTGAGGTCTTCCGGCGACCCGATCTTGGCCTGTTCCGGCCCCAGCAACACCATGCTGGCCGCCGAATAGGGGTTGGAGAACTGCACCTGCTTGACGCGCTCGGGCGTGATCGCCAGCGAAGCGACCAGCACATCGACCTTATCGGTCAGCAAATAGGGAATTCGGTTGGGGCCCGTAACGGGAATCAGATCCAGCTTGACGCCCAGGTCCTGCGCCAGCAGCTTGGCCACATCGGCATCGTAGCCGTCCGGCTTGTTGCCGGCGTCGGTCGTGCCATAGGGCGGGAAGTCAATGACGATACCCACCTTGATCACCCCATTGGCCTTGATCTTGTCCAGATAGCTCTGGGCATGCGCCGAGAATGAAACCGTAGCCATCATCGACGCAAGCGCCACGGAACCGACCGCCAGGGCCGCCCGCTTTTTAAACAGATTTGTAAACATCATTGCCTCGCTATCCACGCATCAAGAAACTTGAAAAACCGGGTCGGCCAGGCCGGCGTGACATTCCATGCACGCTTGTGACGAGCACCCTGCCACCCTTTTCCATAAAACCGGCCTGATTCCACCGAAACCAATTTATTTATAAAAACAGTTTTTATATTTTTAGCGATGCTAAGCCTGTGCGATGAGTGCCGTCAATGCATTGATCTATATGTAAATATCAGGATAAACCCTTGTTTTATCAGAGCGTTATCCAAATATTTCCGTAACGCAATAGTTGTTTTATTTTTACTTGCGAAAGTTATTTACTTTGATAAAAACCGCTGTCGAATTCACGGCAAGAAATTCCTGTAGAATTGTGCGTTCGCCGGTTTAGCTCAGTTGGTAGAGCAGCGCACTTGTAATGCGAAGGTCAGGAGTTCGACTCTTCTAACCGGCACCAATGAATTCAAGCAAAACGCCAATCCGCAAGGGTTGGCGTTTTTGTTTCGATAGACTGCCTGCGGAGGCTATCGTCGAGTACTATCAGTAGCTTCCAGGAACGGCTGTACAGACGCCTGTCCTGGCGACCCCCGGCTTCAAGCACTTTGACAAGGGATGTCCAAGAATGGAATTACGACAACTTCGTTATTTCGTTGAAGCGGTCCGCTGCAAAAGCATCTCAAAGGCCGGACGGGCGCTGTACATTGCGCAGCCAGCCTTAACGGCGCAGATCAAGGCGCTGGAAGAGGAGCTGGGTACGCCGCTGCTGATACGCTCCCCTCGAGGCGTCAAGCTCACCGCCGCCGGCATGGAGGCGTATCGAGACGCGGTGGATATTCTGGAAGCCTCGGAGCGTATGAAAAACCGCCATGCCGGCCCTAAGCCTTCCGCAAGAAGAACCATACGTGTCGGAATCCCGAACGGTTTGACGCATGCCTTCACCGCGCAACTCATCAACAAATCACTCGACGCCTCGGATATACAAGTAGAAATTGTCGAAGGAATGTCAGGGTTCTTGCTAGAGCTGCTCAATAACCGACGCATCGATATTGGGGTGTTGTTTGGTGTGCAGTCATTGAGAAGCCTGGATGTGATGCCTTTGGCCACTGAAGCACTGGGGCTGGTGGGCCCCGCAGGCATGCTGGACCCTTTGCAGCCGTGCGACTTTGCGGATTTGGCCAAACTGCCGCTTATCCTGACGAGCGACAGGCATGGACTCGGTAAAGTCATACACGAGCAAGCCCGCCGGACCGGTACCGTACTGAATGTGCGTGCCACCGTGGATTCCGTCACGGAAATCAAGCGGCTGGTGGCCATGGGTATCGGCTATACCGTCCTCGCACCTCTGGTTTATAGCGAAGAAGTGGCGCACGGCGTCTTGTCAGCCACCGCGCTTCAGAATCCGACTCCGATGCGCCAATTGGTAACGGCGCAGTGGGGAGCAAAAATGCAGGACGTTCAGGTAAAGCGTGTGCGCGAACTGATCCACGAGATCGACCATTACGCGACCATGGCGGCCGACAGGCCTACCGCTCACGCCCCGGCGTCATCCCAGTGAAACGCCCGCCTTGCGTATCGTATCCTGCCAACGGTTCGCTTCACTCTGCATGAATTTCTGGAATGGCTCATGTCTCTCGGCCACCACTTCCAGCCCCATCCCCTGCAATTTTTGCTTCACGGACGGAACTTGCACCGCATGCATAAGCGCATCCTCTAGTTTGCCGCGGCGATCTTGCGGCACATCGGCGCGGACGACTGCGCCAATCCAGCCCATCCCAACCAGGTCGCTCAAGCCAAGCTCGGCCATGCTGGGGATGTCCGGCAATAAAGCAGAGCGGGTGTTGCCCAATGTGGCGAGTGCGCGAACACGACCGCTACGGATCCCGCTCAACTGAGCAAAGAGATTATCCATTGCGCCGGACACCCGGCCGCTGACCAGATCCGGCATGAGTGCCGCGCTTCCCTTGTAAGGCACTGGTACGACGCGTATGCCAAGTTCCTGCCCGATCAGCAGGCTCACCAGATGAGGCACGGTCCCGACGCCCGGCGACGCGATGGTCACCGTGTCGGGATGCGCGCGCGCATTATCCAGCAATTCCTGAGCGCTTCGGATGGGCGAGTCGACCGGCACGACCAGGACGTTCGGATTCCAAGCCAAGAGGCACACTGCCTGCAGCTCTTTCAGGGCATTGAAACCCAGATCGGGATAAAGAGCCGGGTTAACAGATAATGGCGGTACGGCCAATAGCAGCGTATGCCCGTCAGCCGGCGCACGGATGACCGCTTCGGTGCCGATGTTACTGCCCGCGCCAGGTTTGTTTTCGACGATTACGCGTTGCCCCAGCGTCATGGCCATTTCCCCGCCCAGCGTGCGCGCCACGGTGTCCGTCGACCCGCCCGGCGGATACGGTACGACCCACCGGACCGGCTGCGATGGGAAGGTCTGGGCCTGCGTCCGCATGGCCGTCAGCGTCAGCGGTATGCCCAGTGCAGCGGTCAAGAGTGTTCGACGGTGCATCGCTTACTCCTTGGCGGCCAATCCGGCCAGGTTATCGACACGTGGCGTGTCCGGTGCGGTAGGGGCGACGGCTGGGTAGCGCAGGCGGCCCTTTACGATCGCCGGGCTTGACAGCTCTCCGGCACGAACATACTGCCGGGACGCGTCCTGCATGGGCTGGTAATCCCAAGCTCTATAGTCGCCGGTCAATAGCGTTTGTTGAATAAGGCGCCGGTGCCTCTGGCTCGTCAGCACCCGTTGATGCAGGGATGCTGCGTCCCAGCGCTCATGGGCCAATTGCATCAGTCGATCGCGGTGGGCGGCATACGACGGGGACTGAGCCAGGTTCACCTTCTCGTGCGGATCATTCCGCAAATCGTAGAACAAAGGCGGGTCGCCCTCTGCCACGATAAGCTTGTACCGGCCCGTCCGCACCATGAAGCAAGGCGCATGGGCCCCTTCCCCATTCATTTCGCCATAGACAACCGACTCGGGCAGCGAGTTCTCTTCGTCATGGGCCTGATGCAGATATGGGACCAGCGACCGTCCAGACAATTCTTGCTGCTGGGCGGAAGGCAAGACGATGCCGGCAAGAGCGCTTAGTGTCGGGAATATATCGACCAGCGACACCAAGGACTTCTCCACCCGCGCGTGGCGTTGGTCTGGTAGCGACACCAACAAAGGTATGCGTACCGAGGGCTCGAAATGGACCCACTTGTACCAGAGCCCGCGCTCGCCAAGCATATCGCCGTGGTCGGAAGTCAGGATGATTACGGTCGAACTATCCAGATCCATGGCCTCGAGCGCATCAAGGATGCGCCCCACTTGCGCGTCCACGTAGCTGACCATTGCATAATAAGCATGCCTTGCGGTGCGCACATGTTCCGTTGTCAGCGTGTATTCATCCTGGCGAAACATGTACCAGAGGCGCTGGCTGTGCGCATCCTGTTCCGCGAACGGAATGGGCGCGACCTGGGGCATATCGATCTCGTCGCGCCGATACAAGTCCATATACTCGTCCATGCACACATAAGGATTATGCGGGTGGGTGAGCGAAATGCCGAGGAAGAAGGGTCGATCCCGATGCAGTCGCCCCAGGTCGTAGATTTTTTGAATCCCCCGGTTCACCACCTCGTCGTCGTAGTCAAGCTGCATGCTGCGCCGGCAAGATCCCGCCTCGACAACGCTACGCATGTTCATGCCCGTCGGGGCGATTGGCACCTCTTGGCGCCAGTCGGGAGTCCAGCCAAAGTCCGATGGGTATATATCGGTCGTAAGCCGCTCCTGGAACCCATGCTGCTGGTCAGGGCCGACGAAGTGCATTTTGCCGGAAAGAAAGGTCGAGTATCCCGCGAGCTTGAGGTAGTGCAGGAAAGTGGGGGTTTGCGCCGGAAACTCGGAAGCGTTGTCGTAAACACCGACCTCACTGGGCAGCCGGCCCGTAAGCATGGCCACGCGCGATGGAGCACACAGCGGAAAGTTGCAGTACATATTCTCGAAGCGAGTCGAACGCTGTGCGAGACGGTCTATGTTGGGGGTACGGCAAACCGGGTTCCCGTAAAGCTTCAACGCAAAGGCTGTTAATTGATCAGCCATCAAAAAAAGGAAATTCGGAGAGGACTTCTGTTTCATGACTGGCTCTTTTGCTTGCCGGTTGTTTGATCAGCCGGATTCTCGTTATGTTTGATCTGTGCAAGCAGGGTTTCCCATTGTTTGGATTCAGTGGCGATCCGCTCATGCACGTGCCGAGCATCGCGATAGAAGGGATCTATGCCTGCAGCTTGCAGCCGCTTGACGGTTTCAGGGGCGCTTACCGCATCGGCAAGCGCCTTGCTCAACGTGGAAAGGACCGAGGAATCGATACCGGGTGGCGCCATGATCGCCAGCCAAGAGGCACCCTCGAATCCCTTCAAGCCTTGCGCGGAAAGCGGTTGGACATCCGGCAACAGCACCTGGGGACGGGGCGAGGTCAACCCAAGTGCCCGCAAGCGCCCGGCTTGCACGTGCGGCAGAACCCCTGGAATCAGCGCGACTATGCAGTCGATCTCCCCGGCGAGCAGGTCCTTTACAGCCGGTGCGAGACCCTTGTAAGGCACATGCTCCAGCTTGAGGCCGAAATCCCGTTTCAGCCACTCGGCGTAAAGATGTCCAGCTGTGCCATTCCCGCCGGAGCCCGACATCATTGTTGTCTTGCGCGCATGGTCGATGAAATCAGAGACTGACCTGATGGGGGATTTGGCGTTGACGACCAGCACGCTGGAGAGCTCGCCCACCATGCCGATGGGGTCCAGCGGTTGTTCGGCATACCCTTGATCCCGGTAAAAGGTCGGATTGACGGTCAGGATGGAGTCCAGCGCAATGAGCAATTGGTGCCCGTCCGGCTGGCTGCGCGAGATTTCGGCGGCGCCTATGCCGCCCCCGGCGCCGGCCTTATTCACGATGACGACGGACTGCCCCAGGCTGGTGCCCAAGGCGGCGCCGATGGCTCGTCCGGCGATATCGACCGGACCGCTGGGCACAAAAGGCACGATCAGAGTGATCGGACGTTGCGGATAGGCTTGTATCGCTTGGGCGTCCAGCGCGCTTAGGGCAAAAAGCCCCGCCATCGTGCCCAGTACCCGCCGCCGACCCATGCTCACGTGGGTCTCTTGCGGCGCCTCTCTTGTCGCACAGTTGCCGTGTTCGATTTGCATAGCTTGTCTCCCGCTAAGCATGAGGTTGAGCTTCTTTTTCTAAACCGATCTTATGGCCAGCGCGTGCATGGAAGGAAATAGGGAATAGTGAGATAGGCCATAGGAAAAAACGATGTGTCACTTCCAACAAGAGAATCAGCGACCCGGCACTGCGGCGTAACGGCGTTACGGTACTCGGCGCTTCCCAAACTTGTTATGGGCGAGCACCTCCCTCGAACCCTTCCGATTCAATCAAAAGCCCTGATGCATAGGCATTTACAGGCTTCGGGTGCGAATTTTCTCTAGCCAGATATTGCATTATCATTCCAGTTGATACAAAATGACACAAATGCTATGGATTAATCGTTTCGGCAAACCTTCGGCTATCTTTCGAGAAAAATCGTGCACCGTCGCATAACAATAAACAGCAATTTCATACCGCTGACCGACCTATGCGCAGCGGCGCGGCCAGTGGGCCGCTGGGTCGCCGTCATAACACTCTGCGTGGGGCTGGCGGCCTGCGGAGACAGCGGCAGCAACGGCAACGCACCGCCGGCGCCCACCGCGGGCACGCTGCTCATCGCCAACGGTGACGATTCCGTCACCGCCTGCGCGGTCGACGCCAACGGCGCCATAGGCCGGTGCCAGCTTACGCCCACCCCGGGCCTGGCGATGGCGGGTTCGCTCGAAATCGCCGGCAACCGGGCCTATCTGGGGAATCTCGCCGATAGCAATTTCGCCATATGCGACCTTGGCGCCGACGGAAAACTCAGCGGCTGCATCGAGCCCGACGACGGCGATACGCTATGGTCGCCCATGGGAATAGTCGTGACCGGCTCGCGCCTGTATGCCACCAACGAAGGCGGCAGCGTCGCATTATGCGCGCTGGACGGGGGTGGCTTGCCCATCAGCTGCGGGCTGGCGGCGCCGAAAGGCACTTTCCAGGAGCCGTCGGGCGCGGCCATGGCCCAGGGCTTCTTTTTCGTTGCCGATCACGATGCCGACATCGTAGCGGCCTGCCAGGTATTGGCCGATGGCAAGCTTGGCCCCTGCTCGCGCCAGGCCATCGGGGGCATGCTGGATAAACCCGCCGGCGTGACGGCAAGCGGGTCCCGATTGTATGTCACCAACCTGCACGACGACTCCATCGTCAGTTGCCTCGTCACCCCAACCGGCGAGCTTCAGGATTGTGCCAAGAGCGTCCAGACGGCACCACTCGAAACCCCGACGGACATTGCCATCAATGGCAACAAAGCCTATGTCACGAATCTAGTCTCGCATACCGTGGCCACCTGCGACATCGACGCGAACTGGCATGTCTCCACCTGCACCGCGGGCCAAGCGGGGGGCACCTTCCGCTATCCGGGCAGCCTGGCATTCGTGCCGGCTTCGCGTTAACCGAAGGCAGGACATCATCATGCGACACTTCACCATCAAGAAACTGATATCCGCGTGCACCGCCTTGGCCATGAGCTCGCAAGCCGTGGCCGGCATGGACACCCTCGTCCAGTTCGCCAATCTTTCGCCGTTTTCGGCCAGCATAGAATTTCCCGCGGGCGACAGCCGCTGCTGGTACGACGACGCGGCCTCGTACAGCAACGTGTCCGCGTACTTTGGCCACTACCTAAATGGCCGGGTCTCGCATTCGGCCTATTCCGACTATCTAGGCGCGTTCAAAGAAGCGTACGGGGTCAAGAACCTGGACGACGTGCCACGCTCCGCCATGAAGGGCACCTACACGCTCAAGCCCGCCGTCGCGGGTGCCAAGGTGCCGCTAGCCCAGTTCATCGGCGAAACCGACGCGCATATCGAATTGAATCCTTTTAGCGAAAGCAGCTGCAAGAACCGCGAATCGAACCGTGCTTTCAATATCGTCCTGCGCGATGGCAACGGCAACCAGCTCGGCAAGCATCGCTACTTGTTGCAAGACCCCCCCGACGGTGCATGGAAGCTCAGTCGCAGCCAGCCTGGCAACCCCTCCAAGCATGTGCAGACCTTAAGATTGGGCTCGGGCGGCCAGGGCAACCCTATCGAGATCGGCGTGACCGCCGGCGTCGTCGTGCTCACCGTCGCGACATTGGGCTACGGCGCCATACAATACCAGGCGGCTCGCATCGCAGCCAGAAAGATGGCCGAAAGTGCGACCTTCATGTCTTCCATCCTGAGTGAAACCGGTGGCACGGTGGTCAAGGTGGGCGCTCGCCACTTCTTCCACTATGCCCTGACCCGAGGCTTGTCTTTTAGCGCAGGCGCAACGGTAGGCGACTATGTCAGCGTGGTGGCAAGCGGGCCATTGGCACGAGTACTGTACGCGGGATTAGTCGGCGGAACCGTCATTTTCACCCAGACCAAGACCACCGGATCCGCCAAGCCCATCCCTCTGCCGGATGGCACGGACAGCGACATGTTCCGGGTTCCAGACGGCCAAACCATCGACCCCAGCGATCTCAACATCGATTTCTCCAATCCTGCGGTCGCCGCCAACAGCGCCTTGCCGGACGAAAGATCAATCTGCGTCTACCAAACAGGCACGTTAGGCATAACAGAATGCCGCCTCGTCGGCATCCAGCTGACCATCATGCCCAACGGTTCGCTGATGTTCGCGCCGCTTCCCTCGGTCGGGGGCGGCAAGTAGTTCGGCGAATGCGCTGGCTACGCCCAAAACCAGTTTCACGAAGTAGCAGCGCCGGATATCTTCCGGCGCATTTCCGCGCGCCAGGCTTCGGCTTCAGCTTCCACTTCGGCAGCCGGAATTACATCGCCGGCATTGGCCGAGTCCAAGCCGATCTGCACCTGGCGACGAAACCAGGCGTCATGCGCTTTCGACGACGCGTCGACCCGCAAGGTAAAGGTGGTTTCGTTCATGCCCCACCCCCTTAATCCAGCTTCAGACCCGTCTCGTTCACGAACTTCTTCCACCGCTCGTATTGTTGCACCGCATATTTATCAACGGTGGGACCATCGGTGGCCATGACCTCGAAGCCCAGGTCGGTCAGTTGCTTCTTGACGCCGGGGTCGTTCAGCGCTTTTTGGAATGCGTCCGTCAATTTGTTCGCCACGTCGTCGGGCGTGCCGGCAGGGGCGAAGACGCCGATCCAGGAATAGGCCTCGAAGCCGGGGAAGCCCGATTCCGCGACGGTGGGCGTATTGGGCAGTTCGGGCAGGCGCTTCTCGCCCGTGACGGCCAAGGGTTTCACGGTGCCGGCCGCAATGTGCGACTTGAGCGCGGCGTAGCTAAGGAAGGTCACGTTGCTGATTTCGCCGAGCAATGACTGGACGGCCGGCCCGCCGCCGCTATACGGGACATGAAGCAGGCTTTCGATGCCCGCCCTGCGCTTCAAGTCTTCAGGCGCCAGGTGGTTCAAGGACCCCAGGCCTGTCGAGGCAAAGCTGTACTTCTGCGGGTCTTTCTTGACCGCGGCAATGAACTCCTTCAGGTTATTGCCGGGGGTCTTCTTGGAAGCCACCATCACCAGCGGGAAGCGCAGCGCGAAGGTGATGCCGCGAAAATCCTTGAAGGTGTCGTAGGGCAGCTCTTTCTTGATGACGGGGTTGATGGAATGGTTGTCGAAGCTGATCAGCAAGGTGTCGCCGTCGGGCTTGGAACGCGCCACGTGCTGCGTCGCGACCTGGCTTGCGGCGCCGGGCCGGTTATCGACGACAACCGTCCGGCCCAGGATCTCGGCCAGCTTGGGCTGGATGATGCGTGACGCAATATCGGTACTGCCGCCAGGCGGGAAAGGAAGCACCAGGCGCAAGGGGGGGCCGTCGGCGGCAACGGCGGTGCCGCCCATGGAGAAGGCAAGCATGCCGGCGGCGCAGGCCGCGCTCCATGCAGAGAGCCACTTATGAGGGAAATTGCGCATTGTGTTTCCTTTATATATTGAATCGCTGCATAAAGTTTATTGAATAAGCCAAAGGCGCTTAATAATTTTTCTTCATAAGCAAATACAGCTACCCAAGCGCTCGCAGGCCCGGAAAGGCTAGTGTGTGGCCGCTTTCACGGATTCAGCTTCAAGGACTCAGACGGCTGTACATGGGTTTCGAAAGCACAGACCTGGCCATCGTGTCGCCGCAGTGCAACACTATCGATGGCGGCCGCCGCGGCACCCACGCTTTGCCGCACTTCCAGAACCACATTCGCCAAGGCGACCTCGAACGTGCCCGCCTCCGATCCCGACAGCGGCGCGTCGGTCAATTGAGCCAGGGTTCTCGCGGTTTGCTCAGGGCGCGAAGAACGCAACACTATCCTGTCGAGCGCCACGGCGCCGTTCGCGTGCCGGGTGGATTCCGGATTCCAGACCAGTTCAGGCGTCAGGTGCTGGCAAAAATAGACTCGAAACCCAGCTATCGGTTGTTCGGCAAAGCGGACGGTTTCAAAGCGGGCGGTATGGGCCTGCCCCTTGACCTTGATGGGCCGCTGCAGGCTGACCATCGGATTCACCTTGAAGCCCAGTTCCTGCAGCCGGCGATGCGTGGCATTGGCATCCGGCGTCCGGAACACAAGCGCTTCGGGTCCCATGGGAGAGTCGGCGATTTCCTTGCGGGCGGGGGCTTGCCCGGCCGGCCAGCCCAGCAATTCGATGTAAGCGCCATCGAGTGTGATCAAGCGATTTATCGAGCCAAGGTTGTGCACCGATAATTCGCTCAAGGTATAGCCGTCGGCTTCGAAGGCGGGCGCTTTTTCCACCAGCCGATCGCGCAGCATCAGCACCAAGTGATCAAACGACAGCGGGATGTTCATTGGCACTCCAGATGGCAGGATTGGGCGACGTCAGCATGCGCGATGCCCGGCGGGTGCCGGGCGCTTAGCGCTAGGCAAAAACGCCTTGAGACCTAGAAAGTGTATGCGAAAAGAAGGCCCAAGGGCGACCACATCCGCAGGGCATGACGCCGCCAGATGGCTCATACCTTCAGGGCAAGGGCCGGAAGATATGCGCGGGCTCTGTTTCCGGGGCTAGCCGCTCTGCATGGCGGTGCAAAAGCTCTTGCTGCCGCAGGAAGGATCGCCGCAAGAACGGGATGTCTTCCTGGGGAACGGCAATGCCCAATTGCCGCAACGTGGCTTCGATATCTTCGTTGGTGGGTTCCGATGCCATGGCTATGCCTCCTGATTCCGGGCCGGATGGCACGGGCGCCGCGCCGGC
>JBARWC010000171.1:0-1815 GCA_049646585.1 Burkholderiaceae bacterium | reverse complement strand
GGGCAGGCCATCGCGGCCATAGGCGCGCTGGCGCCGGCCAAGGGTTCGCGCTCGGGCCGTGCCCGCAAGTCGGCCCAGCTTTCCCTGCCCGTCGCGGTCTCCCAGGAGAACAAATGAGCAGCCCCTTCCATTGCGGCTTCATCGCCATCGTCGGCCGCCCCAATGTGGGCAAGTCCACCCTGGCCAACGCGCTGATAGGCAGCAAGATATCCATCGTGTCGCGCAAGGCGCAGACCACCCGCCATCGCATACACGGCGTGCTGACGCGCGAGCACGAGCAATTCATTTTCGTCGATACGCCCGGCTTCCAGACCCGCCACGGCGGGGCCATGAACCGCATGATGAATCGCGTGGTCACGCAGGCGCTGGCCGATGTCGACGTGGTGGTCCATGTGGTCGAGGCGGGCAAGTGGTCGGCCGGCGACGCCCAACTGCTGCCGCTGCTGCCCAAGTCCGGCAAGGTCATCCTGGTGGTCAACAAGGTCGATGCCCTGAAAAGCAAGAACGACATGTTCGCCTACGTCAGCAAGATCATGGCGCAGTTTCCTTATTCCGCCGTGGTGCCCGTCAGCGCCCTGCGCGGTGTTCAACTGGACAAGCTACTGACCGAGATCCGCGAACGCCTGCCCGAAGGCGAACCCATGTTCGAGGAAGACACCCTGACCGACCGGCCCATGCGCTTCATTGTGGCCGAACTCATACGCGAAAAGATATTCCGTCTGGTGGGCGACGAGCTACCCTACGGCTGCACCGTGGTCATCGAGCAATGGGAAGAGAACGACGCGGGCGCCCGGGTGGCCGCCTGCGTGGTGGTCGAGCGCGATTCGCATCGGCCCATCCTGCTGGGCGCGGGCGGGGCGCACATGAAGCGTATCGCTTCCGAGGCGCGGCAGGACATGGTCAAGCTGCTGGACAAGCCGGTGCACCTGGAGGTTTACATCAAGGTGCGCAAGGGCTGGTCCGATCGCGAGAGTGCCCTGCGCGAACTGGGATATGAGTAAACGGGCGCAACGCGTTCAGGATGCCGCGGGCTATTTGCTGCATGCCGCCCCATGGCGGGAAACTTCGCTTATCGTCCAGACATTCACCCGCGATCACGGCGTCGTGGCGCTGGTGGCCAAGGGGGCCAAGCGGCCCTATTCGGTGCTGCGTCCGGTGCTGTCGGCGTTCCAGCCCCTGGTCCTGTCCTGGAGCGGGGCCGGTGAAGTCAAGACCCTGACGCGGGCCGAGTCCGCAGGCATACGGCCGCTGAGCGGCCGTTCCTATATGTCGGCCTGGTACATGAATGAGCTGCTGCTGCGCCTGCTGCCGCGCGAAGATCCGCACGATGTCCTGTACGATGCCTACGACGCGGCCTTGCGACAACTGGCCGGCCAACAGTCCGCCGCCAGCGCCCTGAGGCGCTTTGAGTGGGTGCTGCTGAATGAAACCGGCTATGGGCTGGGCGAGGACCCGCCCGATTTCGACGACCTTAAACAGGAGCCCGGGCTGCGCGCCTCGCTGCGCGACCGCCTGAACGAGCTGCTGGGTCGGCCTTTGCTGACCCGCAAGGTCTTGATGGAGTTGCAGCGATATTGAGCCGTTTCCCCGAAACCATCGTATTGGATACCTGCGTCCTGATTTCCAACGTCCTGCGTAGGGCCTTCCTGCACCTGGGCGCGCAAGGCTGCTTCCAATTGGCCTGGAGCCCCGTCATCGGCGACGAATGGCGGCGCAACGCGGCCCGCTTGTGGGGCGTTTCCGCCGAGGATGTCCAGGAGCAATGGGATGCCTTGCAGATCGCCTTTCCATTGGCCGACCAGGGTGACGTCAGCG
>JBARWC010000170.1:0-27562 GCA_049646585.1 Burkholderiaceae bacterium | reverse complement strand
GTTTGCTATCCTGTACGAGGATCGATTCACGCATGCTCATCGCATCAAAGACACTGAGCAGGATGAAGAATAGGCAGACCAATGATTAACACCAACTGCCTGAACACAAAAAAACTGACACTCCCGGCTTTGCTCCTCGTGGCCGGTTCGGCGCCTGCGCGCCGAACATCGCTTAGCCCGGCTCGTCCGCCCCTTCGGGCTCCCTTCGCCTGCGGCTCGCTCGGCCCCGAAAGTCGCCGCAGCCCGGCCCCCGCCACCTCGCCAGCTGCATAAGTGAACTAGGCCGCATCGTTGGGGCGGTTTGCTTGCTTGGCATTTTTTTGAGGTGGTACTGGCTGCTTGAAGAGTTCTTGCGCTGTCCCTGGCCGCGCCCTACGGGCGGCGCGGCCAGGAACATTCAGCCCAGGCGCGCCCGGACCTTCACCATTCCTTGATGTCACGCTGTGGCGGGCGGGCCGGAGACGGGCGACCTTCGAGCAAGCCGCAGGCCCGACTCGAAAGCGAGAGCGTAAGAGCGCACGCTATCTGCACATAAATCCAGACATTGCAGACCTTCACCATCCCTCGATCTCACGCTGCGGTGGGCGGGCCGGGGACGGGCGACCTTTGAGCAAGCCGCAGGCCTGGCTTGGAAGCGGGGGCGTAAGAGTGCGCGCTGTCTGAGCACAAAATCAGTCCGGGGGACTGATTTTTGCGAGTTCGCGCACGTCCCCCGCTGGAAAGCCGGGACAAGGGAAGCCCGAAGGGCCGCAGCGATCGGGAGCACGGCCCCGGCCCGCCCACCGCAGCGTTTAAGAACTCAATGAAGGACCTATCCAGCAACCATCAAGGCGTAGCCGGCTTGCTGCCGGCAGCCGAATTCCAGTACTTGAAGAAATCCGACTTCGGACTCAGCACCAGCGCATCATTCCGGCTGGAGAACGCCGACGCATACCCTTCCAGGCTCTTGTACAGACTGTAGAACTCAGGATTCTTCCCGTAGGCCTCGGCGTAGATGCCCGCCGCCTTGCCATCACCCTCGCCCCGGATATGCTGGGCTTCGGCATAGGCCTTGGCCAGCAGCTCCTGGCGTTCGCGGTCGGCCTGGGCGCGGATGCGCTCGCTGTCGGCTGCACCGGTGGCACGCAGGCGGTTTGCTTCCTGCTTGCGCTCGGCCTCCATACGCCGGTACACCGACTCGGAAATCTCGGGTGCGAAGTCGATGCGGCGCAAGCGCACGTCGACCACCTGGACGCCCAGCGGCTTGGCGCGGGCCTCCACATTGTTGAGCACCTCACGCATGATGGTGTCGCGTTCGTTCGAGACCACTTCCTTCACTGTGCGCACGTTGACCGACGCGTTCAGCGCGTCGCGGATCTGGGCTTGCAGCCGCTCGACCGCCGCGCGGTCATTGGCCCCGAAGGTCACGTAGAAGAGACGCGGATCGGAAATGCGCCACTTCACGAAGGAATCGATCAGCAGGTTTTTCTTTTCGGCGGTCTGGATGCGCTCCGGATCGCTGGTTTCAATGGTTTGCAGGCGCTTGTCCAGGCGCACCACGTTCTCGAAAGGCGGAGGAAGCTTGAAATACAGGCCCGGCTCGGTGATGGTGTCGCGCACCTCGCCCAGGGCGAATACCAGTGCGGCGTCGCGCTCACGCACTACGAACACGCAGGACGAAAGAACCGCCAGGATAATGACCAGGCCGACTAAAGCAGGGAAAAAACGTTGCATCATGGCCTCCTAGCGAGAATACGGATTCACCGACAGCGACTTCGTCGCGGTCCCCGTATCCGAAGCGCTGCGGCTGCGGGCGGGCGCGGTCGGCTTGTTGGGCAGCGTCGTTGCGGCGGCTGCCGAAGACGTGCTTTCTACCGAACTGCTGAAGGTGGCGCGATCGCCGGCGGCCTGGCGCATGATCTTGTCCAGGGGCAGATACAACATGTTGTTGCTGGCTTGCGAATCGACCATGATCTTGCTGGTGTTCTCCAAAATTTCCTGCATGGTCGACAAATACATGCGTTCACGGGTGATGTCCGGCGCCTTCGCGTACTGTGCTTCCACGCTGACGAAGCGCGCGGTATCGCCCTGCGCATCGCCTATCACCTTGGCCCGGTAGCCCTCGGCTTCCTGGATCATGCGCGCCACCTGGCCTTGCGCTTCCGGCAAGACCTTGTTGGAATAAGCATTGCCCTCGTTGATCTGGCGCTCGCGGTCCTGACCGGCCTTGACGGCATCGTCGAAGGCCGCCTGGACTTGCTCCGGCGGCTGCACGTTCTGGATGGCCACCGTGCTGATCTGGATGCCGGTTTCGTAGCGGTCCAATATGCTTTGCGCCAGCTTCTGCACCTCGGTGGCGACTTCCGTACGGCCGGAATACAGCACGAAATCCATAGGCTTCTTGCCGACGATTTCACGCATGGCGGTTTCTGACGCCTGGCGCACCGACTCGTCGGGATGGCTGGTCTTGAACAAATAGTCGGGCGCGCCGGTGGAGACCAGGCGATACTGCACCACGAACTGCAGGTCGACGATGTTCTCGTCGGTGGTCAGCATGAGCGATTCAGGCAGAACCTTGTTGCGCGCCGTGCCGCGAAAACCGACCTCGAAGGTGCGCAACTGCGAAATATTGACCGTTTGGTGGTTTTCGATGGGATACGGCAGGCGCCATTGCAAGCCAGGCGGCAAGGTCTTGGTGTATTTGCCGAACTTGGTGACCACGGCCACCTGCCCTTCCTGCACGATGACGAAGCCGCTGGCCAGCCACAAGCCGACCAGGATGACGACGATCACGGCCAACATTTTGGGCGAACCCTTGGGCAGCGGCACCCCGCCGCCATTGCCAGAGCCATTGTCACCGCCGCCAAAGGAGCCGCCGCGCTTGGGCTTGCGACCAAACAGGGAGCCCAGGCGATTGTTGAAATCGCGCCAAACCTCGTCCAGATCGGGTGGGCCATCGCCCTTGCCCGGCCGGCGAGGCGGCTCGGAGCCGTCATTGTTGCCGCCACGCCCCCAACCGGGGTCATTCAAATTAAACATTCTCGGTAGTAAACGCATTGTGTCCCGCGATTTCACCAGATTCGGCGATTGCCCCACGCAATCCATCCAAACCCAGGCGCCCTAAGGCGCTGACAAAAACTCGTGCAATCGTACCATGTTCGTTACGTTCCACCCTGGGCTCGTAACCAGCCGCATCGATTTTGTTATAGACCAATATCCGCGGGATTTCATCGGCCCCGATATCGGCCAAAACCTTGTCGACTTCCATGATTTGCTCGTCGCGCTGAGGGCTGGAGGCATCCACCACGTGCAGCAGCAAATCGGCCTGCACGGTTTCCTCGAGCGTGGCCCGGAAAGCCGCGATCAGGGTGGGCGGCAGGTCGCGTATGAAGCCCACCGTATCCGATACGACCACCTGACCCGCCCCTTCTATCCACACGCGCCGCGTAGTGGTATCGAGCGTGGCGAACAACTGGTCGGCCGCATAGGCTCCCGCCCGGGTCAAGGCATTGAACAGGGTCGATTTGCCGGCGTTGGTGTAGCCCACCAGCGATACCGACAGGATGCCGCCGCGTGAGCGCGAGCGGCGCTGGGTGGCGCGCTGGCGCTGCACGCGGGCCAGCCGTTCGCGCAGCAGGCGAACCTTGTCGCCTATCATGCGCCGGTCCATTTCAAGCTGGGCTTCGCCCGGCCCGCGCATGCCGATGCCCCCGCGCTGGCGTTCCAGGTGGGACCACATGCGCGTCAGGCGGGTGGACAAGTGCTGCAACTGGGCCAGTTCGACCTGCAGCTTGCCTTCATGGCTTTTCGCACGCAGCGCAAAGATGTCCAGGATAAGGGCGACCCTATCCACCACCCGGCGGTTGAAGCCGCGTTCCAGGTTGCGCTGTTGGGCGGGGCTAAGCGGCTGGTCGAACAGCACGATTTCGGCGCCGGCGGCGTCGGCCGTCGCTATGGCTTCTTCGAGCTTGCCCGAGCCGATGAAATGGGCCGCATCAGGGCGTGCGCGACGCGCGACGACGGTTGCCACGACTTCGGCACCCGCGCCCTTGGCCAGCATGGCGAATTCTTCGGCGTGCGCCTGGTAATCGGGCTCGCCCAGATCGACGCTGATGATCAGGACCTTCATGCCGGGCGCCCAAATGAAATACCCGCCGGCGCGAAGCGCTCGGCGGGCGTCCCGGCCAGGGTGATGGGCTGGGTGTTATTCAGAAGGCTCATCCACTTGAAATGCCACGGGGCGGGCGGGAACGACGGTGGAAATAGCGTGCTTGTACACCATTTGCGTAACGGTATTGCGCAGCAGAACGACATATTGGTCGAACGACTCAACCTGCCCTTGCAGCTTGATTCCGTTGACCAGGTAAATCGATACGGGCACGTGATCCTTGCGTAGAGCGTTGAGAAATGGATCTTGTAGTGTTTGCCCTTTATTGCTCATTGGCTAGGCTCCAATTGTGTTGTTATATAGATGATAGTGCGGTGCAACGCGTACTGTACAGGGTTTTCCCTGAATCCGCAGGGGCGTCACGACGATAATACGTAATATGGATTTAATTTTAATGTGTTTTCGTTAGGATATCGGCCAAGGTATTACATAGACGCGCACAATCATCCGGAGTTCCCACGCTGATGCGCAGAAATTGATCGATGCGCGGCAGGCTGAAATGGCGGACCAGCACGCCTTCCTGGCGTAGCGCGCGGCTAAGCGCCCCCGCATCGCGCCCGGGGTGGCGGGCAAAGACAAAATTGGCACAGCTAGGTAAAACTTCGAATCCAAGCGTAGCCAATTGTTGCGATAGCTGTTCGCGTGCCTCGATGACGGCCAGACGGCTGCGCTCGAAGTGGGCCGTATCCTGCAAGGCGGCCACGGCGCCGGCTTGCGCAAGGCTGTCCAACGGGTAGGAATTGAAGCTGTCCTTGATGCGGTTCAAACCGTCGACGATCTCGGCGCTGGCCATCGCAAAGCCCACGCGCAAGCCCGCCAGCGAACGGGATTTGGACAGAGTGTGCACCACCACGATGTTGTCATGCCGACCCAGTAGAGCCACCGCCGAATCGGCGCCGAAATCGACATAGGCTTCGTCGACCACCACCGGAATGTCGGGGTTGGCGCCGGCAATGGCACTGATCTCGTCCAGCGACAGCGTCATGCCGGTGGGCGCATTGGGGTTGGCGAAAATGATGCCTGCGGGCGCCGTGGCGCGGGGAGCGGTGTAGTCGGCGACCCGGATGGAATAATCGTCGGCCAGGGGCACGATGCCCGCCTCGATCTGGAACAGCTTGCAATAGGTGCGATAAAAGCTGTAAGAGATGTCGGGCATCAGCAGCGGCCGGCCGGCACGCCTGAACAATGCATTGAAGATGTGCGCCAGGACTTCGTCCGAGCCGTTGCCGGCAAAGACCTGCCCGGCATCCAGGCCGTGCAGGTGGGCCACGGCCTCGCGCAGGGCCGTGCACTCGTTGTCCGGGTATAGCCTGAGGCGGTCGGTGGCGGCGGTCTTGATGGCTTCCAGGACCTTGGGCGAGGGGCCGTAGGGATGCTCGTTGGTATTCAGCTTGAGCAGGTTCGCAACCTTGGGTTGTTCGCCGGCAACGTATGGGACCAAGCCTGCAACGTGATCACTCCAGAAACGGCTCACTGCGACTCCTGCAAATAAGGATTATGGGAAGACTTGAATTCGATGCGCAGCGGCGTGCCGTCCAGCTTGAACGCGGCGCGGAAACGGGTTTCCAGGTAGCGCCGGTACGAGTCGGGAACCGCATCCAGCGCATTGCCGTGTATGACGATAAGCGGCGGATTCTGTCCACCCTGATGAGCATACCGCATCTTGGGCCGGAAGATGCCCTTGCGCGGCGGCGGCTGTTGCTCGACGGCCGCTTGCAATTCGCGAGTCAGCTTGGGCGTCGAAAGCTTGGAGAAGGCGGCGGCATGCGCCGCGTTTACCGATTTGAGCAAGACGTTCATGCCCCGCCCTTTCAAGGCCGAGACCGTATGCATCTTGGCGAAGGACAAGAAGCGCAGCTTGCGTTCAAAGTCGCGTACGATGCGTTCGCGCTGCTCGCCGTCCAGGCCGTCCCATTTATTGATGGCCACCACCAGCGCACGACCGGTTTCCAGCACGAAGCCGGCAATGTGCGCATCCTGGTCGGATATCTCGGTTTGAGCGTCCAGCATCAGCAGGACCACGTTGCAAGCCTCGATGGCCTGCAAGGTCTTGATGACCGAGAACTTTTCAACGGCTTCAAAGACCTTGCCCCGGCGGCGCAGACCAGCGGTGTCGATCAGGGTATAGGGAACGCCTTCGCGCTCGAAATCGATTTCGATGGCGTCGCGCGTGGTGCCCGGCATGTCGAAGGCGATGACACGCTCTTCGCCCAGCAGGGTATTGATCAGCGTGGATTTGCCCACATTGGGTCGTCCCACGATGGCCAGCTTGATGCGATGGGTGACGGGATCCTGGGCGGAGTCCGCACCGGCCTCTTCAGCCTCTTCGCCGGGCTCGGCGAAATCCGCCGCGTCCTCCGGTTCGTCATCGGGCGCATTCTCGCCCTGATCCAGATAGGACAGGGCTTTTTCAATCAGGTCGACCACCCCATCGCCGTGCGAGGCCGAAATGGGATAGGGCTCACCCAGGCCCAGCTCGTGGAATTCGGCCGTGGCCGAGCCGTAGCGCATGCCTTCGGCCTTGTTGACGGCCAGCAGCACCCGCTGGCCGGTCTTGCGCAGCAAGCGTGCGATTTCGTGATCGTGCGCATTGACGCCGGCGCGGGCATCGACCAGGAAAATGACAACATCGGACTCGGCAATGGCTTGCTGGGTCTGGCGCGCCATTTCGAGCAGGATGCCGTCCTTGGCGACCGGCTCGAACCCGCCCGTATCCACGGCCAGGAAGGGGCGGTCGCCCACCCTGCCCTCGCCGTAATGGCGATCCCGGGTCAGGCCCGAGAAGTCGGCCACCAATGCGGCGCGCGAGCGGGTAATCCGGTTGAACAACGTGGACTTACCCACGTTGGCGCGCCCCACGAGCGCGACCACCGGTTTGAAAACTATATTGTTCACTTCACACCAACCAAAACCAGATTCCCGCTACTGGTCTGCGCCAGCACGCCGTAGCGCGTGGCCACCAGCGGCGAAACGAGAGGGCCGCCACCGACTTGGACCCGACCCAGCAAGTGACCGTCGGAGCGCGACAGGAAATGCACATAACCCTCGAAGTCGCCCACGGCCAGAGCCTGCGGCACCGCTGCGGGTTCGGTCAAGCGGCGGTTGCCCAAGGCATCCTGCTTCCAGACCTCATGTCCATCGCTCAGTCCGAAGGCATAGACCGTATCGCGTTGATCGGCCGCATAGGCCTGCTGCGCATCGGTGGTCATGCCGGTCTTGCTGGAAAAACGCTTTTCCCAAAGGGGAACGCCGCCTTGCGACACATCGAAACACACCATGCGCCCCTGGTAGGTGACGCCGCACAGCAAGGGGCCCTGGATCTGTGGCGCCCCCACCACGTCGCTGATGCGCTCCAGGTCGGTGGCGCCTTGCGACACGGAAACCGTGCCTTCCCACTGCACAGCGCCGCTATTGGCGTCGATGGCCATCATCTTGCCGTTGGGCAGGCCCGAAATAAGCAGGCCGTCGACGATGCGCATCTGCATATTGGTCTTCAGCGCCAAGGCGGGACCGGGCCGCTGGATGTTCCAGCGCGAATCGCCGGTGGCCGCATCGAAAGCCTGGATGCGGTAGTCGCTGCTGCGCACGACGACCACACCGGCACCCACCGCGGGCGGGATGTTGACCGCGCTGCTGGCCTTGGCGCGCCAGGCCTCGGCGCCTTGTTCGTTGAAGGCGATGATGGTGCCGTCGGGCGCAGCCACCGCCGTGATCCGGCCATCGCTGCCGGCGCCGGCCGACAGCTCGGTGTCGGCACTGCCCTGCCACTGCACGCGGCCCGAAGCCAGATCCAGCTTGCTGACCCGCCCATTGGGCGTGGCCGCATAGACCGAGTCGCCGACCACGGTGGGCGCAAAGCCGTAGCCGCCGCCACTGCCCACGGATACCGACCAACTGACGCCGGCCGAAACTCCCGCCGCGTATTCAGTCAGAGGCATGGGGTCGTAGCGCGGATTCTTGCTTGAAAACATCGAGCATCCGGCCAAAGCGGCCACGCTCAGCGCAAGCGTGACGCTGCGCAAAACACGACGAGAGACGGCGATTTGCATGAATTAGGCTCCAGCCAAGGCATCGATCTTCAGTTGAACAATCTGGGCCACCGGGTCGGCGCCCAATTCCTTCAGTGCTGCTTCCCAGGCGCTGCGGGCTTCCGCGGACTTGCCCTGGGCCTGCAATATGTCGCCCTTGCGGTCGGCGTACAAGCCTGCAAAGGCCGCCGGGGCGTTATCCAATTGGGCCAGGGCCTGGTCGTACTGTTTCTGCTCCAGCAAAACACCGGCCAGCCGAAGCTTGGCCAAGGGAACCAGAGCTACGTCGGGGCTGTTCTTGATCAGCCATTCCAGTTGCTCGCGGGCACCGTCCAGGTCCTTGCGGGACTCCAGCGCCTGTGCGGCCACCAGGACGCCGCGCGAGGTATAGCCCGATTTGGAAAAATCGCTGCGCAGGGTATTGCTGGCGGCCTTGATGCGGGCGACCGCATCGTCGCCCTTCTGCCCGGCGGCGTTCTCAAGCGCTTCGAAGTAGCCCATGGCCTGGCTGGCCTGATGGCCTTGATACCACTGCCAACCGCGCCAGCCCACCACGGCGGCAACCGCCACGAACACCAAGACGGCGCACAGGGTGCCGTATCGATCCCACCAAGCACGCAGTGCGTCTAGTTTTTCCTGTTCTTCTAAATCGTATGCCATGCCTCAAACCTTTAATTTCAACTCTGTTACCAAACGATCCAGGGGGATCGACTCCTGCTGGGGTTGATCTTGCGCAGCCTGTCCGCGCAGCCACTTGACGCTGGCGGTCTGCGACGCCAGTTCGTCATCCCCTAGAATAACCGCCACCAGCGCCCCGCTGGCGTCGGCCCGCTTGAACTGCGACTTGAAGCCCGACGAACCCGCATGAACAACGACGCGCAAGCCGGCGTCGCGCAAGGGTTCGGCCAGCGTTGCGGCCAGCCGCTGGGCTTGCGCGCCCTGATGGATCATGTAGACCTGGCATTCGGGCGCAGCGGGCTGCTCGGCGCCCTGCGACCACAAGTCCAGCAGGCGCTCGACGCCGATGGCGAAACCCACCGCCGGCGCCGGCTTGCCGCCCAGCAGTTCGATCAGCCCATCGTAGCGGCCGCCGCCGCAGACGGTGCCCTGGGCGCCCAGGCGATCGGTGACCCACTCGAAAACCGTCAGATTGTAGTAGTCCAGCCCGCGCACCAGGCGGGGATTCAAGCGATATTCGATGCCGGCATCCGCCAGGCGATCGCATACGCCCTGGAAGTGGGCCAACGACTCGGCGCCCAGGAAATCGAACAGGCGCGGCGCCTTGTCGGCCATTTCCTGCATGGCGGGATTCTTGGTGTCGAGCACGCGCAAGGGGTTGCTGTACATGCGCCGCTGCGCTTCCTCGTCCAGCACGTCCTTGTGCTGCTCCAGGTACTGGATGAGCGCCTGGCGGTGGGCGGCGCGCTCGTCGGCCTGGCCCAGCGAATTGAGCTCCAGCCGTATGTCGGACAGGCCCAGCCGCTTCCACAGCCGCCCAAGCATGACGATGAGCTCGGCGTCGATGTCGGGACCGGCAAAGCCCAGCGCCTCGACGTCGATCTGGTGGAATTGGCGATAGCGCCCGCGCTGCGGCTTCTCGTGACGGAACACCGGGCCCATGGCGTACACACGCTGCGGTCGATCGTAAAGAATGTTGTGCTCTATGGTCGCCCGCACCATGCCGGCGGTAAATTCCGGGCGCATGGTCAGTTGCTCGTCGTTCAGGACATCGGTGAAGGAATACATTTCCTTCTCGACGATGTCGGTGACCTCGCCTATGCCACGGGTAAACAGCCGGGTCTGCTCCAGCACGGGGGTGCGCATATTGCGGTAGCCGTAGGCGGCCAGCCACTCGCGGACAATGGCTTCCAGGCCCTCCCATTGGGCGCTGCTATCGGGTAAGACATCTTTCATGCCGGTCAGGGCACGGACTTTCTGAAACGACTGCGTCATGGGCGATCTTGTTTTTCTGGCGCGGCCTGGCCGCGCAGGTTGCTGTCTTGCGCCGCGCCGGCGCCATAGCGGCGATGCACGTAGTTCTCGACAATGGTTTTGAATTCTTGCGCGATGCCGTCGCCCTTCAGGGTGACGGTGCGCTCGCCGTCGATGTAGACCGGCGCGGATGGGACTTCGCCCGTGCCGGGCAGGCTGATGCCGATGTCGGCGTGGCGGCTTTCGCCCGGGCCGTTGACCACGCAGCCCATGACCGCGACGTTCATGGTTTCGACGCCCGGATAACGGGTCTTCCAGACCGGCATCTGCTCGCGCAGATAGCTTTGTATGCTGTCGGCCAGTTCCTGGAACACCGTGCTGCTGGTGCGGCCGCAGCCGGGGCAGGCCACCACCATGGGGGTGAAGGCGCGCAAGCCCATGGTCTGCAGGATTTCCTGGGCCACGACGACTTCGCGGCGGCGGTCCCCGCCGGGCTCGGGGGTGAGCGAGATGCGTATGGTGTCGCCTATGCCCTGCTGCAGCAGCACGGACAAGGCGGCGGTCGATGCCACGATGCCCTTGCTGCCCATGCCGGCCTCGGTCAGGCCCAGGTGCAAGGGGTAGTCGCAGCGCGCGGACAGGTCTTTATAGACGGTGATCAGGTCCTGCACATGGCTGACCTTGCAGGACAGCACGATGGCGTTGGGCGACTGGCCCAGCTCTTCGGCGCGCTGCGCATTGCTGATGGCCGAAACGACCAGGGCGTCGCGCATGACGGCCTGCGCCGTCCAGGGCTGCGCCCGCCGGCTGTTCTCGTCCATCATGCGCGCCATAAGCTCGTGATCCAGGCTGCCCCAGTTCACGCCTATGCGCACCGGCTTGTCGTAGCGGCAGGCCACTTCTATCATCTGGGCGAAATTATCATCGCGCTTCTTGCCCCCGCCCATATTGCCGGGGTTGATGCGGTACTTGGACAAGGCCTGGGCGCATTCGGGAAACTGCCCCAGCAGCTTGTGGCCGTTGTAATGGAAGTCGCCGACCAGCGGGACGTCGATATTCATGCGGTCCAGTTGCTCGCGAATGGCGGGCACTTCCCGGGCGGCCTCGGGGGTGTTGACGGTGATGCGCACGAGCTCGGAGCCGGCCAGGGCCAGTTCCTTGACCTGCAAGGCTGTGGCGATGGCGTCGGCCGTATCGGTATTGGTCATGGACTGCACGACAACCGGGGCGTTGCCGCCCACCTGTACCGCGCGACCACCCCAGCGCACGACGGCCGCCCGCGTGGGGCGCCGAGGGGCGGCGCCGACGGACAACGGACCGTCGACCGGCTTGCGGTCTGAATTTTGGGTCATTTTTTCAGGGATTTGAGCCAATCGAACACCAGCCACGAATCGGGCACCCAACCGCGCTCGATGGCGTAGAAGCCGGCGACGAACAAGAGTATCAGGATGATGATCAGCCAGCCCCAGGGCCGGTGGACGGGTTCGCCTTGTATGGGAAGATCGGTCGGCCCCAAGGAGTGGGCGCTGTTGGAGACCGCGATGGGACGCGCGGAGGTAGGCCCGACCTGGTTGTCGAGCATGACCAGCAAGGCGTCGACGTCGGCTTCAACGTAGCGCGCGTAGTTCTTGACGAAGCCGCGCAGCGACATGCCGGTGGGCAGGCGGTCCCATTGTTCGGTTTCCAGGGCTTCAAGCTGCCGGCTGGAAAACTTGAGCCTGGCGGACACTTCAGCGGGGCTAAGGCGCTTGGCCTCGCGCAGGCCGCGCAGCGTGGCGCCGACTCCGCTGGGTTGCGCCTGGGCCTCGGGTTCGGGCCGGGCCTCTTTCAGTAATGGTTGATTCATCCACGCTCCTGTTTGATGGCGATGACCGCGCGATCGGGCAGCCGTTCGTTGATGCGCGTGCGGTCTTTTACATCGCCCGCCAATTGCCCGCAAGCGGCGGCGATGTCGTCGCCGCGCGTCTTGCGTACCGTGGTGACCACGCCCGCATCCATGAGGCGCTGCGCGAACAGACGCACGCGCGACGCCGGCGAACGCTTCAGGCCGGACTGCGGAAATGGATTGAAAGGAATCAGATTGAACTTGCAGCGCACCTGATCCGCAATAGTAATCAATTCGCGGGCATGCTGGTCGCTGTCGTTGACCCCGTCCAGCATGATGTATTCGAAAGTGATGAAGTCGCGCGGCGCATGCTCGAGGTAACGGTTGCAGGCGGCCAGCAGCTCGGCCAGCGGGTGCTTGCGGTTCAGCGGCACGAGCTTGTCGCGCAGCGCGTCGTTGGGCGCGTGCAGGGACACGGCCAGCGCCACCGGGCAATCGCGGCCCAGCCTGTCCATCATGGGCACGACGCCCGAGGTGGAGACGGTAACCCGCCGGCGCGACAGGCCATAGGCATTGTCGTCCAGCATGAGGCGCAAGGCACCCAGGACCTGGTCATAATTGAGCAAGGGTTCGCCCATGCCCATCATGACCACGTTGCTGATGACGCGCGTGGGTTCGGGCCCGACGGCATCGTCGCCGATGCGCGCGCCCTTCAGGTCGGCTTGCAATGCCCTTTTTGCATACCAGAGCTGGCCGATGATCTCGGCCGTGGTCAGGTTGCGATTGAAACCCTGATAGCCGGTGGAGCAGAACGGGCATGCCACCGTGCAGCCGGCCTGGCTGGAAATGCACAAGGTGCCGCGGTCGTCTTCGGGGATAAAGACGGCCTCGACGGCATTGTTCTTGCCCACGTCGAACAGCCATTTGCGGGTGCCGTCGGCGGAACGCTGTTCGATTGACACGGCGGGCGCGTGAATCGAGCAGTGCTCTGCCAGCTGTTGGCGAAATTCACGCGCCAGATCGGTCATGTCGTCAAACGAATCCACGCCGCGCTGGTGCAGCCAACGCTGCAATTGCTTGGCTCGGAAGGGCTTGCCGCCCCACTGCCCGACCAAGTCGGTCAGCGCGGCGGTATCCAGGCCCAGAAGATTTACGGATTCGTTGGTGTTCATGTCGTTGGCGCGATGAATATCGCAGGTCTGCTGGAAATTAGCGGCTGTGGATGTTGCTTTCGGGGAAGAAGAAAGCGATTTCCACGGCGGCCGTTTCGGCGGCGTCGGAACCGTGCACGGCGTTGGCGTCGATGCTGTCGGCGAAGTCGGCGCGGATGGTGCCGGCTTCAGCCTTCTTGGGATCGGTGGCGCCCATCAGGTCGCGGTTGGTCTGGATGGCGTTTTCGCCTTCCAGGACCTGCACGAACACGGGACCCGAAACCATGAAGTCGACCAGATCCTTGAAGAAGGGGCGCTCTTTGTGGACGGCGTAGAAGCGCTCGGCATCGGCGCGCGAAAGCTGCTTCAAGGAAGCGGCGATGACCTTCAGGTTCGCTTTTTCGAAGCGGGCGACGATCTGGCCGATCACGTTCTTGGCGACGGCGTCGGGCTTGATAATGGAAAGAGTGCGTTCAATAGCCATGTAGAATCCAAAGAATATATGGCGGCTTCAAGCTTTTCGCGGCGTCGGCACCCCTGGGGGCATGCCGGGCGCAGCCAAAAGAAAAAAACCTGCGATTGCGAAAACGGCCTTTGCGGCGGGCCCTGCGGCCTTCGCCCTTAAAAAGAGCGTGCCAAAACAAAAACCGTCAATAAAAAACCATCAATGAAAACAATAACTTTGGCAAAGTTTATGTTAACCGGGCATTTTAACATGCCAATGACAGGCAGCTCCATCATAAAATAGCCGGATTCGCGCCCCATGCACGCACCGCCCGCCGCCGTGGCACCGCACTATGGGCGTCACGCAAGCCTTGCACGTTTCATATATAGTCAGACTTTCGCCGCTACGCGGCCGCACGCATTTACTTTTTACACCATGACCACGAATCCCGCAGTGAACGACCCCGAACAACTCTCCAAGAGCTTTGAACCGCAAGACATCGAGTCGCGCTGGTATGCGCAATGGGAGAAGCGCGGCTACTTCAAGGGCGGTCGTCATGTGGAGCCCACCCCGGGGCGGGAAAGCCTGCCTTTCGCCATCCAGTTCCCGCCGCCCAACGTCACCGGCACCCTGCACATGGGACACGCCTTCAACCAGACCGTCATGGACGGCCTGGTGCGCTACCACCGCATGCGCGGCGACGACACCGTATTCGTGCCCGGCACGGACCACGCCGGCATTGCCACGCAGATCGTGGTCGAGCGCCAGCTGGATGCGCAAAAGGTGTCGCGCCACGACCTGGGCCGTGAAAAATTCGTGGAAAAGGTCTGGGAATGGAAGCAGAAGTCGGGCAGCGCCATTACCGAGCAGTTCCGCCGCCTGGGTTCGTCCTGCGACTGGGACCGCGAATACTTCACCATGGACGACAACCTTTCGCGCGGTGTGGTCGAAACCTTTGTGCGCCTGCACGAGCAAGGGCTGATCTATCGCGGCAAACGCCTGGTCAACTGGGACCCGGTGCTGGGCACCGCCGTGTCCGACCTGGAAGTGGTCAGCGAGGAAGAAGACGGCTTCATGTGGGAAATCCGCTACCCGCTGGCCACGCCGGTGGGCGGCCTGGACCACTTGGTCGTGGCCACCACCCGGCCCGAAACCATGCTGGGCGACGTGGCCGTCATGGTCCACCCGGAAGACGAACGCTATGCCCACCTGATAGGCGCCACGGTCACCCTGCCGCTGGTCGGCCGCCAGATCCCCGTCATCGCCGACGATTACGTCGACCGCGAATTCGGCACGGGCGTGGTCAAGGTCACCCCGGCCCACGACTTCAACGACTACGCCGTGGGCCAGCGCCACGGCCTGGACATGATCAGCGTGCTGACGCTGGACGCCAAGATATCCGACGAGGCGCCGGCCGCCTACCGCGGCCTGGACCGCTTTGAGGCGCGCAAGCAAATCGTCGCCGACCTGGAAGCCCAGGGCGCGCTGCAGAGCGTCAAGCCGCACAAACTGATGGTGCCGCGCGGCGACCGCACCAACACCGTCATCGAGCCCATGCTGACCGACCAATGGTTCGTCGCCATGAGCAAGCCGGCGCCCGCCGGCACGCGACATCCCGGCAAAAGCATCACCGAGGTGGCGCTTGACGTGGTGGCCGACGGCCGCATCAAGTTCTATCCGGAAAACTGGACCACCACCTATAACCAGTGGCTGGAGAAAATCCAGGACTGGTGCATTTCGCGCCAATTGTGGTGGGGCCACCAGATTCCGGCCTGGTATGCCGAGGACGGTCGCATCTTCGTCGCGCGCAACGAGGCCGACGCGCGCAAGCAGGCCGACGCGGCCGGCGTCACCGGCCCGCTGACGCGCGACCAGGACGTTCTGGACACCTGGTTCTCGTCCGCCCTGGTGCCCTTCACCGACCTGGGCTGGCCGCAGGAAACGCCCGACCTGGCGCGCTACCTGCCCTCCAGTGTGCTGGTCACCGGCTTCGACATCATTTTCTTCTGGGTCGCGCGCATGGTCATGATGAGCATGCACATGACGGGCCAGGTCCCCTTCCGGACAGTGTACGTGCACGGCCTGGTTTGCGACATGGACGGCAAGAAAATGAGCAAGTCCAAGGGCAACACCATAGACCCCGTGGACCTCATCGACGGCATAGGGCTGGACGCGCTGCTGGAAAAACGCAGCAGCGGCCTGATGAACCCCAAGCAGGCGGCCAGCATCCGCAAGAAAACCGCCAAGGACTACCCCAACGGTTTCCCGGCCTACGGCACCGACGCGCTGCGCTTCACCATGGCGGCCTACGCAACGCTGGGGCGCAACATCAACTTCGATCTGAAGCGCTGCGAGGGCTACCGCAACTTCTGCAACAAGCTCTGGAACGCCAGTCGTTTCGTGCTGATGAACACCGAAGGACATGCGCTGGATGCCCAAGCCGGCGAGTCGGATCTGTCTTTCGCCGACCGCTGGATCGTCAGCCAGTTGCAGCGCCTGGAAAGCGAAGTCGAGCGCGGCTTCGACGACTACCGCTTCGACAACATCGCCAATGCCATCTACCACTTCGTCTGGGACGAATATTGCGACTGGTATGTGGAACTGGCCAAGGTGCAGATCCAGAACGGCACGCCGGCCCAGCAGTTGGGTACGCGCCGCACGCTGATCCGCGTGCTGGAGACCGTGCTGCGCCTGGCCCACCCCATCATCCCCTACATCACTGAAGAGCTCTGGCAGAAAGTGGCCGTGGTGGCGGGCAAGCGGGCGGCGGGCCAGGAAACCAGCCTGTGCATCCAGCCCTACCCCGTTGCCAACGAGAAAGCCATCGACGAACAGGCCGAAGCCCAGGTCGCCGAACTGAAGGCCCAGATCGAAGCGGTGCGGGCGCTACGCGGCGAGATGAGCCTGTCGCCCGCCCAAAAAGTGCCCCTGGTGGCCCAGGGCGACGCGCAGGTGCTGGCCGCCAATGCCATGTACCTGACGGCCCTGGCCAAGCTGGAAGGCGTGGACATCGTCGCGAAGCTGCCCGACGTGGGCGCACCGGTCCAGATCGTCGGCCAGACCCAGCTTATGCTGCACGTCGAGATCGACGTCGAGGCCGAACGCCTGCGACTGGGCAAGGAAGTGCAGCGCCTGGAAACGGAAATCGCCAAGGCCCAGGGCAAGCTATCGAATGCAAGCTTTGTGGAACGCGCGCCGGCGGCGGTCGTGGAACAGGAAAAAGCGCGCGTCGCGCAGTTCGGCGAGACGCTGACCAAGGTTCGCGAGCAGCTAGCTAAGCTGGCCTGATTTCCCTCAGGAAAGCTTCATCGGCCTTGGACAGCAGGCCCGCTGCGCGGGCCGATTCGATCAGTTCTGGCCGCCGGGCGGCGGTCAGGGCCAGTGACTGGCGCCGCCGCCACAGCGCGATGTTGCCGTGATGGCCGGACATCAGCTCCGCTGGCACCGAAACGCCCTCGTATTGCTCGGGCCGCGTGTAATGCGGACTGTCCAGCAGGCCGGTCAGCGCGGTATTGAAGGAATCCTGCAAGGCCGATTCGGCGTCGTTCAGCACACCCGGCAATAAGCGTACAACGCTGTCCATGATGGCCAGCGCGGCGATCTCGCCGCCCGACAGCACGAAATCCCCCATCGAGACTTCATGGGTGACGCAGCGGTCGATGAAGCGCTGGTCCACGCCTTCGTAGCGCCCGCAGATCAGTATGGCGCCCTCGCCTTGCGCAAGCGCCTGGGCGCCGGCCTGATCGAAGCGCTTGCCCGTCGGGCTCATCAACACCACTGGAATGTCGCGGCCCGCGGCGCGCCCGGCCTGGGCGTCGGCGGCGCTTGCCGCCGCCTTTGCCGCGTTCACGGCCTGCTCCAGCGGCTCGGCCATCATCACCATGCCCGGCCCGCCACCGTAGGGGCGGTCGTCCACCGTGCGATGCACGTCATGCGTGAAATCGCGTGGATTCCACAAGGCAAGCGACCAAAGATTCTGTTTATGGGCGCGACCGGTAACGCCCAAGTCGCGCACGACGGAGAACATGTCGGGAAACAGCGAAATCACATCGAAGCGCATGGCGTAGCCGCCCTTATGGTCTGTGCCGGAACGCGGATTGCGGCCATCCGGCCGCAGGCCCAAGCCGGCCCCGGCTAGAATTCAACCGGCCAGTTGCTGTCCAGTCTTTTATTATCGAGATCGACGCCATGCACGTGGGCGCTCACAAAGGGAACCAGGACCTCGAGCTGCCTGCCCTTGTCGTTGAGCACGGCGATTTCCTTGCCATCGGCATCCAAGGCCAGCCGCCCCACGCGCAAAACGGCGTGGGCGCCGTTGTCCAGGACATCCAGGACCGCGCCGATGAGTGCCGGCCCGGCATCGGATTCGCCGAACAGGCGGCAGCCGATAAGGTCGACCCAATAGTATTCGTCGTCGGCGGCAAGGGGAAAATCGGCGCGCGGAACCCAGACCGTATACCCTTTGAAGGTCTCGGCGTGGTCCCGGTCCGTGATGCGGTCAAGCTCGGCCACCACGGTCGAACCCTGTGGCCGGCTATTCTTGACGCCGGCCCGCAGCGCCGGCCTGGCAGCGCTCGCGGCGGCGTCCAACGCAAGAGCGCCCGGCATGGCGGGCGCCTTCAACCACCAGGTTTTTGCGTCAAGCAATACCTGGCCATCCTGCGAGTGGGGCTGAACCTTGATCCAGCCGCGCACGCCATAAGCCGATACGATGCGCCCAAGCTCCACCAAATCAGTGGGAGCGTCGGCCTGCATAGCCGCTGGCGTATTCACCTGAAAACGACGGAAGCGATCAGGCTGCCGCTTTTGCAGAGAATTCTTTGACCAGACGGCTTACCGCGGGCGACAGTTGCGCGCCGTTGTCGGCCCAGTACTGAACACGGTCCATGGCAAGACGCAGGTTTTCCTGGCCTTCGTTGGCAACGGGGTTGTAAAAGCCCACGCGCTCGATAAAACGACCGTCGCGGCGATTGCGCGAGTCGGCGGCTACAACGTTGTAAAACGGACGCTTCTTCGAGCCACCACGGGCTAGACGAATCACAACCATGGGGTAATCCTTTGAAAATGTTGTGAAAAACAAAAGATTCTAGCACTTTTCGGCTAGCCTTCGCAAACCGAATTGCCAAATATCGCTTAAATCATCATGTAAAAGCAACAGCGGCCACAAAGGCCACAAGGCGCCGGAGCCAAGCGCGGGCCCCTGCAAGGCTAGCGAACTATGAAACAGACAACGTAACGTGCTTGCCAGCCCTGGCCCCGCACCGCCCTGTCACCGCCGCCGCAAAAAATGCAGCGTCGCCGCTCCCGACTCCATCTGCGCTTCCAGCGTGTTGCCGGTCTGCTTGGCGAAAGCCTGGAAATCCTGCACGGCATGGGTGTCGGTGGTGACGACTTTCAGCACTTGCCCGCTTTCAAGCTGCGCCAGCGCTTTCTTGGCGCGCAAAATGGGCAAGGGGCATTTCAGCCCGGAGGCGTCGACTTCCAGGTCGGCGTGTGGCGTGGCACTGCTGATATCGGTCATGATCTATTCCACACGGCAGCGCCGCCCGGAAGGCGTGGCGCTGCCGCAAACCCTGTCATCGTAGCGCGTTCGGCCGCCTCAGGCCAGGCGCTCGCGCACCCAGGCTTCGACGCTGGACACGGCGCCCGCCAGGGCGGAAACGTCGCTGCCGCCGCCCATGGCCATGTCGGGCCGGCCGCCGCCCTTGCCCCCAACCTGGGCGGCAACCATGCCGACCAGATCACCGGCCTTGACCTTGCCGGCCAGGTCGGCGGTTACGCCGGCGACCAGGCTGATCTTGTCGTCGGCCACCGTCGCCAGCAAGACGACGGCGGATTTCAGCTTGTCCTTCAACTGATCCACCATGCCGCGCAAGGCCTTGGGATCGGTGCCGCTGACATTGGCCACCAGCAACTTGGCGTCGCCCGCCAGGGCAACCGCCTTGCCGGCCAGGTCATTGCCCGCCGACGCCGCCAATTTGCTCTTGAGCTGATCCAGGTCGCGTTCCAGATGCTTGACCTGCCCTTGCATCAGCGCAATACGCTCGGCCAGTTCGGCCGGCTGGGTCTTGAGCAGGCCGGCCGCGCGCAGCAGCGTGGCATTGGTCTGCTGGGCCCAGTCCACCGCATTCTCGCCGGTGATGGCCTCGACGCGACGCACGCCGGCCGCGACGCCGCCTTCCGAAGTGATCTTGAACAGGCCTATGTCGCCGGTGCGTTCAACGTGGGTGCCGCCGCACAGTTCACGCGAAAAGCCGATGTCCAGCACCCGTACCGTGTCGCCGTATTTTTCGCCGAACAAAGCCATGGCGCCGCCCTGGACGGCCTCGTCGTAGGCCATGACCTGGGCCTGGGTGGCATGGTTGGCCAGTACTTCGGAATTGACGATGCGCTCGACCTCGGCGATCTGCTTGTCCGTCATGGGTGCGTCATGCGCGAAGTCGAAACGTGTCTTGTCGGCATCCACCAGGGAGCCGCGCTGCTGCACATGGCTGCCCAGGACCTGGCGCAAAGCCTTGTGCATGAGGTGGGTGGCCGAGTGATTGCGCACAGTGCGCCCGCGCCGCGCCGCATCCACCTGCGCCTGCACCGTGTCACCGACGGCCAAGGCCCCTTCCTGCAACTGGCCGTGATGGCCGAAGACGCCGCTCTGGATTTTTTGAGTGTCTTCCACCTGGAAGCGAGCGCCGCCCGCAGTCAACAGGCCGGCATCGCCCACCTGGCCGCCGGACTCCGCATAGAAAGGCGTGGCGTCCAGCACCACGATGGCCTGCTGGCCGGCTGTGATGGAAGGCACCGACGTGCCGTCGACGTACAAGGCCGTGACCCGGCCCTGGCTTTCCAGATGCTCGTAGCCTTCGAAGCGAGTTTCCACGCCGCTGTAGGACAGGCCTTCGGCGGCCTTGAACTTGCCGGCGGCGCGGGCCTGCTCGCGTTGATGGCCCATGGCCACCTCGAAGCCCGCCAGGTCGACCTGGACCTTGCGCTCGCGGCAGATGTCGGCGGTCAGGTCCACCGGAAAACCGTAGGTGTCATACAGCGTGAACAGGGTCTGGCCGTCGAGCACGCCGTTTTCCGGAACGGCCGCCAGGGCCGAATCCAGTATCTTCATGCCGTGTTCCAGCGTTTCCCGGAAGCGTTCCTCTTCCTGGCGCAGCACCTGTTCCACCCTGGCCTGCTGGGCCACGAGTTCCGGATAGGCATGCCCCATCTCGGCAACCAGGTCGGCCACCAGGCGATAGAAGAAGACGCCGGACTGGCCCAGCTTGTGGCCATGGCGTAAAGCGCGGCGCACAATGCGGCGCAGCACGTAGCCGCGGCCTTCGTTGCTGGGAATGACGCCGTCCACGATAAGGAAGCTGCAGGCGCGGATGTGATCGGCGATGACCTTCAGCGAATTATTGTCCAGGTCCCGCACGCCGGTTTCACGCGCCGCCGCCTTGATCAGGGCCTGGAACAAGTCGATCTCGTAATTGGAGTGCACGTGCTGCAGCACGGCGGCGATGCGCTCCAGGCCCATGCCGGTGTCCACGCAGGGCTTGGGCAGCAAAGGCATGTTGCCTTCGGCGTCGCGCTCGAACTGCATGAACACCAGGTTCCAGATCTCGATGTAGCGATCGCCGTCCTCTTCGGGGGACCCCGGAGGGCCGCCCCAGATTTCCGGGCCGTGGTCGTAGAAGATTTCGGAACACGGTCCGCAGGGCCCGGTATCGGCCATCTGCCAGAAATTGTCCGATGCATAGCGCGCGCCCTTGTTGTCGCCGATGCGCACGATGCGCTCGGCGGGCACGCCGATTTCCTTGGCCCAGATATCGTAGGCTTCGTCGTCTTCGTGGTAGACGGTGACCCATAGTTTTTCGGCCGGCAGCTTGTAGACCGTGGTCAGCAGATCCCAGGCATTGCGTATGGCTTCGCGCTTGAAATAATCGCCGAAGCTGAAGTTGCCCAGCATCTCGAAGAAGGTGTGGTGGCGCGCCGTGTAGCCGACGTTTTCAAGGTCGTTGTGCTTGCCGCCCGCACGCACGCAGCGCTGCGACGAAGTGGCGCGCTTGTACGGCCGGGTTTCCTTGCCCGTGAATACGTCCTTGAACTGCACCATGCCCGAATTGGTGAACAGCAGAGTGGGGTCGTTGCCTGGAACCAGGGATGACGAAGCCACGACCTGATGGCCTTTCGATTCGAAGAAAGACAGGAATTTTTGACGTATCTCGGAGGTTTTCATTGCAGAAAAACGCTAATTTATTGGGTAACCGCTGATTATAGAGGGTGTTTTGGCGAAACCGCCAAGCGCCGGCGTTCAATCCAGGCACAGATAGCCCACCGTGCGCCCTTCCGGGGGGCTTTGCGGCCCGCTGTCCGATATCTGCACCATGGCCGAGCCGGCGGGGCAAGAGCAGCTTCCCGTGACGGGATTGGCGGTGGACGTACCCTTGCTGTTGGCGCAGCCGCGCAACTGATTGGTGGAAAAGCCGCCGGCACCGCCCCGGCTGACCGAGCGCCAGCTTCCGTCGCGGCAGGCCAGCAAGCCGCCATGCCCGGCTTCGCGCGCGATGGCGCCGTCCTGCCCTTGCCCGCAAGGCGCGAAGGCGTTCACCTGTGCTTCCAGGCGCAAGTAGCCGTCGACCAGCAGGTCCGCGCCGGCGAGCAAATCGCCCCGGATGCTGGCCCGCCCCTGAAAATCCGGATCACGCGCATCGCCCACGCGCAGGAAATCGAGCGCGCCCAATTGTTCGGCGGTGACGGCCATGGCGACGGTGCCCACGGGCAGCGCCGGCCCCGGCCAAGAAGGATTGGGGAAGGCGAAGGCCGCGCCCCTTAGCCATAGCGGCTGGGTGGGCGCGACCCAGCCGCCCATGCCCTGAGCGGCCATCAGGAAGTGGGCCACACCCTGGGCATCCACTTGATCCGTATTTCGATGGCGCAGCGGGCTGTTGCCATGCACCAGCGCCTGCACGCGGCAATCCGGCCCCGGGCAGACGCCCTGGCGCAACACGCGCAGCGTGGCGCCGCCTATCGCGGCCCGCTCCGGAAAACCGGCCGACAACAGTGCATCGGCCTTGAGTTCCGCCAAGGTAGGCGCGGCCCAATCCGCATAGCCCCGCCCGGCCAGCGCTTGCGGGTCCTGCGCGTCCGCCAGCGTCTGCGCATAACGCTCCAGATAGCCCTGGGCGGCCTGCCGCAGCGACAGCATCCAGACCGCGCCGTCCCGCGCCCTGGCGTCGTTCATGACGTTGACCAAGGCATTGGCCCCCCAGACGGCCAGCAGGGTCATCAGCAGCGTAGCGGCAAGAAGCTCAAGCAGGGCGTAGCCCCGCTGCGCGTGCGCCGTCACAAGCGGCCTCAACTGGCGGTGAAGACGAAGGTGTTCACATTGCCCTTGGCGCAGCTGGATTCCGCCGTCAGGGCGCTGTAATGAATGTTGTCGTCCTTTACCGTTGCCGCCGTCCGCCCTTCAGCCGCGACCGTGATGACGTCCGACACCCTTTGCATGACGGACGCAATGGATGGGCAAGCCGCATCGTGGACCTTGGACAAGGTAATGGAGAACCCCGACCCGGCGGCCTCTTCCGCCACGCTTACCTGACCGTCGCTACCCAGGCCATGCAACACCTTCAGCGAGGAATCCGCGCCCGACACCGAGAACACGCTGGAATCGCGGACCTGGTTGGCGAAGTTGGAGGTATGGATGCCTGCATAGGGGGTTGCCGAACCGTTGGGCGCATTGACCTTGGCCTGCAAGATGAAACGCGCCAGTTCCTCGCCCACCTTGGGCACCTTGTTTTCCACCACATAACCGCCTATGGCCGGCACGCCGATGATGGCCAGCAGCAAGACTATGGCCGTGACGATGGAGACCTCGATAAGCGAAAATCCTTCTTGCGACTGATTGATGGCTGTGGACATGAGCACTCCTTTTGGGAAATGGGCCGGCCACTATTGGCTGGCGTGAAAAAGCATGAGCGAGCGGCGCAGTTCATCGATGACGGCGTAATGCCAGGCCGCCAACCCCAGCAGGCAGAGCAGGCTGCCCAGCAGCAGCGCCCAGCGCAAGGCCAGCGCCTGCCGCGCCACCGTTTCCAGCACGTGCGTGCGCAGGCGCCCGGCCGCAAGCTCAAGCCCCGCATGCAGGCCGCGCGCCGTCACCATGTCGCTCAAGAACCAGAACTGCTCGGGATCGAGCAGGCCAGTATCAAAGGTTTCGGCGCCCGCCATACCCGCATCGATGCGGGCCAGCATGGCCTCGACCTGCGACTCCTGCCAGGCCGAAGCGCCGCCCTTGAGCAGAAACAGGGCCGTCCTTAGCTGGATGGCACCAGCCGCGCCGCGCCCCAACAATATGGTCAGCAGACTAAACAGGCGCAGGGCCTGGATATAGCGATAGATGCGCCATACGGCGCGGCGATCCAGCCAGCGTCGCAACGGCCCCGACGCATGCGGCAAGGACCATGGGATCAGCCCCGCGCTTCCCGCCATCAATACGGCCATGAACGGCCAATGCGCCTGGACAAGCTCGGCGCAGCGCAGCAGCGCCTGGGTCAGTCGGCCGTAATACGCAGCGGGGACGGAGGAAAAGGTTTGCAGCAGGCTGGGCACGGTAAACCCCGGAATCGCCAGCAGCATGGCGAAAACGGCCAGCAAGGCCAGGCCACCCGCCCACAGGCTGGAAGCGAGTATGCCGCGGGTCTGGTGCAGCAGAGCAAGCACTGACGACAATTCCGCCAGGGTCCGGATCAAGGCCGTGTTGCCCAAGGCCTGGGCGGCCCGTATCAGGCCCAGTTCAAGCGGTGGGAAACTGCCCGACCAGGTGGCGTACAGGTCTCCGCCCGAGGCCTGGTAGGCGACCAGCCAGCGCTGCGACAAGCGCCCCCGCACGGAACCGCCGCCATGGCGACGTGCGTCGGACTCGAAGATTTCCTTGAGCGTCTTGCCGCCCTGCACGCCTTGCAAGAGCACGGACAGGTAATCGTAGTAATCGGCGCGGGCCGCCCGGAAGCGCCAGGCGTCCAGTTGCGACAGCCAAGGCAGCCACAGCCCCGTGTCGCGCACATGTCGGCCCCGGATGTTCATGGCACCCCCCGCAATCTGACATGCCGGCCGTCCCGCCCCGCTTGGGCATGGCGCCGCAAGCGCTGGGTTTCAAACGCCTGAAAGCGCGCTTCGACGTCGCGCGGATCAACGCGACCCTGGGCCGCCTTGCGCATGGCGCAATCCTGTGCCGACAAACCGGATTCGGGGCCGAAGTCCGGTTCGATGATTTCGGCGGCCACCGTGCGCCCAGCATAGCCGTTCAACTCAGGCAGGCCTTCCCTCTTGCATGCCGCGCAGCCTTGCGGATTTCGTATGCGCCACGAGCCGGCGCCATCCGGATACAAATCCTGCAGGGATTCCAGCCAACGTTCCCAACCAGCACCATCGCGATGCCCGCCGCCCGCAGCAAGCGGCCCGTCGAGCAGATGCGCAATGGGCAAGCCGCATTGCGTGCACAAGGACGGCAGCAGAGCCTGGAACACCAGCAGCTTGAACATGCCCGGCGTGGCGAGAAAGTCGCGCGTCACGCCGATGAAATCGGATGCAAGTCTTTGAGGAATCAAGGCGGCCGAGGGCGCATGCACCGTGGTATAGACATTGACGCCCGACCCGGCCAGATCCATGAAGGCCCTGCCGGTTTCGGCGTCGCGGATTTCCCCCAGCAGGACATCGTTCATGGCGGAGCGCTTGAGCGCCCTGAGCTTGGCGGAATAAGCGTCATGCGCGACCGCATCCAGATTGCGCACGACCGTATTCTGGATGGCGGACGGAATAATGTATTCGACAGGGTCCTCTATGGTGACAACCTTGCGCTGCGGCGACAGACGGGCAATCAGGGCGGCGAGGCTGGTGGACTTGCCCGAGCCGACCGCGCCGGCGAATACCACCGCACCGCTTTCGGACAGCATGGCGCGGTCTATTTGCTCGATCTGTTCGGGCAGGTAGCCCAGGGCATCCAAGGCGGGCGGCGGCGCCGCGGGATCGCGCAGCAGCATGCGCAGGCAGATGCTGGGGCCCGCATCGGCCGCCAGCGACGACCAGCGCAGCATGACGGTTTTGCCGTCGACCTGGCGGGTCATGCCGCCCTGCTGCTCGATGGACGGATCGAACACCGCGCCGTTGCCGCCGCGTATGTCCATCCAGGCCACCGACAGCATGTCGACCAAGGTACTGGTGGGCATGCGGCGAAAGCGTTCAGGAGCCAGATAGCGCCCCAGGACCGTGTATTTCACTTCGGACTCGGCTTCGCGCAGATGCACATTCAGATGAATGTCGCTGGCACCGTGCCTGACGCCCCACTCCAGCAAATCCTGAAACGCATCGGCCAACGCGATCTTGGACTGCTCCGCCCGAACACCGGGCGTGCCCGACAGAGACCGGGCGGTAAGCTGGCCGCGCGCGATCGCCAGCAGCAAAGGCGCCGCCAGCACATAGCGGGCGGGACTGGCCAGCCGGTACCCTCGGTGGACGACGCGGCGGGCCAGTTCGTCGGCCTGGTCGCCGCCCACATGCTCGGCAAGGGAAAACAGGGCCACCGCGCCGTCGTCGAGCAGGACCGGCGCCATGCGCCCGGCCAGGCCGTCGACGTCGAACTGCGTGCTTAATGAGCGCACAAAGCGCGGCGTCATCGCGGCCAATTCATCCGCATGAGAAATATGAACCGCCGCGGTCGCATCGAAACGCGGGGTCGGTTCGCGCATGTCGAGCCTGGCCGATGCGCGCCGCCAGGGCGAAAACGGCGTCATGGCTTGGCCGCCCACAAGCCGGGATGCAGACACAAGGTGTGGGCCTCTTGCTGACGCTCCAGGTGTACGCAGGAACCGGAAATCCCGCGCAACAGGTATTCGGCCGGCCCGGCCTTGGCGCCCACCGCCAGCGCCTTGCCATGCAGATAGACGTAAGGACGGGTGCCTATCATGACCTCGGCAAGCAGCTTGCGGCCCACGCCGTAGATCGCCACCAGCTTCAGCGCCCCGCCTGCGGCCGAGGCCGCGCCCACTTGCGCGGCTTCGGTGGCCATGCCCTCACGGCTCATGCGGCCCTTCAATTGCGTCAAGGCCAGGTCCGCGTCCAGGCGCATCAGTTCGCGCACCGACATATCCATGGAGGCGCTGTCACCGACCGCAAGCTCCTGCGCTACGCCGGGCGCAAACCACAGCACACCCGCCAGGATGAAGAGCTCAGGACGCAGCGGGATTTTCAGTTTCATACAGCACTCCTTGCAAAGTCAGGGTCAGGCCGCTGTCGCGCGCCCCCGGCGTCTTCAGCTCGCGCAGGGTCAGCACGGCCTTGTTCCATGCGACGGATGAAAGATGAGGGAGCAGCAAGCCGGCCGAACGCAGGGGTCCGATGACTTGCACGGGCCGCGATGCATAAGCGGGCAGATGCGCCGGACGCGCAATCGGCCTGCCCTGCCCGTCCAGCGGCGCCGATACCGGCAGAGGCAGCGCCTTGCCTACCCGCAGTTGGGCGAAACCACCCTGCACGCCCTGCAAGGCGCTGACGAAGCGGCGCTCATTCTCTTTGCCATCCGCCAGCCGCTGATGAGCAAGCGGTACGCCGCCCGCAGGAGTTTCCCAAGCGGCTTCGGCCTGCTCCAGCGAAGCAAACTCCAACGTCCACCCCGCCCGGCTGCTGTCCATCAGGCTTTGATTGCTGGCCCCTGTTTGCCGCCTTTCATAGCGCGCCCGGCATCGCCATCGCGTTCCATTCGGAGCGCACTCCGCCTGCAGCAATCGCCACCCGCCCGCATTGACCGGCAGATCGTAGAGGGCTTCCAGCAATGCGCGCGTGCCCTGAAAGCCGTGGATCAGACGCCCATGGATGGACCCGGCGATGGCATTGCGCCAGGCCTGCTCCGGATCGGCGCGCATGGAATCGGCCGCCACCGCGTGACCCGGCTTCATGACGCGCCACGCGGCCGGCACCAGCAACACCAGGACGAGCGCCAGCGCAAAACATTGCACCGGCCAGGGAAGAAAAGGCCGCCACCGCCCGATCCGGCGC
>JBARWC010000169.1:0-14378 GCA_049646585.1 Burkholderiaceae bacterium | reverse complement strand
GTTTGCTATCCTGTACGAGGATCGATTCACGCATGCTCATCGCATCAAAGACACTGAGCAGGATGAAGAATAGGCAGACCAATGATTAACACCAACTGCCTGAACACAAAAAAACTGACACTCCCGGGTGCTTGGGTTCTTGCCTCGGCCCGTCTGCCTGAGCGACTGCTTGGGTTCTTAACCCGGCCCGCCTGCCTGGGCCCCGGCCAGGCTAGCGCATGCGGTCATGGCAAGCCATGACTCCCCGCCCGATTGCACGGAATCGAGGCGTCCGCGAACTCGCGGGTCGGACAGCCACCGGCTGTCCGAAAACGTCCCGCTCGAACAGCGCGTCCTTGCATCCTCGATTCCGCACAATCGGGCGGCGCATGCGAAACCGCCTGTCCGGCGCTCAGGCACACAGACCTCACGATTGGTATGAGCTCCACCGTAGTGGGTACTTGCTTCAATTGGCTATCATGCAGCCGCAGGTGGGCGGGTATGGCGCGGGAGAGGCCTTCGGCAAGCGCCGCATGCTGACGAAGGGAAGCCGGGGGTGGTCGGCGGCCGCTGTTTGACCGGAGCGTAGCGGAGGGAGTTCGGCCGCCGCCCGGCTGGACGAGGCAGATGCGGGAAGTCGTGTCGCGTAGCGGCACGACCGCTGGACGGGCCCGACCGCGCCATACCCGCCCACCTGCGGCGTCTTAGCAGCACAGCTTCCGACACCAAAAAACCGACAGCACAAAAAAACGGCGTTACAGAAGCATCAAAGCCCCCGCACGCCGCAGCGATATTCAAAGGTGGAGCGCAGCTCCACCCAATACCTCGTTTACTTGATCTTCGCGTCCTTCAGCAGCTTCTGCTGATACTCCGACAACTGCTGCTGCCGCATCATCTCTTCGATCTGCGGCTTAACTTCAGCCAATTCCGGGAACTTCACGTCCCGCGAATCCTCGACCTGGATGATGTGCCAGCCGAATTGCGTTTGCACCGGCTTGTCCGTCATCTGGCCCTTCTTCAGCTTTTGCACCGCCTCGGCAAACTCGGGCACATAGTTGGTGGCGGGGCCCCAGCCCAGCTCGCCGCCGTTCTTGCCGCTGCCAGGATCCAGGGAATCCTTCTTGGCGGCCGCTTCAAACGTTACCTTCTTGGCCTTGATCGAAGCGGTCAGGTCCTCGGCCGCTTTTTGATCCTTCACCAGAATGTGGCGCAGCTTGTATTCCTGCTTGCCGGCCTGTTCCTTCTTGATCTGGTCGTACTCGGCCTGGATCTTCGCGTCCGTGACCGGGTTCTTCTTCAGATAGTCGGCCATCAGCGCGCGAACCAGGATGCCCTGGCGAGCCAGTTCGATTTCCTGCTTTACGTCGGCCTGTTTGTCGATCCCCGCTTTTTCAGCGGCTTGCACCGCCACCGTCCGGTTGATCATTTCCTGCTTCACCTGGGTGCGCAGCTCGGGCGTGTCTTGCGCGCCTTGCTTGACCAGCAGCGCCACGAACTGGTCCATTTTTTCCTGGGAAATAGCCTGGCCGTTCACGGTGGCGACGGTCTGCGCATAGACGGGCAGGGCGATCGCGCAGGCGGCGGCAAATACAGCAACTCGTTTCATGTAAATCCTTTAAGGGTGGGTTTTGGCGATGATAGCCAAGGCGTGGATGGGGTAAGGCATCAAATCGTGAACGCGATCATACACAAGCCGATGCCGTGCCAGGGTGTTCAGCCCCTGGAATTGTTCGGTCCAGATAAACAGGCGGAAATGGCTGGCGCCGCCCTTGCTGCCGGCATGGCCCGCGTGCAGGTGCGATTCGTCGACGATTTCCAGATAAGTGGGCGCCAGCGGTTCCAGGCGCTCTTTCAGCAGCTTCATGCGATCTGTAGACATCAGGGGCCGTCCTTTGGTTCCCCGGCTGCTACCGCCTGGGGCGGTTCTTCCTTCATGTGCCTGCCCAGCCATATCGATTGCGCGATCACGAACAGCAGCAGTAGGGCCATCAGGCCGAATACCTTGAAGTTGACCCACTGCGCCTCGGTGAAAACGCCCGAAAACGCCACGTACAGGTTCAGCGCGCCGGACAGCGTGAAAAATGCCGCCCAGCTGTAGTTGAGCTTGTCCCAGATGGCGGCGGGCATGTCCACCTTCGAGCCCATCAGCTTCTGCATCAGGTTGCGCCCGAAAAACAGCTTGCCGCCCACCAGTATCCCGGCGAACAGCCAGTACAGCACCGTCGGCTTCCACTTGATGAAGGCATCGTTATGGAACAGCAGCGTGGCGCCGCCGAAGACCACGATCACGCTCAGGTTGATCCAGTGCGTGGCTTCGATGGCCTTGCCCGTGGCCTTGAGCCAGATGAACTGGCCCACGCCCGCGGCGATGGCGACGGCTGTCGCGGTGAAGATGTCGGAAAACTTGAACGCCAGGAAAAACAGAATCAGCGGAAACAGGTCGAACAGGAATTTCTTCATTTAGGAGCGGGCTCGAACTTCAGTGAAACGGAATTGATGCAGTAGCGCAGGCCGGTGGGGGGAGGGCCGTCGGGGAATACATGACCCAGGTGGGAGTCACAGACATTGCACAGCACCTCGGTGCGCACCATGCCCAGGGAGGTATCGGTCTCCTCCCGGACATTGGCGGGGTCCAGCGGCTCGAAGTAGCTGGGCCAGCCGCAGCCGGCGTCGAATTTGGTGTCGGAGGCGAACAGCGGGGTGCCGCAGCCGACGCAGCGGTAGATGCCGAGTTCGCGGGTATCCCAGTAGCGGCCGGTAAAGGGGCGCTCGGTGCCTTTACGGCGCGCTACGGCGTATTCTTCCGGGGTCAGTTCCGCACGCCATTGGGCGTCGGTCTTTGCGATTTTGTCCATATCCATCACCTATAGAAAAGCAGGCAAGTGTCAACCTACCATGTTAATCGACTTTGCCCGAGGCAAGTGGTTCCCCGGCATGCCTTGATATCTATTTTTTAGGCTGTCTATGCAGGGAATCCCCTAAAAGACTTTGTATCCGTTTTTATCGATAATTTCCAATCACCCGTCATAATCGCTAGAACTTTAAACTGTTGCGGCCCAAAGTAATTGCTTTTTGCCGATTAAAAGTGATACGTTTATTTCAATATCGGGCTAGTTTTTGTATAACGTTAGCTTCGCCACAATCCGGGACGGCGAATGTCATGTCTACCATGGAGACAAGCAATGAATAGTAATCAGTCAATTCGACTTGCGGTATTGGCCGGCGCAATCGCCATGTCCATGCCCTTGATGGCTTCGGCCCAGATCAAGGTCGGCATCACCGTCGCCAGCACCGGCCCCGCCGCCTCGCTGGGCATCCCCGAGCGCAATACCGTTGCTTTGCTGCCCACTGAAATCGCCGGCCAGAAAATCGAATACATCGTCCTGGACGACGGCACCGACACCACGGTCGCCGTCAAGAACATGCGCAAGCTGATCACCGACGATAACGTCGATATCGTGATCGGCACCTCGGTCACGCCGGGTTCGCTGGCCATGGTCGACGTGGCGGGCGAAACCAAGACGCCCATGATCAGCGTGGCCGCCAACGCCAAGATCGTCGAACCCGTCGAAGGGCCTCGTCAATGGGTGTTCAAGACGCCGCAGAACGACCAGTTGATGGCCGGCGCGCTGGCCGACGCCATGGCCAAGCAGGGCGTCAAGACCTTGGGCTTCATCGGTTACACCGACGCTTACGGCGAAGGCTGGCTCAACGTCATGACCGAGGCCGCCAAGGCCAAGGGCATCAAGATGGTCGCGGTCGAACGCTACGGCCGCACCGACACCAGCGTAACGGGCCAGGCCCTGAAGCTGGTCGCCGCCAAGCCCGACGGCATTCTGGTCGCCGGCTCCGGCACGCCGGTGGCTCTGCCCCAGCGCGAACTGAAAAGCCGCGGCTACAAGGGCATCATGTATCAAACGCACGGCGCCGCCAACAACGACGTGCTGCGGGTTTGCGGCAAAGATTGCAACGACATGATCCTGCCGGCCGGCCCGCTGCTGGTGGCCGACCAGTTGCCCGATAGCAATCCGGTCAAGAAGAGCGCGCTCGAATACAAGACCAAGTACGAAGCCAAGTACGGCGCGGGCACCATCAATACCTTCGGCGGCCATATGTGGGATGCCGGCTTGCTGGTTTCCACGGCTGTTCCCCACGCCTTGAAAACAGGCGCCAAGCCGGGCACCGCCGAGTTCCGCAAGGCCTTGCGCGATGCCATCGAGCAGATCAAAGACCTGCCGGCCTCGCAAGGGGTGTTCACCATGTCGTCCACCGATCACGCCGGCTTCGACAAGCGCGCGCGCGTCATCGTCAAGGTGGTGAACGGCAAATGGACGTACCAGCCTGATCTGTAATACCCTGGGTGCCGCATGCCCGCGCCGCGTTTCGATCACGCGTCGCAGGCCTGCGCCCCGCATCGATTCGTTGTAGGGGCGCAAGGCGTTTCTTGCGCCCCGACTTCTTGGCTTTCCGGAAATGGATACAACAATAGTACTCATACTGCTGCAGGATGGCGTCTTGAACGGCGCCATCTATGCGCTGTTGGGCCTGGCGCTGGTGCTGGTGTTCGTGGTCACCCGTGTCATCTTCATACCGCAGGGCGAATTCGTCGCCTTTGGCGCACTGACACTCGCCTTCATGGTGAACGGGCGCATTCCGGGAACCGTCAATCTGCTGCTGATCGTCGGCGCAATGGTCTTTGCGGTCGAACTTATCGCGGCATTGCGCCACAGCAATTGGAACGGCATGGGCAAGACCTTCGCCTGGTCTTTGCTGCTGCCACTGGTGCTCTATCTGCTGGCGCCCTATATCGTCAGCAAGGACACCTCACTGTGGATCAACGTCCTGTTTTCCATGGCCCTGGTCGTGCCGCTGGGCCCCATGCTGTATCGTCTGGTGTATCAGCCCATCGCCGAGGCCAGCGTGCTCGTCCTGCTGATTATTTCGGTGGCGGTCCACTTTGCACTGACCGGGCTGGCCCTGGTCTTCTTCGGCGCCGAAGGCTGGCGCACGCCGCCCTTCATGGAGGGCGAAGTGCAATTGGGTGCGGTCAATTGGTCGGCGCAAACCTTTTTCGTGCTGGGCACTTGCGCCTTGCTCATCGTGGGCCTTTGGCTGTTCTTCGGTAAAACGCTGTATGGCCGCGCCCTGCGCGCCACCGCCGTCAACCGGCGCGGCGCGCGCCTGGTCGGCATCAGCACCAATATGTCGGGCAGCCTGACCTTCACCCTGGCGGCCGCCATCGGCGCCTTGTCGGGCATGCTAATCGCGCCCGTCACCACCATTTATTACGACACCGGCTTCCTGATCGGCCTGAAGGGCTTTGTGGCCGCCATCTTCGGCGGGCTCATCAGCTATCCCATCGCCGCCGGCGGAGCCCTTTTCGTGGGCATACTCGAAGCCTTTTCATCGTTCTGGGCCAGCGCCTACAAAGAGGTCATTGTGTTTACGCTGATCATCCCCGTGCTGCTCTGGCGTTCCTTCGGTATGGCCCATACCGACGAAGAGGAGTAAGCAGATGAATCGTTTATTGCTCGTCGTCGTCCTGTTGGTCCTGGCCGGCCTGCCCCTGTTCCCGGGCACGCCCGAGTTCTGGATCACGCATCTCAATTACATCGGGCTGTCCAGCCTGGTCGTGCTCGGGCTGGTCCTGCTGACCGGCATCGGCGGCCTGACCTCGTTCGGGCAGGCCGCCTTCGTCGGCATAGGCGCCTACGCCACCGCCTGGCTCACCACCGCCGTGGGCTGGTCGCCCTGGGCGGCGCTGCTGGTCGGCCTGGCGCTGACCTTCCTGGTGGCCTACGTGCTGGGCGCCATCACGCTGCGGTTGTCCGGGCATTACCTGCCGCTGGGCACCATAGCCTGGTGCCTGTCGCTGTACTACCTGTTCGGCAACCTTGATTTCCTGGGCCAGTACGACGGCATCGCCGGCATCGCGCCCATCGAGCTCTTCGGCTTTTCGTTGGGCAAGGGCCGCCACATCTACTACCTCATCTGGATCATCGTCCTGCTGTCCATGCTGGCGACCCGCAACCTGCTGGATTCCCGTCCCGGCCGCGCCATACGCGCCCTGAAAAGCGGCGGCGGCATGGCCGAGTCTTTCGGCGTGGACATGGCGCGCTACAAAGTCATCATCTTCGTCTACGCAGCCTTGCTGGCCTGCGTTTCAGGCTGGTTGTACGCGCACATGCAGCGCGCCGTCAGCCCCAGCCCCTTCGGCCTGAACTACGGCATCGAATACTTGTTCATGGCGGTGGTTGGCGGCGCGGGCAGCGTATGGGGCGCCGTGCTTGGTTCCGGGCTTATCCTTACCCTGAAAGACCAGTTGCAGAACGTCCTGCCCAAAATCCTGGACACTACTTCCAATTTCGAGCTCATCGTCTTCGGCGTTCTGATGATACTGGTGCTGCAGTATGCGCGCGACGGCGTTTGGCCCATATTGCAGTCGTGGTGGCAGGCGCTGACCGGCAAGTCCGAGCGCCGGCGCATCGCGCCTCCGCCCACGGCCCCCGACCTGCCGCAGCGGGCCAGGCCGCCCAAGGGCTCGCTGGTGCTGGAAGTCGATTCCATACGCAAGGAATTCGGCGGCCTGGTCGCCGTGAACGACATCAGCTTTTCGCTCAATGCCGGTGAAATCATGGGTTTGATCGGCCCCAACGGCGCCGGCAAAAGCACTACCTTCAACCTCATCACCGGCGTCTTGCCCGCCACACGCGGAAAAGTCCGCTTCCTGGGCGAAAGGCTGGACGTCCTGCCCGCGCGCGAAATCGCCCGCCTGGGCGTCGGGCGCACCTTCCAGCACGTGCAACTGCTGCCCACCATGACCGTGCTTGAAAACGTCGCCCTGGGCGCGCACCTGCGCAACAAAGTGGGCGTCCTGTCCGCGGCCCTGCGCACCGAGCGCCGCGACGAGGCCGAGCTTCTGCACGAAGCAGCCAAGCAACTGCAGCGCGTCGGGCTGGGCGACTACCTGTACGAACAGGCCGGCAACCTTGCCCTGGGCCAGCAGCGCATACTGGAAATCGCGCGTGCCCTGGCCGCCGACCCCGTCCTGCTGCTGCTGGACGAACCGGCCGCGGGCCTGCGCTATAAAGAGAAGCAGGAACTGGCCGGCGTCCTGGATCAGCTTCGCCAGGAAGGCATGAGCATCCTGCTGGTGGAGCACGATATGGATTTTGTGATGAACCTTACCGATCACCTGGTCGTCATGGACTTCGGCACCAAGCTGGCCGAAGGCTTGCCGGCCGACGTCCAGCGCAATCCGGCCGTGCTGGAAGCCTATCTGGGCGGCATCGACGACGACTTCGATTTCGACGACCCGCCGGCCGCCGGCCACACCGGCTCCCCCGCCGGCGCGGGAGGTATCGCATGAGTACGAGTAGCGGCAACAAGCCCAAGCATCCCATCCTGCAGGTCACCGACCTGTCGGCCCGCTACGGCAAAGTCAACGCCGTCGTCGGCGCCAACATCGCCGTCACCCGCGGCAGCATCGTCACCGTCATCGGCGGCAACGGGGCGGGCAAGTCCACCTTGCTGAACTCCATCATGGGCTCCCTGCCGGCCACCGGCAACTGCTCCGGCTCCGTCCAGTACCTGGGCTCCGAAATCGGCGCCTGGCAGGTCGAACGCCGCGTCTCTGACGGCATATCCCTGGTACCCGAAAGACGTGAGCTCTTCGGCAGCATGTCCGTCGAAGACAACCTGCTGCTGGGCGGCTTCCGCCTGTACCGCGCCGGCAAGCACGGCTGGAAGGAAACCATCAACGAAGTCTACGACCTGTTCCCCAGGCTGCGCGAACGCAAGGCCCAGCAGGCCGGCACCCTGTCCGGCGGCGAACGCCAAATGCTGGCCGTCGGCCGCGCCCTCATGGCTCAGCCCCAGTTGCTGATGCTGGACGAGCCCAGCCTGGGCCTGGCGCCACGCATCGTCCGCGAAATCTTCCAGATCATCTCCCGCCTGCGCAGCACGGGCGTCGCCATACTGCTGGTCGAACAAAACGCCCGCGCCGCCCTGCAAGTCGCCGACTACGGCTACGTACTGGAAACAGGCGAAATCGTCCTCGAAGGCAAAGCCAAGGAACTCAGCGGCAACCCCCGCGTCATCGAAAGCTACCTGGGCCTGGGCAACACCAAGAAAGAAACCGCCGACGCCTGAAAGGGCGCCGCCCGCCCACCTGCATAGCAAATGCGCCGACAATCTCTTTAGTTGAGATCGTCGGCGCAGTTCTTTCCGCAGCCTGCGCCCACTCTTCAAGGCGCGTCTGGCGGGCCAGGGCTGGGCGACCTTTGAGCAAGCCGCAGGCCTGGCTTGGAAGCGAGGGGCGCAAGAGGGCGGACTCGCAGGCTGTTTGAAGGATTTTTCACCCCGCAGGCGCTAAAAATCGTAGCCACCCAAGTTCAACTACGCTCTTCGCAGGCGCCTTCACCCCGCGCATGCCCACTCTTCAAGGCGTGTCTGGCGGGCCAGGGCCGCGCGACCTTTGAGCAAGCCGCAGGCCCGGTTTGGAAGCGGGGGCGTAAGAGGACGCGCTGTCTGAATGACTCAAGCAGCCGGGGGCTGCTTGAGTCATGAGTTCGCGTCCGTCCCCCGCTGGAGAGCCGGGACAAGGGAAGCCCGAAGGGCCGCCGCGATGGGAGCACGGCCCTGGCCCGCCAGACGCGCCGCTTAAGAACCGGACGACATGGGCAAGCACGCCGCAGCACCTAAGAAACCTGACGACATCAGCAATATGCCGCACACCCCCAATGACGTGACGCCGGCGTGATACGTCAACGGCACTTAAGGATGCCAGGTATGGCATTGGCAATGTGCCGAGCCACCCCAAAACCTCGCCCACAAAAAAAGAGCGCCTGCAAAAACAGGCGCCCCTTCCATACCGTTACGCGTAAACAAAAACTCGCATCAAGCCTTCTTGTACCGATGAATGAGTTCCCCGACAATCCCGCGCCGGAACGCCATCACGCAGATAATGAAGATCAGCCCGATAACGATAGTCACCGATTCCCCCAACACCTGGAACCACTGCACACCCGTCGCATGGCTCAGGAAGCGCCCGAACTCGCCCACCTTGTTCTCCAGCATCACCACGATGAACGCCCCCAGCACCGGCCCTGTGAACGTCCCCATCCCGCCGATCAGCGTCATCAGGATCACCATCCCGGACATCTGCCACGTCGCGTCCGACAAAGTCGCCGACACGAACACCAGCGCCTTGGTCGCCCCGGCCAGGCCGGCCAGCGCCGCCGACAGCACAAAAGCCAGCAGCTTGAAGTTGTCCACGTTGTAGCCCAGCGAAATCGTGCGAGGCTCGTTCTCGCGCAGCGCCTTCAGCACCTGCCCGAAGGGCGAATTGATCGTCCTCCAGCACAGCGCATAGCCGAACACGAAGATCGCCATCACCACATAGTACAGATTGATGTCCTGCGCCAGATCCAGCCCCAGCAGCGTGCCGCGCGGTATCCCCTGCAAACCGTCCTCGCCGTGCGTGAACGGCGCCTGCAGAAAGAAGAAGAACACCATTTGCGCCATCGCCAGCGTGATCATTGCGAAATAGATGCCGCTGCGCCGGATGGCCAGCAGGCCCATCACCAGCCCCATCAGCGCGGCCACCGCCGTGCCGAAGAGCAGCCCCAGCGCGGTCGACCAGCCCCACACCGCCATTGCGTGGCCGGCCGAATAGGCCGCCCCGCCCAGGAACGCCGCGTGCCCGAAGGACAGCAGCCCCGTATAGCCCAGCAGCAGGTTGAACGCGCAGGCGAACAGCGCATAGCACATGACCTTCATGACGAAGATCGGATAGGCGCCCAGCGCCGGCAGCAGCGCCAGCACGAGCACCGCCAGAAGATAGCCGATGAGTTGACGGTTCATTTTTCCTTCCCAAACAGACCGGCCGGACGCAGCAACAGCACGATGACCATAATGATAAAGACCACGGTGTTGGACGCTTCGGGCCAGAACACTTTGGTCAGGCCCTCGATCACCCCAAGGCCCAGGCCCGTGACGATGGAACCCATGATAGAACCCATTCCCCCGATCACCACCACCGCGAACACCACGATGATCAGGTTCGAGCCCATCAGTGGCGAGACCTGCAGGATGGGCGCGGCCAGCACACCTGCAAAGCCGGCCAGCGCCACGCCGAAGCCGTAGGTCAGGGTCACCATCAGCGGCACATTGACCCCAAAGGCCTCGACCAGCTTGGAGTTCTCGGTGCCCGCGCGCAGCAGCGCGCCCAGGCGGGTTTTCTCAATGATGAACCAGGTGGCCAGGCAGACCACGATAGAGGCCACCACCACCCAGGCCCGATAGATGGGCAGGTACATGAAGCCCAGGTTCACCCCGCCTTTGAGCAGGTCGGGCGTGGGGTAGGGTTGGCCCGACACGCCGTACATGCTGCGGAACAGCCCTTCGATGAGCAGGGTCAGACCGAAGGTGAGCAGCAGCCCGTATAGATGATCCAGCTTGTAAAGATGGCGGATCAGGGCGCGCTCGGTCAGGATGCCGAAGGCGCCCACCACCAGGGGAGCGACGATCAGCATCACCCAGTAGTTCAAGCCCAGGTATTGCAGGCCCATCCAGGCGATGAAGGCGCCCAGCATGTACAAGGCGCCGTGCGCGAAATTGATGATGTTCAGCAGTCCGAATATGACCGCCAGGCCCAGTGATAACACCGCATAGAACGAGCCATTGACCAGGCCCAGCAGCAGTTGTCCGAGCAGGGCCTGGATGGGTATGCCGAAAATTGCAGTCATAACGATAAGAGATCCGTGACGGGGCTACGAGCGGCCCCGGTGTGAAGCAAGAGGCCCGTCCGCTGTCGCGGTCCGAGCCTCTTGAAAACGCATGTTATTTTTTTATGAACTTGCAAGTGGATTCCGCCAGCGATGCGTAGACTTGATCGCCCGGCAGCTTCTTGACAACCTTGTAGTAATCCCAGGGACGCTTGGATTCCGAAGGCTTCTTGACTTCCATCAGGTACATGTCGTTGACGACGCGGCCGTCTTCGCGCACCACGGCGTTATGTGCGAAGAAATCATTGACCTTGTTGGATTTCATCCATTTCATGACGGTGTCGGCATCGTCGGTTCCGGTTTCCTTGACGGCCTTCAGGTAGTAGGCTGCCGCGGAGTAGTCGCCGGCTTGCAGGAAGGACGGCATGCGCTTCGTTTTCTTGAAGAAGCGTTCGCCGAACTTGCGCGATGCGTCGTCCTGATCCCAGTACCAGGCCGAGGTCAGGTTCAGGCCTTGGGTGGCTTCCAGGCCCAGGGCATGAATGTCGTTGATGAACACCAGCAGACCGGCCAGCTTCATGGTTTCAGTCACGCCGAATTCCTTGGCGGACTTGACCGAGCTGATGAAGTCGCCGCCCGCATTGGCCAGGCCCAGGATCTTGGCACCCGAGGATTGGGCTTGCACCAGGAAGGACGAGAAGTCGGCCGTGCCCAGGGGAACCTTGACGTCGCCGACCACGGTGCCGCCGGCTTTCTTGACGACTTCGCTGGTGTCGCGCTCGAGCGAGTGGCCGAAGGCGTAGTCGGCAGTCAGGAAGAACCAGGATTTGCCGCCTTGGGCCACGATGGCCGAACCCGTTCCGCGTGCCAGCGCGATGGTGTCATAGGCATAGTGGATGGTGTAGGGCGAGCAGTTCGAGTTGGTAAGGTTGGACGAGCCCGGGCCAATGGCGATGAAGGGTTTTTGTTTTTCTTGCGCCACGGCGGCCATGGCCAGAGCCGTTGCCGAGTTGGTGCCGCCGATCAGCATGTCGATCTTGTTTTCATCGAACCAGGCGCGTGCGCGCGACGAGGCGATGTCGGCCTTGTTCTGGTGATCGGCGATCATGAATTCGATTTTCTTGCCGTTGATCTGGCCGCCCGCGTCTTCGATGGCCATGCGTACGGCGTCGCCGCCGCCTGCGCCGTCGATGTCGGAATAGACGCTGGACATGTCGGTGATCATGCCGATGCGGATGACGTCGTCGGATATGCCGGCCGCCTGGCTCGGGAGGGCGAAGCCCAGGCCAGCCAAGGCGAACGCGACCGATAGGGTGCGCAGTTTCATGAGATAAGTCTCCTTTTGTAGTACCGGCCTATGCCGGCGGATAGAAGGTTGTGCCGTGGTCACACGCCCAGCAGCGTATTCAGGGTGTCTTGTTTGGAGGCGAGCTCGGCTGCGGCGAACTCTTCGACGATCTGGCCGTGTTCCATCACGTAGAAGCGGTCGGCCAGCGGCGCGGCGAAGTGGAAGTTCTGCTCGACCATGACGATGGTATAGCCCTTGGCCTTGAGCGCCGTTATCATGCGGCCCAGCGCCTGCACGATGACCGGCGCCAGCCCCTCGGAGATTTCATCCAGCAGCAGCAGATTCGCCCCGGTGCGCAATATGCGCGCCACCGCCAGCATTTGCTGCTCGCCTCCGGAAAGCCGTGTGCCCGGCGAATAGCGGCGCTCGTGCAGATTGGGGAACATGTCGTAGATTTCGGCCAGCGACATCCCACCGCCCAGTGTTTCGCCCACCACCGGCGGCAGCAGCAGGTTTTCTTCGCAGGACAGGCCGGCGAAGATGCCCCGTTCTTCGGGGCAATAGCCGATGCCCAGGTGCGCGATCCGGTAGGTCGGCAGCCCGATGGATTCGGTTCCCTGGATGCGGATCGAGCCCTTGCGCGAGCCGGTCAGGCCCAGGATGGCTCGCAGCGTGGTGGTGCGCCCCGAGCCGTTGCGCCCGAGCAGCGTGACTACCTCGCCCTTGGCCACGTTCAGGTTCACCCCGTGCAGTACGTGCGATTCGCCATACCAGGCGTGCACGTCGGTCAGTTCCAGTGCGGTGGCGCTCATGCGTGCGCTCCTTCGAGTTCGCCGCTGGTGGTGCCCATATAGGCCTGCATGACGTCGGCGTTGCGCGATACCGTCTGGTAGTCCCCTTCGGCCAGGACTGCGCCGCGGGCCAGCACGGTGATGGTGTCGGCGATCTGCGAGATTACGTTCATGTTGTGTTCGACCATCAGGATGGTGCGTCCGGCGCTGACTTTCTTGATAAGCGCCGTGACCCGGCTGACGTCTTCGTGACCCATGCCTTGCGTGGGCTCGTCGAGCAGCATGAGTTCGGGTTCCATGGCCAGCGTCGTGGCGATTTCCAGCGCGCGCTTGCGCCCGTAGGGCAGGTTGACCGTGAGTTCGCTTGCGAACTCGGCCAGGTCCACCTGTTCGAGCAGATCGTAGGCAGCCTTGTCCAAGTGGGCCAGCGACTTGTCGCTGCGCCAGAAGTGGTAGGACAGGCCCGTGGCGCGCTGCAGGCCGATGCGCACGTTCTCCAGCACTGTCAGTTGCGGGAACACCGCCGAAATCTGGAACGAGCGGATGATGCCCCGCCGCGCGATTTGCGCCGGCTTCTCGCGAGTGATCTCGTGGCCTGAAAAGTGGATGGATCCGGAGGTTGGGGTCAGGAACTTGGTCAGCAAGTTGAAGCAGGTGGTTTTACCTGCGCCGTTTGGTCCGATCAGCGCATGGATGCTGCCGCGTTGAACGCGCAGATTGACGTCGCTGACCGCCACAAACCCGCGGAACTCTTTGAAGAGATGTTTGGTTTCCAGGATGTAGTCGCTCATACCCAGCAAGAATAAATTCGGCATTGTTCAAGATTGAACAAAAGTATGAGAGCAAGCCCTATAAAACACTATGCGGGTTTTACATAGGTTTCTGGAAAACCCTTAAACCGTCTTGTCGGGGTATTCGCATAGGTCGGCAATGCCGCAGCGCGGGCATTTGGGCTTGCGCGCCACGCATACGTAGCGGCCGTGGAGTATCAGCCAATGATGCGCATCCAGCATAAATGTCTTCGGGATGACTTTTTCAAGCTTGCGTTCGACTTCCAGCACGGTCTTGCCCGGCGCGATCCGCGTCCGGTTGGCAACCCGGAATATATGCGTGTCGACGGCGATGGTGGCGTGGCCGAAGGCCGTGTTCAACACGACGTTGGCGGTCTTGCGCCCCACGCCGGGAAGCGCTTCCAGCGCCGCGCGGTCGTCGGGCACCCGGCCCTGATGCCTGTCGATCAGCAATTGGCAGGTCGCAATGACGTTGCGCGCCTTGGTTTTGTACAAGCCTATCGTCTTGATGCGCTCGGCCAGCTTGTCCTCGCCCAGGGCCAGCAGGCCTTCGGGCGTGCCGTGCTCGGGAAAGAACTTGCGTGTGGCCAGGTTCACCGAGCGGTCGGTGGCTTGCGCCGACAGGATGACCGCGATCAGCAGCTGGAAAGTACTGGCGTACTCCAGTTCTGTGGTGGGCTTGGGGTTGGCGGCTTGCAGCCGCTGGAAGATTTCGGTGCGTTTTGCGGCGTTCATGATTATTGGCGCCGCGCGCGGGCGCGGGCAAGGGCCTGGGCAATGGCTTGTTGGCGCAGGGCGGGGT
>JBARWC010000168.1:0-34724 GCA_049646585.1 Burkholderiaceae bacterium | reverse complement strand
TTACACAATATTCTTTAGGCTCCCAGGCAAACGTTACACGCCTCTGTGAAAAAACAACATTAATATGGCTTGTTACACGAAGGAATCCGGCTTTATGTCGATACGCGCGCGCAAGCACCGGGCCAGGCTCCTGCTGCCCGTGGCGTTTGTCTTACTTCTGCTGGCCGGTTGCGCGGGCCCCGGCCCTGGCAGCCCTTCCTCGACCCGCCAGGCCGGCTCTCCGGCCATCGTCCTGGCGCCGGGTCAGCGCAGCGAAGTCGTGCTGACCGCCATGGGACTGATACAGACGCGTTACCGCTACGGCGGCTCGCACCCCGACAGGGGCTTCGATTGCAGCGGCCTGGTGGCCTATGTCTTCGACCAGGCGGCGGACCAGCCCCTCCCCCACAATACGGCCCAGATAGCGGAACTGTCCCGGCCTATTTCAAAAAGCCAGTTGAAGGCGGGCGATTTCGTGTTTTTCAATACCTTGAATCGCCCTTTTTCCCATATGGGTATATATATAGGCAATTCGCAGTTCGTGAATGCGCCCTCGACGGGCGGACGGGTACGTGTGGACTCGATGAACAATCCCTATTTCGCCCAGCGCTTTGAATCGGCGCGTACGCTGTTCGGCTCCTGAGTCGGCCCGACGGCCTTATTCAGGCAGCCGCTGATACTGCGCGGCAAGCTCCAGAAACTCATCCAGACGGGGATCCACCCCGGTTTCCTCGCGCAGGATGCCGGCCACCGTCGGCGCCAGGCTTTGCGCGAGCCGCGCATCCAGGAACAGCAATCGCGAGCGGCGCGCCAATATATCTTCAACGCAGCGGGCGTACTCGTTTCTTGCGGCAAAGCGCAGCATGGCCTCGGTCAGGCCCGGAGCCAGTTCGACATCGGCGCCGGGCAGTTCCGCAAGCCAATCGGCCTCGGTGCCGTAGGCATCCAACCCCGGAGTAGCGGCCAGGTTCTGGCGGCCCTGTTCGATGGGCGGCGCCCCCACCAGTTTGAAATCGGCGGTCTCGCAAGGCGGCAGGCGTTCCAGCAAGCCCTTCTCCGTGCATTTTTCCAGCACGTCTTCGGCCATGGCCCGGTAGGTCGTCCATTTGCCGCCGGTAACGGTCACCAGGCCGCTGGGGCTGACCAGCACGGTGTGCTCACGGCTGATCTTCTTGGTATTCCCGCCCTCATCCTCAGGCGGACGCACCAAGGGGCGCAAGCCCACCCATATGCTCTTGACGTCGGCGCGCGACGGCGGGCGCGACAGATATTTGGCCGCCTCGCCCAGAATGAACTCGACCTCTTCGGGGAAGGCATGCGGTTCGCGCGCCAGGTCGTGGCGCGGCGTATCGGTGGTGCCCAGGATGACCTTGCCCAGCCAGGGCACCGCAAACAGCACCCTGCCGTCCTGGGTCTTGGGCACCAGCAAAGCATGATCGCCGGGAAAAAACTCGCGATCCACCACCAAGTGGACGCCCTGGCTGGGCGCGACCATGGGCCGGGTGTCGCGGCCTACGGCCGAGCCGTCCATATGGCGGATGTCGTCGACCCAGACGCCCGCCGCGTTGACGACGCAGCGCGCCTTCAGGCTGTAGACCTCGCCGGTTTCCGCATCCCGGCATTGCAGGCCGGCCACCCTGCCTTCTTCGTGGACAAGCTGGATGACCGGGCAATAATTGATCAGCAAGGCGCCCTGGGCGGCGGCGGTGCGCGCCAGCGCCAGCGCCAGCCGGGCGTCATCGAACTGGCCATCCCAATATTTGACGCCGCCCTTCAGGCCCTGCGCCCGGATGCCCGGAATCTGTTCCTGGGTCTGGCGGCGATTGAGGAACTCGGTGGAACCCAGGCCCGCCCTGCCGGCCAGTGCATCGTAGATTTTCAGGCCGGCGCCGTAAAACGGCGTTTCCCAGCATTTGTAGCCGGGCATGACGAAAGGCAGGGGCCGTGCCAGATGAGGCGCATTCTTGAGCAGCGTGGAGCGCTCGTGCAGCGCCTCGCGAACCAGCCCGATATTGCCTTGCGCCAGGTAGCGCACCCCGCCGTGCACCAGCTTGGTCGCGCGCGAAGACGTGCCCTTGGCGAAATCGTGCGACTCCAGCAAGACCACCGACAGGCCCCGCAAGGCGGCATCCAGAGCCACTCCCAGGCCCGTCGCTCCGCCGCCGATGATGGCCAGATCAACCTGACCCAGGCCCGCCAAGGTCTTGAACAGCCGCGCGCGATCGCTAGCCTGGGGAGGAAGGAATGATGTCATAGGAAGGCAGCCCGAAAATTTGAAGCAGCATAAGTGTAGAACATAGGGACGAACAAAAGCGAACGGAACGCGAGGCGGCCGCGCACACTTGTGGGCCGTCCGGCCTGCCCTTACACTGCAAGCCAGCCATATCATCCGCCCTCAAGCCATGACCTATATACTCGCCCTCGATCAAGGCACCTCCAGCACCCGCAGCATCGTTTTCGACCGGGACGGGAACATCGTCGCACTGGCCCAAAAGGAGATCACGCAGATCTATCCTCAAACGGGCTGGGTCGAGCACGACCCCATGGAGATTTGGCAAACGCAGTTGGACACGGCGCGCGACGCCATCGCCAAGGCCGGCCTGCAAGCCGCCGACATCCACGCCATCGGCATCACCAATCAGCGCGAAACCACGGTGGTCTGGAACCGCAAGACCGGCAAGCCCATCCACAACGCCATCGTCTGGCAGGACCGTCGCGCCGAGCCCACCTGCGCGGAGCTGCGCGCCCAGGGCCGGGAAGGCGTCATCCAGGACAAAACGGGTTTGCGCATCGACGCTTATTTTTCGGCCACCAAGCTCAAATGGATACTGGACCAGGTCCCGCAAGCGCGAGAACAGGCGGCCAAAGGCGAGCTGGCCTTCGGCACCATAGACTGCTGGCTGATCTGGCAACTGACGGGCGGCCGGAAACACGTTACCGACGTCAGCAATGCCTCGCGCACCATGCTGTTCAATGTGCACAGCAACGAATGGGACGCCGAGCTCTTGCAGATGCTGGACATCAGCCCCGCGCTGATGCCGGCCGTGCTGCCGTCCAGCGCCGAATTCGGCGCCGTGCTGCCGGACCTGCTGGGCCGGGCCATTCCCATCTGCGGCGTGGCCGGCGACCAGCAAAGCGCCCTGTTCGGCCAGGCCTGCTTCAGCGAAGGCATGGCGAAGAACACCTACGGCACCGGCTGCTTCATGCTGATGCACACCGGCTCCACCTTCCAGATTTCGCAAAACGGCCTGCTGACCACCAGCGCGGCGCAAACCGGACGCCAGACCCAATACGCCCTGGAGGGCAGCGTGTTCGTGGGCGGCGCCGTGGTGCAGTGGATGCGCGACGGCCTGCATGCCTTCCGGAAAAGCAGCGAAATCGAAGCGCTGGCGCAAAGTGTTCCGGATTCCGGCGGGGTCATGCTGGTGCCCGCCTTTACCGGCCTGGGCGCCCCCTACTGGAAGCCCGACGCGCGCGGCATCGTCACCGGCCTGACTCGCGGCAGCACCATGGCGCACATCGCCCGGGCGGCGCTGGACAGCATCGCCTACCAAAGCGCCGCGCTGCTGCAGGCCATGAGCCGCGATGCGGTGGCGGCGGGCGCCAAGCCTCTGGCCGAGTTGCGCGTGGACGGCGGCGCCTGCGTGAACGACCTGCTGATGCAATTCCAGGCGGACCTGCTGGGCATACCCGTGGTCCGGCCCACCATGGTGGAAACCACGGCGCTGGGCGCGGCCTACCTGGCCGGCCTGACCAGCGGCGTCTACAAAGATCAGACGGAGCTCTCGGCGCTATGGCAGGTCGAGCGCCGTTTCATGCCGCAACTGGCCAGCGCCGATGCGCGTGCGCTGATGGAAGGCTGGGAGCACGCCGTGCGGCAGGCCTGCGCGGATTAAGGCTTATGTCCACCCTACCTCCTGATTCCACGCCGCTCCACGCTTGCTGGACGGAGAACGACGAAGCCCGCAAAGCCTGGTGGCCCGCCGGCCTGCAAGGCGGCGTGCCGCGCCGGATTATCGTCGCCGACGACACGCTAAGCGCCGACGACGCCTACCGCCTGATCAGCCAGGGCACATCGCTGCTCTGGCGCGGAGATTTCCAGAACGCCAGGCAGCTTTTGCAGGCGCTGGCACGGCGGATAGACAAGAAACAGGCGGCGGGTAAAAAGAAGCGCGGCAAGGACGAGACACCCGCCAGCTTGCCGGACGCCTTCAATCGGCATCGCCTCCATCAATCGCAACGCACGGACTTGCTGAACCGCCTGCTGATCGAACTGGATGCCGAGGCCGCCATCGTCCTGCGCCGCGCGCCTATTGTGAAAGAGGCTTGCGCAGAAGCGCTGGAGCTGCCCGGCGAGCCCTTCCTGCTTGCGCTCAGGGCGCTGCAAGGCATTATCGGCGCGCACGAGTGGCGCAAAAAAGGCGTGACGATTCCCGGGCTGGCGCAGGCCATACACGTGCATTACGGCGTGTACTCGCCCAATCGCGGCGAATACCTGGACCTGCTGGCTCAAGCGCCGCTGCCCGGCAACGCGTTGGCCTTCGACATCGGAACAGGCAGCGGCGTGATCGCCGCCATGCTGGCGCAGCGCGGCGTGCGCCGCGTCGTCGCCACCGACATGGACGAGCGCGCGCTGGCCTGCGCCCGCGAAAACATGGATATTCTGGGGTTCTCGCGCATCGTCCAGGTGCAAAAGGCCGACCTGTTTCCCGAAGGCCGTAGCCCCCTCATCGTCTGCAACCCGCCGTGGCTGCCCGCAAGGCCCACCACGCCCATCGAGCATGCCATCTACGATCCGGGCAGCCGCATGCTGCTGGGCTATCTGAACGGCCTGGCCGACCATCTGGAGCCGGACGGCGAAGGCTGGCTGATCATGTCCGACCTGGCCGAGCACCTGGGACTGCGCAGCCCCGATTTCCTGCCGCAAGCCATCGCGGACGCGGGCCTGCGCGTGATAGACAGGCTGGAAACCCGGCCGCGCCACCCCAAAGCCCTGGACGCATCGGACCCCCTGCATGCGGCGCGGCGCGCCGAAATGACGTCCTTGTGGCGGCTGGCGGCGGCCAAATAGCATTTGTTGACAATGTCGCGGCCCATCCTTATTACACTAGGCGCTTACGTCTGTTCTGGAACCTGAATCATCATGCTGCAGAAAATCATACTGGCCGTCGCGGTATTCGTCGTCATCCTGCTTGCGCTGATTTTCGGCGAGGCCATCGCGCACGACGCCTTTGCCTGGCTGTCCCACCTGACCGGGATGGTCATCGATAATTTTGCCGACGTTTATTACCTGCTCAAAGGCTATCTGAGCCAACACACGGTAAAGGTGTTGATCGCCCTGCTGCTGACGGTGCCCATTACCTTGTGGATCATCAAGAACAAGGGCGACGAGCTGAACAAGCCGCGCAGCCACCGCAAGATCGCCATCGTGCTGGCGGTCTTCCTGGGCTGGCTGGGCGTCCACCGCTTTTACCTGGGCCAGATAGGCATAGGCATCGTCTTCCTGGTTGTCTTCTATTTGTTTACGCCGCTGGCCGTGGTGCTGGGCCTGATCGATGCCATACGCTACCTTTTCATGAGCGACGAAGAGTTCGAACAGCCTCGTGTTTAAGCTGCTGCCCGCCGACGACGAGACGCACCACGCCCGTCACGACGAAACCCTGATCGCCCTTGCCGCCGAGCAAGGCCCCCATGCCTGCATCTGGGAAACCAGCCAAGGCCTGGTGGTGCCGCGCACCTATCAGCGCTTTTCCCCCTTTCAGCAGGCCTGCGAGGATTTCGCCGCCCAAGGCTGGCCGATCACCGTGCGGCAATCGGGCGGCGGCATCGTCCCGCAAGGGCCGGGCATCCTGAATCTAAGCCTGGCTTACGCCGTCCAGGGCAAGCCGCTGGATCACTCCGATGATGCCTATCTGTTGATCTGCCGCGTCATCGGCGAAGCGCTGCAGGACTACGGCGTGGCCGCGCAGCCGCAAGCGGTCGAAGGATCTTTCTGCGACGGGCGCTACAACCTGGCGGTGGGTAGCGGCGACCAGGCCCGCAAGATCGCCGGCACGGCACAGTTATGGCGCCGACATCCCGCAAGCCCGGGCGCAGACCACGGAGGTGCCGGCCACCGGGGTGCCGGCCACCGGAGTGCCGGCCACCGGCAAGTCGTGCTGGTGCATGCGCTGATACTGGCCAGCATAGACGTGGCCGCAATCACCCGGCTTGCCAACCGCTTTGAGCAGGCCATAGGCAGCGACAAGCGCTATGACGCGCAGCGCGCCGTCTCGCTGTCCGAGCTATGCGCGCCCGGCGCTGGCGCACGCCAACTGGCGGGGAAGCTAAAGCAATCCCTGGCGCGAAGAATCGCCGCTATTTGATCGCCAGGCCATCGGCCCTCAATGCCGGCATCCGTTGCATACATAGTACTGCGCGCAATGGCTCGCCGCGGCTAACGCCCAGCCATCAGGCCGCCACGGCGGCCAGCGCCTGCGGCAGGGTTTGCGTCAGGCCTTGCGGGCCCAGCTTTTCGATCAGGCCCATCTTGCGCAGCTTGCCGTGCACCCGCCCGTTCGCCTCGGTCAAAACCACCTTGACGCCACGCGCCTGAAGGTCGAGCACAGCCTGCTCCAGCGCCTGCAAGCCGGTTGCATCCATGAAGGGCACGTGAACCAGCCGGATGACCAGCGCTCTGGGATCGCTGCGCGTTTCGCCCAGCACACGCTGGAAGGCGTCGACCGCGGCGAAGAAGAACGGCCCTTCTATGGCATACACCAGCACGTCCGGCGGCAGCGGGCCCAGGCCGTCGCGATCCAGTTCTTTTTGCAGCCCTTCGGGGTCTTCGCGGCGCAGCACCACGCTTTCGGCCATGCGGCGCAGGAAATGCAGCATGGCCAGCACCACGCCGATATTGACGGCCACGACCAGGTCGGCAAACACCGTCAGGCCGAAGGTCACCAGCAGGATGACCACGTCGGCGCGCGGAGCGCGTCGGATCATGCTGACGACGTGGCGGACTTCGCTCATGTTCCACGCCACCATGAACAGGATGGCGGCCAAGGTGGCCAGCGGGATGCTGGCCGCCAAAGGCGCCAGGAAAAGCAGCACCAGAACCAGAAACAAGGCATGCACCACCCCCGCGATGGGGCTGTTGCCGCCGTTGCGGATATTGGTGGCGGTGCGCGCGATGGCGCCCGTTGCCGCGATGCCGCCAAACAGCGGCGCCAGGACGTTGGCCACGCCCTGCCCGACCAGTTCCTGATTGGAATTGTGGCGGGTGCCCGCCATGCCGTCGGCCACGACCGCCGACAGCAGGGACTCGATGGCGCCCAGCATGGCGATGGCAAAGGCCGGGCCTATCAGCTCGACGCAGCGGGTCAGGGTGATTTCGGGCCAGGTCAAGGAAGGCAGCCCGCGCGGGATTTCTCCGAACGTGCTGCCTATGGTCGCCACGCTTTCGAAGTTGAAGACGGCCTGTATGCCGGTGACGACGATAAGCGCGGCCAGCGGGCCAGGCACGCGTTGCAGACGCGGGATGCGCGAAGTGAAGATGACCAGCAGCAGCGATATGACGGCCAGCGCGGTGGTGGCCGGATCGAACTGAGGCAGCACCTGCAGCAGAGCCCAGAATTTCTGGTGGAAATGTTCGCCCGACACCGCCGGCAGGCCGAAGAAGTCCTTCCACTGCCCGACCCAGATGATGACGCCTATGCCCGCCGTGAATCCGACGATGACGGGTGTGGGGATGAAACGTATGACCGCCCCCATGCGCGCCAGGCCGAACAGCAACAGGATCACGCCCGCCATCAGGGTGGCGATCTGCAGGCCGTCGACCCCATGCTGGGCAACGATGCCCGACAGGATGACGATGAAGGCGCCCGTGGGTCCGGCAATCTGCACCCGGCTTCCACCCAGCAGCGACACGGCGATGCCGGCCACGATGGCGGTGTACAGGCCCTGCTCCGGCTTGACGCCGGAGGCGATGGCAAAGGCCATGGCCAGCGGCAGGGCGACGACCCCCACGATCAAGCCGGCAACGATATTCGACAGCCAATGTTGTCGCCCCAACAGCCCGGCGCGTTTCGCCTCGACAAGAGCAAGCATGCGGAAATCCACTTAAACCCTGGAAACAGCCGTCGATTATAAGATCCCTGCGGCCGCGGCCGAACAAAGCGCTACCGGAAGCCTTGGCCTTTGTTGCGGGCGCGCCATGCCCGATCATCCACGCTCCGCCCCGTGTTGCGCGATAGCGGCAAATACCTTAAAGTAACTCTAAGGTTATACGCAGTATCCATGATGATTCAAGGAGCGTCGGCATGAGAATAGGCGAGCTGGCCAAAGCGGCCCATTGCGGCACCGAAACCATACGCTATTACGAAAAGGAAGGCCTGCTGCCCGAACCCCAGCGCAGCGAAGGCAATTATCGCCACTACGGCAAAGAGCACATCGAGCGCTTGCGCTTCATACGCAACTGCCGGACGCTGGACATGACCCATGACGAAATCCGCAGTCTGCTGGCCTTCGTCGACCGCCCCGGCGGCGACTGCGAACCGGTCAACGACCTGCTGGACGAACACATCGGACACGTGGACCTGCGGATCGCCGAATTGCAGCGCCTGCGCAGCCAATTGAAGGCCCTGCGCCGGCAATGCGCCAGCGCACAGTCCATAGACCAGTGCGGCATCATCCACGGCCTGGTCTCCATGCCCACGTCGGAAAAACTTCCGCCCGGCTCGCACCTGGGATAAAAAAAGCGCAGCTTGCGCTGCGCTTTCAGACTGCCAAGGCTTTATTCAGCCGCGGCCGTCGCGGTGTAGTCCACCCATTCAGCCTTCTGCTTGCCGGACTGCCGCAGGCCCAGCACGACTTGCCAGAAGATGCCCAGCGCGCCGACGATGAACACCACGTCGCCGAAGGTACGCACCCAGCGCAGGGTCTGCAGCAGGGGCTGCTGCATGAACTCTTCGCTGCGGGCATACCACATGCCTTCGGTCAGGCTGGCATGGAACTGCATGATGCCGATGGGCAGCAGGCTGGTGGCTATCATCAGCACCAGGCCCAGGTTAAGCCCCCAGAAACCGGTGCGCATGACCTTGTCGTTGAACGAGAAGCCCGGAACGATATAGCGCAGCACCAGCAGGGTGAAGCCTATGGCCAGGAAGCCGTACACGCCGAACAGGGCCGCGTGGGCATGGACCGGAGTAGTGTTCAGGCCCTGGATGTAGTACAGCGAGATGGGCGGGTTGACCATGAAGCCGAAGACGCCCGCGCCCAGCATGTTCCAGAAGGCCACGGCCACGAAGCACATCAGCGGCCACTTCACCGCATGCATCCAGGCGGCGCGCTCTTTCAGGCGCCAGTTTTCCCAGGCCTCATAGCCCAGCACGATCAGGGGCACGACTTCCAGCGCGCTGAAGCTTGCGCCCATGGCCATGACCGGCGTGGTGGTGCCGGAGAAGTACATGTGGTGCAGGGTGCCGGGCACGCCGCCCAGCATGAACAGCGATGCCGAAGCCAGGCTGGCCGCCGTCGCACCGCGCTTGGATACCAGACCCATGGTGGAGAAGATGAAGGCCAGGGCGGTGGTGGCGAACACTTCGAAGAAACCTTCCACCCAAAGGTGGACCACCCACCAGCGCCAGTATTCCATGATGGTGATGTGCGTGCGCTCGCCGTAGAACAGGCCGGTGCCGTAGAACAGGCCGATGGCGATGGTCGAGGCCATCAGCAAGGCCAGCAGGTTCTTGTCGCCGTCTTTCTTGAAGGCGGGCACCATGCCGCGCAGCATCAGCAGCAGCCAGAACGCCAGGCCCAGGAACTTCACGATCTGCCATACGCGGCCAAGCTCCAGGTATTCATAGCCCTGGTGGCCCAGCCAGAAATTAAGGCTTTCAGGCATGATGTGCTTGATGGCCAGGAAGTTGCCGATATAGGAACCCACCACCAGCACGACCAGCGCCCAGAACAGGATGTCCACACCCAGTTTCTGGTATTTGGGATCCTTGCCGCCGTTGATGACTGGCGCCAGGAAGAGGCCCGCCGCCAGGAAGCCGGTGGCGATCCAGAACAGCGCCGTCTGCAAGTGCCAGGTACGCGTCAGGGAATACGGGAACCACTGCGACACGTCGATGCCGTAGAAGGTCTGCCCTTCGACGGTGTAGTGCGCGGTAAAGCCGCCCAGCAAGACCTGAGCGATGAACAGGGCGACCACCAGGAACAGATATTTGCCCAAGGCCCGCTGCGAAGGCGTCAAGGCGCCCAGCGTCAGGGGGTCGGACTTGGGCGCAACGGGCTCGGGCTCTTCGCGATGCAGAAAGGCCCAGCCCCACACCAGGAAGCCTATGCCGGCGACCAGGAAGATCACGCTGGCGATGGACCAGATGATGTTGGCCGCCGAAGGCTTGTTATCCACCAGAGGCTCATGAGGCCAGTTATTGGTATAGGTTACCTTGCTGTCGGGGCGCTCCGTCGAAGCGGCCCAGGCGGTCCAGAAGTAGAAGTTGGTCAGGTCCTGACGACGCTCGGCGCTGGGCAGCGTGTCTTCCTTCATGGCGAAGTTGGAACGCGTCTTGCGCAGCTCGGGGTCGGCGCCGTACAGCTTCTTGTAGTACTCGGCGGTATGCGCCATGGCCTGTGCGCGGCGATCGGACACGGTGACCACGCCATCCGCATCCAGCGTATTGCGGCGGTATTCGGTCTTGAGCTGGTTCTTCAGCACGACCTGGCGGTCGGCATCCAGTTTGTCGAAAGGCACGCCCGCCGTTTCTTGCGCGGCCACGTCCAGCCAGGCCAGCAGTTCGCGATGCAGCCAGTCCGAGCTCCAGTCCGGCGCCTGGTACGCGCCGTGGCCCCAGACCGAGCCCACCTGCATGCCGCCTGTGCTTTGCCAGGCAGTCTGGCCGTCAAGGATATCTTCCTTGGTCATCAGCGTCTTGCCCGACACCGTAACGACTTTTTCCGGGATGGGCGGCACTTGGCGATAGACTTCGACGCCGCTCCATCCCAAAAGACCGAAGGTCAAGGCCAGAACGGCCAGCAACAACCACCATAACTTCTTGTACTCACCCATGATGAGCTCCCTCCGCTGCATTCGAGGCATTTAAAAACAACACATCGTTCTCGATATCGATGTGCTGTGTAAGATCATTCTTGAATTCGCCCAGCGCACCGTACAGGCCTCGCCAGGTTCCGCAGGCATTCTCCGGCAGAGTCAGATCGCGCGTCATGAGATTAATCAAGTCCAGCGAACTTAAATGCTGGCCGTGCTCATAACGCATCACCGACACCGGGCCGCGCGCCGGCCCGTTCATGCCTTGGGCCAGCATGGGGAAAAGCACCTGCTCTTCCTTCATCATGTGGCTTTCCAGCTCTTGCTGCAGGCCTTCCAGAGCGTCGGCAAGGCCGGCCGGGCAATCGGGGCTGCCGGCGTGCGCATGCTCCACGCGACGCGAAAGCCGTATCAGTTCGGGTAGTTGCCGCCGGTGGCGCTCATGAAAATTCGCCACGATGTAGTCCACCAGTTCGCCCACGGGCTTGTGCCGCCAGTCGGCGCCCGTCTGCAAAGTGGTTTGCTTAGTGTCCATACTGCTTCATCCTTATGGAATTGATTCCACCTTTCATAAAGCAATACCTGTGCCAGATTTTTATTCCTTGTTTTTCAATGGCTATTCCATATGTAGGTAATAATTACCCTAATTCAATAAGGTATAAAAAACCCTATATGGGTATAATTGCCATATGGATCAGCTAATACTTGCGGACCTGGTCACCGACTTGCCCGACGCCGTGCGGCTGCAACGCGCCGTACACACCATGCGGGAGCGTTTCGAATGCGACGCGGTGGGCCTGTTGCGCCTGGACGGCGACAGCCTGCGGCTGGTGGCGGCGGCCGGACTGGCCCACGAGGCCATGGGCCGGCGCTTCGTGGTCGCCCAACACCCGCGTTTCGCCACGCTTTTGTCGCGGCGCGAGCCCACCTGGTTCGAGCCGGACAGCGTGCTGGCCGACCCTTACGACGGCCTGCTGGACGACAAGAAAGGCCAGCCGCTGCCCGTACACGACTGCCTGGGCATGAGCCTCTATATAGAAGGACGCCTGTGGGGCGCCCTGACGCTGGACGCCCTGAGCACCGGCACCTTCGATGCGGGTTTGCAGGCCGAGCTGCGGCGCTACGGCCTGATGCTGGAGGCGGCCATACGCATCACCGCCCTGGAAAAAGAAAACCGCAATCTGCGCCAGCTGGGCAGCACCGCGGGCGGCGCCATGCAGATCGTCGACGAAAACGAGATCCTGGGCGACAGCGCCGCCATCTCCCAATTGCTGCACGAACTGAGCGTGGTGGCCGACTCCGACCTGCCGGTCCTGCTGCTGGGCGAAACCGGGGTAGGCAAAGAACTCTTCGCGCGGCGGCTGCACCGCCACTCGCGACGCAGCCGCAAGCCCATGGTGCATGTCAATTGCGCCGCCCTGCCCGAATCGCTGGCCGAAAGCGAGCTCTTCGGCCACGTCAAGGGCGCGTTCTCGGGGGCCGGCAGCGATCGCGCCGGCCGCTTCGAAGCGGCCCAGGGCGGCACCCTGTTCCTGGACGAAGTGGGCGAGCTTCCGCTGTCGGTGCAGGCCAAGCTGCTGCGCACCCTGCAAAACGGCGAAATCCAGCGCCTGGGAACCGACGAAGTCATCAAGACCGACGTCCGCATCATTGCCGCCACCAATCGCCAGCTCAAGGAAAACACCCTGGCCGGCACCTTCCGCGCCGACCTCTACCACCGGCTGTCGGTGTATCCGGTGCACATACCGCCGCTGCGCGAACGCGGCCGCGACATCCTGCTGCTGGCGGGCCATTTTCTTGAGCTGAGCCGCGCCCGCCTGGGGCTGCGCGGCCTGCGCCTGTCCTACGCCGCCGAACGCGCGCTAATGGGTTACGGCTGGCCCGGCAATGTGCGCGAACTGGAACACGTGATCAGCCGCGCCGCGATCAAGGCGCTAAGCCGGGGTGCCGCGCGCGACCAGATCCTGACCCTGAGCCCCGATGTGCTGGACGTGGACATCGCGGGCGGGCCGTTCGCGCCGCCAGCAGAAGACGCCTTGACCTCGCGGCCTATGGCGGCGGACGCCGCCATAGGCGTGGAAACCGCCGCTGACGACGCCGACGACGACCTGTATGCCGTCGAACCCTTCTACGGATCCAAGCCTATGGCGACGGCGGCATCGATTCCACCGCCAGTGCCCCTCGCCCCCGCCCGACCCTTGTCCCTGCGCAAAGCGCTGGACGAATGCCAGCGCCTTACGGTTCAAGAGGCCCTGCAGGCCGCCCATTACAACTGGAGCCAGGCTGCGCGCATCCTGCAAATAGACCCCAGCAATCTGCACAAACTGGCCCGCAAGCTGGGCCTGAAGCCGTCCTCGAAAATGTAACAGCGGATACTTTCGCTAAATCAATTCCAGTGGTCGGTTCGAGGGAAACTTCCTAAACTGCTTGCACCCGAAACTCAAAAAGCCCCTACGCGGGCTGTGCGAAGGTGGCCAGTCTGCGCATGCACGGCCCGCACGGTCCGCGCAGGCCTAAACAGGGAATAAATACACCATGACACTGCGAAAACAAACCCTCGTCGCGGCGGTAGTCCTCGCCTTCTTGTCCATCCAGCCCGCCTTGGCGGACAAGCCCGACCACGCGGGCGGCCAGGGCAAAGGCCATAGCCAAAGCCAGGACGGCGGAAATGGACACGGCAAGAGCAAGTCCCACGGCAACGACAAGCACTCCGACAAAAACTCCTACAAGCACTCCGACAAGAGCTCCCAGTACACGCGCGGCGAATCCCAGCACAAAAACGGCAAGTCAGGAAAATCCAAGCATGAAAAGCAAGCGGACTACCGGGATGGCGGTAGCCGTGATCATCACGAACACCGAGGCGGCCGAGACGATTCGGTATCGATAGGCATTCATTTCAACAGCCAGCAGCGCAGCTATCTGCACGAATATTACGGCGAAGAATTCCGCGCCGGCCGCTGCCCGCCGGGACTGGCCAAGAAGCACAACGGCTGCATGCCGCCGGGGCAGGCCAAGAAGTGGCGTATAGGCTACCCCTTGGATCGCGACATTGTTTACTACGACCTGCCCCCCACCGTGGTGGCCCGCATCGGCTTGCCGCCGTCGGGCTACCGATACGTGCGCGTGGCCAGCGACATCCTGATGATAGCCGCCGGCACCGGTTTGGTCGTGGATGCGGTGGCCGACCTGAGCAATATGTAACAGGACGGGGCCGGCCTGCGGACGCTAGCCGGCGAATCCGCCCTCGGCAAGAAAGCGCAATTCGTCGGCTGTGCTGTCGCGCCCCAATTCGGGGTTGCGATGCGGAAAACGCCCGAAGCGGGCAATAATGTCGTGATGCTCTTGCGCAAAACGCATGTTGGACGGGCTATGCCGCGGGTAGAGATCCAGCGCGTAACGCTGGTCATCGATGTCTTCGGAATGAATGAAAGGCACGCATAAAAACAATGCCAGGGGTTCGCCGAGCTGCTCAAGACGCCCATCCGCTATCGCCCGCCGCGCGTAGTGGCGGGCCAGGCTGTCGGTGGCGTACATATGCGCCGTGCCGCGAAAGCAATTGCGCGGAAACTGATCCAGCAAAATGACCAGAGCCAGGCTGGCCGAGGCATCGTCCAGCCAATGCTCGAAACCGCGCCGCGCCGCCGTGAAATGGGCATCACTGAAGCGCCGGCGAAAGTCCGCATCGAAATCCGGATTCTTGCTGAACCAGGCGGCGGGGCCGGCCTGGTTCCAGAAATCGATCAGGGCATCGGCCTCGTGGTATGCCGCCCGCCCCGCCATGCTAGCGTCCCGCCGCCGCGGCGCTGACGCCACCCGCCATGCCCATGTCGGTCTTGGGAAAATCAATCAGCCGCACCCGCAGCTCGCTTTCGGGAATACCGGTGGTCTCCAGCCCCGCGCGGCTAAGCGCCGCGATCAACGCCGCCTTCTGCTCGACGGTGCGCCCCGCGATGAACTCCACCAGAAACATCAGCCCCGCCGTATCGAACTTGCCGCCGTTCAGGTAGCAGCCCGTTTGCAATTCGTGCAGCAGGACCCGAACGTTGGCCAGGGGCGCGCCTATGCTCTGCACCACGGCATCGCTGGTTCGCTGCATAAGCTGTTTCTTTTGATCCGCCGAGAACCCCGGTGTAATCGATATGGTGACGTAGGGCATATGACCTCTTGAAAATGGAAGGCAGTGAAAGACAGGCTTCGATTATCGCTGCATGAGCATGCCGGGCACAAGCAAAGCCTATGGCGCGCCGGGAACATTTCGCAGACAATGCGGTCTTTGTAGCTTTTGGACGCCCACAGTAACGGAGCCCGGATGGATTGGAACAAGGCATTGGCGGATAGCGGTATATGGGTGGCCCAGGCCTACGCCATTACCTTGGCATTGAGTACAGTCGTCATATGGGGTCTGGCCCGGTATACGACCTGGGGCAGGCAGTTCTGGGCATTGGCCTCGGCTTATTTTTCCCCGCGCCACAGTTGGCGCCCGCTGGCGACCCTGGCGCTGATCCTGTTCCTGACCTTGTGCGGCGTGCGGCTGGAAGTCCTGCTTTCGTACTGGTACAACACCATGTACAACTCGCTGCAAACGCTGGACGAGAAGGCTTTCTGGGGCGCCATGCTGCTGTTCGCGATCCTGGCCGGCACCCACGTACTGCGCTCGCTGATCGACTTCTACGTGCAGCAGGCCTTCACCATACGATGGCGCCTATGGCTGAACGAACGGCTGCTGGGCCAGTGGCTGGAGCGCCAGGCTTATTACCGCAGCCAGTATCTGGGCGTTCCCGTCGAGAACCCGGACCAACGCATACAGCAGGACGTCACCACCTTCGCCGAAATGTCGCTGTCGCTGTCGGTAGGGGTGATCAACGCCCTGGTCTCCACCTTCGCCTTTACCCTGATCCTGTGGAACCTGTCCGGGCCCTTGTCGATATTCGGCCTGGAAGTGCCGCGCAGCATGGTCTTCCTGGTGTTCGCCTACGTGCTCATCGCCACGGTGTTCGCCATTATGATAGGCCGGCCGCTGATACGGCTTAACTTCCTGAACGAGCGCTTCAACGCGGACTACCGCTATGCCTTGGTGCGCTTGCGCGAATATTCGGAAAGCATCGCCTTCTATGCCGGCGAAAAGGTCGAAGGCGCCCTGCTGCGCAGCCGATTCGCCCAAGTCATCGCCAACGCCTGGGCCATCGTCTACCGGACGCTGAAATTCCTGGGCTTCAACTTTACCGTCACCCAGGCGGCGGTGGTCTTCCCCCTTATCATCCAGGCGCAGCGCTTCTTTTCCAAGCAGATCAGCCTGGGCGACCTGATGCAAACCGCCCAGACCTTCGGCCGCTTGCAAGACAATCTGTCGTTCTTCCGCAATGCCTACGACAATTTCGCCACCTACCGCGCCACGCTCAATCGTCTCAGCGGCTTCACCCAGGTCATCGCCGACGCCGAGACGTTGCCCGAACCCGATCTGCGCGAACAAGGCAACGAACTCGCCCTGCGCGGGCTGGACGTGGCCAAGCCGGACGGCTCGGCCTTGCTGAGCGGGCTGGACCTTAGCGCCGGCCCGGGCCAGTCCTTGCTGATACGCGGGCCCTCGGGCTCGGGCAAGACCACGCTGCTGCGCGCCATGGCCGGCTTGTGGCCTTATTGCCAGGGCTCCATTACCCGCCCCGAAGGGGACTCGCTGTTCCTGTCGCAAAAACCCTATCTACCGCAAGGCAGCTTGCGCGACGCCCTGTACTACCCCCGGCAGGCCGTGACCGACGACGACGGACGCGTCGAACAGATACTCGCCATGGTTCAACTGGGCCATCTGGCGGCGCGCCTGGACCAGACGGACGACTGGGGCCGCATCCTGTCATTGGGTGAACAGCAGCGGCTGGCTTTCGGGCGACTGCTGCTGGCCGCGCCACAGGCCGCCTTCCTGGACGAGGCCACCTCGGCCATGGATGAAGGCCTGGAAGACGCCATGTACCGGTTGGTACGCAAGATGCTGCCGGACACGGTGCTGCTTAGCGTGGGCCATCGCAGCACCTTGTACGCCCATCACGAGCGCCAGCTGATACTGAAAGGTGACGGCACGGGAGCCTGGGAACTGGCCGATACGCCGATTCCATCCAACTGATACGATATGGCCGGCCCGCACATCGCGCCCGCCGGCCTGCACTGCCAGCGCACACATACACGAGCACCAGGATGAACTACTTTTTTATCAAGCACCTGCACATGACGGCCGCCGGCCTGAGCATTGTTTTCTTCATCGCCCGCGCCTATTGGTCGGTATCGGGTTCAGGATTGCTGCAACGCCGTTTCGTGAAGATCGCGCCGCACATCATCGATACGGTGCTGCTGGTCTGCGGCGTCATCCTCGCCGCCATGATAGGGCCCGAACAGCCCTGGATACTGGCCAAGATCGTCGCCCTCATCCTGTACATCTGGGTGGGCACCATCGCCATCAAGCGCGGCAAGACGCCGGGATCGCGGGGCCTTGCCGCCCTGGTCGCGATCGCCATCTTCTTTTATATCGTGGGCGTCGCCTTGCGGCACAACCCCATGTCCTGGCTGGCCTGAACGCGCGGCTCGCGGCCATCGCGGCCGCGGGTCATGGCCAAAGACCTACCAGGTCCCCAACAAGCGCTGCACCGCCAGGCTACTGAGCACCACCGCCATCCACACCCCCAGGCCCAGGGCGATGGGCCGGAAACCGGCCACCGCCATCCGGCGCAAGTCGGACGACAAGCCTATGGCCGTCAAGGCCACGACGATCAGGAACTGCGCCAGGAAATGGATGCTGGCATTCACGGACTCGGGAATCAGGCCCGTGGAGCGCAGGGCCGAGGCCACCAGAAACCACAGGATGAACCAGGGGAAGATGCGCGCCAGGCTGAAGCCGGCCGCACCCTGCTTTTTTTCGCGCCAGGCCACGATGACGGCCAGCACCAGACAGATGGGAATGATCAGGGTGGCCCGGGTCAGCTTGACGATGGTGGCGTAATCGCCCGCCGCCGTGCTGTAGCTATAGCCCGCCGCCACCACCGAGGACGTATCGTTGATGGCGGTTCCCGCCCACATGCCGAAGCCCATGTCCGACATGGACAGCCAATGGCCCAGCAAGGGGAAGGCCAGCACGGCAATGATGTTGAAAATGAAGATGGTGGAAATCGCAAAAGCGGTTTCGTGGTCTTCCGGCTTGATGATGGGCGTTACCGCGGCAATGGCCGAACCGCCGCAAATGGCCGTGCCCACGCCGATCAGGGTCTTGAGCCGGGCCGGTATGCCCAGCCATTTGCCCAGCAGCGCCGCCGTGCCGAAAGCCACCGCGATGGTGACCAGGGTGACCCACAGGGATTCCAGGCCGGTCTGCGCCACCTGCTGGATGCTCAGGCCGAAACCCAGGGCGATAATGGACCATTGCAGCACCTGCTTGGACGCAAACTGCAGCCCGGGCTTGAACACCGGCCCCACCCCCACGGTATTGCGTATCGCTATGCCCAGCAAGATGCCGAAAACCGGCCCGCCGATAATGGGCACCCAGCGCCCCAGCACCATGGCGCACACGCCCACCACCACGGCCAGGACCAAACCGTAAAGCGGCGATGGAGCGCGCGGCGCCCCGTCGCTGCGTCCTCGGGCGCTGGGCGAAGACCGCCCTGGAACGGCGGACGCCGATTGGGCGGCGGACGACAGGGTGGCCGAAGCGGGGGAGGAAGCAAGCATGGTGAATTCGCATTTGATAATAACGTGAAGTTATTTTAAATATGACAAACGCATAAGCAAATTCACTATTTTTTAATTGTTGTATAAAATTTACTGATGATCCCCATCAGCCTGCGCCAGATCGAAGTCTTTACCGCCATCGCCGCATCGGGAACCGTGCGCGCCGCCGCGGAACGCCTGTTCGTGACCCAGCCGGCCGTCAGCATGGCGCTCTCGGAGCTGGAACGCCAATTGAACGCACCGCTGTTCGACCGCGAACGGGGCCGCCTGCACCTGAGCCCGCGCGGCAAAGAGCTCTTGCCCATGGCCCAGGAAATCATGGAGCGGCTGCACGAAATGCTGCGCCAAAGCGGCGAGCACCCCCTGGCCCTGACCGGCGAACTGCGCGTGGGCACCAGCAACACCATAGGCAACTACCTGGTGGGCGACCTGTTGGGCCCTTTCGTGGTCAGGCACCCGGCGGTGTCGCTGCACGTCAGCGTGGAAAACACGGACACCATCGCCGCCAGCCTGCTGGCGCACCGTATCGACATCGGCTGCGTCGAAGGCCCGATCAACCACCCGCAGCTGGAAATACTGCCCTGGCGCGACGATGCGCTGGTGGTCTGCGCCGCGCCAGCACACCCCCTGGCGCAAATGGACGAGCTGAAAGCCAGGCATTTCAAGGATGCCAAGTGGATATTGCGCGAACCGGGCTCGGCCATGCGGGTGCAGGCCGAACAAGCGCTCAGTGCCCTGCCCGCCGGCAAGATCGTGCTGGAACTTGGCCAGGTCGAGGCCATCAAGCAGGCGGTCATCGCCGGCCTGGGCATCGCCTGCCTGCCCCGCGCGGCGGCAAGCGATCCGGTGGCCACCGGCCGCCTGCGTATCCTGGATACGCCCTTTCTGAACCTGCGCAGGCGGTTGTCGTTGGTGCTGCACAAATCCCGCTACCGGGGCGCTTTGATCGACGCCTTCGTGGCCAGCCTGTCCGCCGACTCCGAAAGTGGTATGGTGAATACCATCGACACGCAGCATCCCATCAAAGGCAGTCAAGCATGAGTCGACAATCCGAACCTTCTTCAGGCGGCAAACGCAAGCCCCGCCGCGCCCCCGCTACGCGAACCGCAAGCAAATCCACCAACACCCGACACCTGCCCACTCTGGCCAGCACCGAGCAGGCCGCCCCGGCCGCCGGCCTGGTCGCCGACGACACGCCCGGCCTGCCGCCCTACGAAACCGTAGCCCTGGTGCTGCAAGGCGGCGGCGCGCTGGGTGCCTACCAGGCCGGCGTTTTCGAAGGCCTGCAGGAAGCGGGCATAGAACTGAGCTGCCTGTCGGGCATATCGATAGGCGCGCTGAACACCGCCATCATCGCCGGGAATCCGCCCGAGATGCGCGTGTCGCGCCTGCGTGAATTCTGGGAAACCATCTGCCAGCCCAACGGCGGCCTGGGCTTCCCGCCCTTTGTCGAGCAGTCGTTTTTCAATTTGAACGACACCGCCCGCCAGGCCATGGGCGCCCTGCACGCCGCCAGCGCCATGATGAGCGGCCAGCAGGGCTTCTTCCAGCCGCGCTTTCCGCCGCCCTCGCCCTTCATTCCCGGCAGCGCCGGCACCGCCAGCTACTACGACACCAGCACGCTCAAGGGCACGCTGGAGCGGCTGTGCGACTTCGACCGGATCAACTCCGGCCGGCAGCAGGTGTCGGTGGGCGCGGTCAACGTGCGCAACGGCAACTTCGTGTATTTCGACAACAGCAAAATGACTTTGCGCGCCGAGCACTTCATGGCCTCGGGCGCCCTGCCGCCCGCCTTCGCCGCCGTCGAGATCGACGGCGAGCACTATTGGGACGGCGGCCTGGTGTCCAACACACCGCTGACACAGGTGCTGGAATCGCGCCCCTTGCGCGACACCCTGGTGTTCCAGGTGGACCTATGGAGCGCGCGCGGACAGGTCCCCGTCAACATGAGCGAAGTGTCGGACCGCATGAAGGACATCCGCTACTCCAGCCGCACCCGCATGATCACGGAACAAATGCGCTGGACGCAATACCTGCGCCACATATTGCAGCACGTGCTGGACGACGTCCCCGAAGAAGCCCGCGCCAACAACCCCTACTACCGCATGGCGCAGGATCTGGCCTGCAGCAAGCGCTACAACGTCATCCACCTGATCTACCGCAACAGGCCTTACGAGCGGCACTACAAGGACTTCCAGTTCGGGCTGTCCACCATGCGCGATCACTGGGCGGGCGGCCTGGAAGACATACGCCGCACGCTGGCCGACCCCGAACGCCTGGCCATGCCTGAAAATGCCTCGGGCTTCGTCACCCACGACATCCACCGCGAAGAGCTGGAACAACGAATGGAAAAGGCGGCCGACAAGGTGCGCGGCGCCAGCTAGGCGGGCGCGGACCCGCCGCCGCGGTTGTGGCCGGCGATCAACGGCCGGCCTTGCCGGGGCGCTGGCGGCCCAGCACGACGACGCCTGCCAGGGAAAGCGCCGTGCCCACCAATTGCAGCGTCGTAATGGGTTCGCCCAGCAACCATCCCGCCAGGAAGAGCACGGACACCGGCCCCAGCAGGCCCAACTGCGATGTCATGGGCGCGCCGATGCGCGCCACCGACCACATGATCATGAAGGTGGGCGCAACCGTATTGACCACGGCGTGCACCAGCGACAGCTCGTAAACCGGCCAGGGCTGCTTCAGGCCGTCCTGCCCATGAATGCCGAAAAAGTGGATCATGCTGATCACGGCCGACACCGACATGGCATAGGCCACCAGGCGCGTGGCGCCGACACGCTTGATCAGCTCGCCGGAACCGATCAGATAGACGGCATAGGAAACCGCCGCCCCCAGCACGAAGGCCGAGCCCAGCGTGACGTTGCCGCCGCTGAATGACAGATCCTGCAGGAAGACGAACATCACCCCCAGGTAGGACAGGCCCAGGGCCACCCACTGCCCACGGCTTATCGGGCGCTTCAGATAGAAGGCCGAGATCAGCAGCACGAAAGTGGGAGACATGAACAAAATCAGCCGCTCCAGGCCGGCTGAAATGTATTGCAATCCCAAAAAGTCCAGGTAACTGGATAGGTAATAACCGATGAATCCCAAAAACAGGATTTGCAGGCGTTCTTTAGGCGTAAGCCGCGGCGCCCTGCCCTGACGCGCCTCGCGCGCCTGGTACCAGCCGATTACCGCGAAAAACGGCAGGGACAGCATCATCCGAAAGCCTATGACCGTCAGGGCATCGACGCCGTAGCGATAGGTGAACTTCACCACGATGGCCTTGGTCGAGAACAGCACCGCCCCTAGGCCCGCCAGAAAAAACCCCATCCAGAATTCTTGCATTCTCGAGGTCGTTGCGGGACTGGGCACAGTGCTCATATCGATGGAATGGATGCGAAAAGAAAAAACGAGGCGCTGCCGGCACCGAAGACGCTATTTTGCACGAAGTTGAAAAACGCCGGATCGCCACCGCAGAGGCCGGGCTTGCGGGCCTTAGGCCGTCAGGGGCGCTTCCATGGTCAGCAGCAGCCTGGAACGACCGTCCAATACGTGACGCTGAGCCGCAGCCCAGGCTTTGGCCGGACTGCCCGAAGAGATGGCTTGGTAGATTTTTCTATGCTCGGCATTGGAACGGCGCATATTGGCATCGACATTGAAGTATTTGCGCCGGAACAGATGCAGTTCCTTGACGTAGTCGTCATAGGCCTGCCTGGCCCGCCGATTGCCTGAAAGCTCCAGGATCAATTCGTGGAAATCCAGGTTCAGCTCGTAATAGCGGGTGCCGTCGTTGGCGCGCCAGGCTTCATCCATCTGGCCAAGCAATTGCTCGAACCGGACGCCATGCTGGGGCGTGAAATGCTCGCAGGCGCGCTCGGCCGCATAGGCGAACACCAGCGCCCGCAATTCATAGACCTCGATCATGTCGCGCACGGACAATTGTCTGACGAACACCCCTTTGTTCGGCACGGGCGTCACCAGGCCCAGGCCGGCAAGCACTTTCATGGCCTCGCGGATAGGTCCGCGGCTGGTCCCCATCCTGCTTGCCAGGGCCGCTTCGTTCAGGCGCTCGCCGGGCTGGAACTCGCCCGAATAGATTAGACGCTTGAGTTCGCTGGCGACGGTCTGAGAAAGTATGGCGGAACGCCCGGTGGACGGTGTGGAAAGCATGGCGCAATCTTACCTTAAAAGTATCCGGCCAAAGCCAAGCCAGGCATAGGAAAACCCTGAAATCGGTCAAACAATTACGAATTTATTGTCGACCAATATAATAAAGTGTTGACACTTTAGAGCGAAAATTAAATAATTCAACCCATCAATTACGGAGGAAATATCGTGGCTCACCTAGCTGCTTCCGAAGCGTTGAAACGCTTCCGCGTCATCGATCTTACCCAGGTAAGGGCCGGCCCCACCGCATGTCGGCAGTTGGCCGACTGGGGCGCCGACGTCATTCAAGTGCAGATGCCCGAGCACATGCGCGGCGACGACACGCTGGGCGGGCAGGACGGGTCCGACTACCAATACACTCACCGCAACAAGCGATCCATCACGCTGAACCTGAAGGAAGCCGAGGGCATCGCCACGCTCAAGCGACTGATCGCCACCGCTGACGTGGTGGTCGAGAACTTCCGGCCCGACGTCAAGTACCGCCTGGGCATAGACTACGAAACCCTGTCGGCCGACCACCCCGGCCTGGTCTATGCCAGCATTTCAGGCTTCGGGCAGACCGGCCCCTATGCAAACCGCCCGGGCTTCGACCAGATTGCGCAAGGCACCTCGGGCCTGATGTCGGTGACCGGCCTGCCCGAGCAAGGCCCCCTGCGGGTCGGCATTCCCATCGCCGACCTGTGCGCGGGGATTTTCGCGGCGCAAGGCGTCCTGGTCGCTTTGCTTGAGCGCGAAGCCTCCGGCAAAGGCCAATGGCTGCATACCTCGCTGCTGGAATCCCTGGTCTACATGATGGACTTCCAGACCTCCCGCTACCTGATCGACGGCGAGGTCGCCAAGCCCGCCGGAAACTACCACCCCACCAGCATCCCCACCGGCGTCTACAAGGCCCGCGACGGCTATATGAACATCGCGGTGTTCGGCTCCAAAATCTGGGAACGCTTCTGCGATATTCTGGGCGCACCCGAATGGGTGACCGACGAGCGCTACCGCGACAAGCCCTCGCGCTCGGTCAACCGCGACTCGCTTAACGCCGAAATCAACCGGCGCCTGGCCGCGCAGGACAGAAGCTACTGGATCGCCAGGCTGAACGAAGGCGGCGTCGCCTGCGGCCTGATCAACGACCTGCGCGAAGTATTCGACGACCCGCAGATTCATCACCTGAACATCGTGAAAGAGGTCGTGTCGAACCGGCTGGGCAAGCAGCGCATGGTGGGCCAGCCCGTGCAACTGACGCGCACCCCCAGCACCATCGTACGATCCGCTCCCCGGCGTGGCGAACACACCGAGGAAATCCTGAAAACCCTGGGCTATGGCGATGAAGACCTGGCCCGCATGAAATCCCACGGAGTCTATTAATGCCGCAAGCCGACTACCAATCCACGACCGAACGCGTCCTGGCCTGGCTGGATGAAACCACCCTGCACATCCGCTTCAACAACCCGGCGCGCCACAACGCGCTTTCGGTGGATATGTGGGAAGCCGTGGTGCCCCTGCTGGAACAGGCCAAGACCGACGACCGCGTGCGCCTGGCGGTTTTTTCCGGCGAGGGGGAAAAATCCTTCGTGTCCGGCGCCGACATCTCCCAGTTCGAGGACATGCGCGCCGCGCGCGAAGCCGTGACCCGCTACGAAGCGATGGCCGAAGCCTCGCTTACCGCCATCCAGGACTTTCCCAAGCCCACGCTGGCCTGCATCAGCGGCTACTGCATAGGCGGCGGCGTCAACGTGGCCATAGCCTGCGACCTGCGCATCGCATCGGACAACTCCGTCTTCTCCATTCCCGCCGCGCGCCTGGGGCTGGGCTACCGCTATTCGGCCATGAAGAATCTGATCGACCTGATCGGGCCGGGCGCGACCAAAGACCTTTTCTTTACGGGTCGCCGCATCAACGCCGCCGAAGCCAAGTCGCTGGGGCTGATCAACCGGATCGCTCCGGCGCAAGAGCTGCCGGCGCTGCTGGCCGAATACACCCGCGCGATGGCCGAGAACGCACCGATCACGATAGGCGCGGCCAAGGCCATCGCGGCCGAGATCCTGAAGTCCGCCCCCAATGTGGACAAGGACCGTTGCACGGCGCTCATACGCTCCTGTTTCGACAGCCAGGACTACGCCGAAGGCCGAACCGCCTTCATGGAAAAACGCAAACCGGTGTTCGTCGGCCGCTAGGCCCGGCCCGCTACGGAGGAAAAATGAAAAGCTATTGGATGCAAATGACCGATACCGACACTCTGCTGGAGTGCCGCGAAAGTCCCGTTCCCGAACCCGGCCCACAGCAATTGCTGGTGCGCCTGCACGCCGCCGGGCTGAACCGCGGCGAGTTCGTTCTGGGCCACGGCCTGCATGGCAAGGCGGGAAGCTGGAAGCAGATCGGCGGAGAAGGCGCCGGCGTGGTGGTGGGCGTGGGCAAGGAAGTCAGCCAGTTCAAGGTCGGCGACAAAGTCATGGGGCGCTGCCCCGGCGCGTTTTCGGAATACGGCTTGATGGAGGCCATCGAGGCCATGCCCAAGCCCGACAGCCTGTCGTGGGAAGAGGCCGCCTGCCTTCCCCTGACCTTTCTGGTCGCCTTCGACATGCTGGTGGTGCAAGGCCGGCTGAAGGCCGGCGAATGGCTGCTGATCAACGGCGTCTCGTCGGGCGTAGGCGTCGCTTCGCTGCAACTGGGCAAGGCCCTGGGGGCCAAGGTCATCGGCACCTCGGGCTCGGCCGACAAGCTTCAGGTGCTCAAGCCCCTGGGCCTGAATGTCGGCTTGCAAACCCGCAAGGCGGACTTCGCCGGCAAGGTCATGGAGGCCACCGAGCAGCATGGCGCCGATCTGGTCGTCAATGCGGTGGGCGGCAGCGTCTTTGCGGAAAACGTTCGTGCCGCTGCCTTCGAGGGCCGACTGGCCTTTGTCGGCTATGTGGACGGCGAACTGCACGCCGACCTGGACCTGCAGGCGCTGCACTCGAAACGCCTGACCCTCTTCGGCGTATCGAACAAGCTGCGCACGAAGGCTCAGCGCGCTTCGGCCATCCCACGTTTCGTGGCCGAAGTGCTGCCGCATGTACAGGCCGGCAAGATCAAGCCGCAAGTCGACAAAGAATTCGACTTCGGCGACCTGGCCGCAGCCAAGGCCTGCATGGAAGCGGGCCAGCATGCGGGCAAGATCGTGCTGCGCATACCCGCGGGCTGAGCGTTAAAAAAACCATAGATACGGAGGAGACAACATCATGAAAATCACACATTTGATACTTGCATGCGGCTTGGCGGCCATGGGCGCCCAGGCGGCGGCGCAATCGGCCGATTACCCCAACCGCCCCATTCGCCTGGTCATCGGCTTTGCGCCCGGCGGTGCGGCGGATACCGTGGCCCGCTCCATGAGCGAGGCCTTCGGCAAAGCACTGGGCCAGACCGTGGTGGTCGAGAACAAGCCCGGCGCGGGGTCCAGCATCGCCGCCGATTACGTGGTCAAGGCCCCGGCGGACGGCTACACCGTGCTGATCGCCAGCCCCAGCAGCATCTCCATCAACCCCGCCTTGAATCCCAAGCTGACCTACTCCGGCAAGGACCTGAAAGCGGTCACGAAAATCACGACTTCCCCACTGGTGCTGGCCGTCAGCACCAAGACCAACATCAAATCCGTGCAGGATCTGATCAAGGAAGCCAAGGCCAGGCCGGGCGCGCTGAACTACGCCACCTCGGGCAACGGCTCGGCGCCGCACCTGGGCGCCGCGCTGTTCACGCTGCTGACGGGAACGCAGATGACGCACATCCCCTATCGCGGCGGCGCCCCCGCCATCCAGTCCGTCATGGCCGGCGACACGGACCTGAGCTTCGGCACGGCCCCGTCCGTGCTGGCGCAAGTGGATAGCGGAAAATTGCGAGCCATCGCCGTCAGCACCAGCGAAAAATCAGCCCTGGTGCCGAATCTGCCGGGCATGCGCGAGGCCGGCCTGCCGGACTACAACCTGGAGTTCTGGTACGGCGTATTCGTGCCCAAGAACACGCCGGACGACATCGTGAAAAAAATCTACGACGCCGCCGTGTTCGCCATGAAGCAGGACAGCGTCAAGAAGGTGCTGGCACGCGAAGGCACCGAACCGGCCCTATCGGCTTCCCCGGAAGCCTTCAGCAAGTTCCTGGCGCAGGACGAGTCGTTCTGGATCAAACTGGCCAAGGACGCGAACATCGTGCTGAACTGATATCGGACATCGGGACATAAAGTATTTGCCTAGGCAAATAAATAGGCGTTAAAATTGCCGCATGAGCAAGCCCGCAACGTCCGCCAGCAGCCGCAAGCAAACCTTCTATTCCGCCGCCCTGTTGCTGTCCAGCAAGGACAGCAACATCGGCCTGCTGATCAAGCAGGTGCAAAGCTCGATGAACCGCATGATAGACCAGCATGTGTCGCCGCTGGGGCTGACCGCCATGCAGTGGCGGCCGCTGGTCATGATACGGTACATGAACATCAACACCCCGGCCGAGCTGGCGCGCGGCGCGCACGTGGACACCGGCGCCATGACCCGCACGCTGGACAGGCTGGAGGCCAAGGGCTTCGTCACCCGGCACCGCTGCCCTGAAGACCGGCGCGTGGTCCGCATAGCGCTTAGCGAAACCGGCATCGCGGTGGCCGAGCAGATCATGCCGGCGATCGCCGCCGCTCTGAACACCCATCTGCAAGGCTTCAGCAAGGCCGAGATCGAAACCCTGATAGGGCTTCTGCTCCGCGTGCGGGCCAACGGCCTGCCCGGCACGGATCTGCCCTGCGCAAAAGAGCCTTAGCGCCCCTTTCCCGCCTTCCCAGAATCATTCTTTATTTTTTCTTTTATCGCTATTATTTTCGCCATATAATTGCCTAGGCAGTTACCAACTAGTCAGATAAATTCAGTTTTTTGTAAGCAAGGCGCACAAGGCCTTCCACCCGTAGAAAAACATGAAAGCATTTCTTCCCCTCGTGCTGGCCGCCGCCCTGGCGGGCTGCGCCGCCATCCCTCCCGGCGAACCCGGCCAGGAGCCCCTGCAAGGCAAACAACTGGGCCTGCAGGAACAGAACATAAACTGGCCCACCGAAGCATGGTGGCAGCGCTACCAAGACCCGCAGCTTGACGGATTAATGGCTGAAGCCCTGGCCGGCAACCCGTCGCTGGCCGCCGCGCAGGCCCGGCTCGGCATGGCCAATGCGGCCGTCAGCGGAGCGCGGGCGGTTCAACTGCCGCAGCTCAACGCCAATTACTCCCTGCTGCGTGAGCGCTTCTCGGAAAACTACATCTACCCGCCGCCCTACGGCGGTTCCATGCAGACGGACAACAGCCTGCGCCTGAATCTGGATTTCGACCTGGACCTGTGGGGCAAGAACCGCGCCCGCTACGCCGCCGCCGTCTCGCAACGCGACGCCAGCGAGGCCGATGTGCAAGTCGCCCGCAACGCGCTGGTCGGCGCCATGGTGCAAAGCTATTTCAATCTGCAAAATGCGCTGGCGCAGCATCGCGTCATCACCCAGATCGTCAAGCAGCAGGAAGACGTCCTGGCCATCACCCGCCAGCGCGTGGCGGCCGGCCTGGACACTGAAGTGGAAGTCAACCAGGCTGACTCGGCGGTATCGGCGGCGCGCGTCCAGCTTAGCCAGGCGGCCACCAACGCCGAACTGCTGCGCAACCAGATCGCCGCGCTGGCCGGCGCCGGGCCGCAACGCGGCCAGCAAGTGCAAGAAGCCACGCTGTCCCATGACCCCGTCGCACTGCCGGAGCAGTTGCCCATGGAGCTGCTGGGCCGCCGCCCCGACGTGGTCGCCGCGAAGCTGCGGGTGCAGGCCAGCGCCAGCGAGATATCCGCCGCCAAGGCGGAATTCTTCCCCAACGTCAATCTATCGGCCTTTGCCGGCTTCATGTCGCTGGGCCTGTCGAATCTGCGGCAATCGGGCAGCCAGACCTACGGCGTCGGCCCGGCCATCAGCCTGCCTATCTTCCACGGCGGCGCGCTCAGCGCCAACCTGGAAGGCAAGCGGGCCGGACGTGATCTGGCCATCGCCGAATACAACCAGACGCTGCTGACCGCCGTGCGCGAAGTGGCCGATGCGACAGCGGCCATACGTGCGCTGCAACAGCAGACCGCCGACCAGGCGGCCAGCCTGCGGGCCATCACCTCGGCCTACGACATCGCCGTGAAACGCTACAAGTCGGGCCTGGGCAACTTCGTGCAGGTGCTGCTGGCCCAAAACGAAGTGCAGAAGCAGTCCATCCTGAACACCGACATGCTGGCGCGCGCCTACAAGCTGGACGCGCAACTGGCCACCGCTCTGGGCGGCGGCTACCAGGCGGCAACCACCACACACTGAAACACGAGAGACTTCATGAGCACCCCAAACCAATCGGCATCCAGGCGCAAACCCCTGATGATAACTGCCGCCCTCGTCTTCATCGTCATCGGCATTGCCTACGCGATCTGGTGGGCCATTTATGCCTCGAACTACGAGTCCACCGACGACGCCTACGTGCACGGCAATCTGGTACAGGTAACGTCGCAGATTCCCGGCACGGTCATCGGCATAGGCGCCGACAATACCCAAACCGTCGACAAAGGTACCGTGCTGATCGAACTGGACCCCAGCGACGCCGGCATAGCGCTGGCACAGGCCGAGGCCGCGCTGGCCCAGGCCGTGCGCCACACCCGCACCGTATTCGTCCAGAACGACGCATTGGAAGCCGACGTGGCCGTGCGCCGGGCGGACATCGAACGCGCACAGGTCGACCTGTCCAAGGCGCAAAGCGACTTGAAGCGGCGGCAAACACTGGCGCATTCGGGCGGCGTCAGCGGCGAAGAGATCCTGCACGCGCAAACGGCAGTCAAGGCAGCGCAATCGGGCCTGGCCCAGGCGCAAGCGGCGCTGGCCGCCTCGAAGGCCAAGCTGCAAACCAATCAGGCGTTGACCACGGGCACAACCGTCGAGGCCCACCCGGACGTCATGCAGGCGGCCGACCAATTGCGCAAGGCCTGGCTGGCCAACAGCCGCACACGCCTGCCCGCGCCGGTGGACGGCCTGGTCGCGCAACGCTCGGCCCAGGTCGGCCAGCACGTTGCACCCGGCACACCGCTGATGACCATCGTACCGCTGGATCAGGTCTGGGTCGAAGCCAACTTCAAGGAAGGCCAGCTACGGCATATGAAGCCCGGCCAGAATGCGACGCTGACCGCCGACCTGTACGGCAGTGACGTCACCTACCACGGAAAAATCACCGGCCTGGCCGCGGGCACCGGCAGCGCCTTCGCCCTGCTGCCGGCGCAAAACGCCAGCGGCAACTGGATCAAGGTGGTCCAGCGGGTTCCGGTCAGGATTGCGCTGGACCCGAAGGAACTGGCGGCACACCCTTTGCGCGTGGGCCTGTCCATGCAAGTGGACGTGGAACTGTCGGAACCGAAAGAAGACGCCGCCAACGCAGGCAATACCGGCTTCAAGACGACCGTGTTCACCGATGACGGCGGCCAGGCCGATGCGCTGATCGCCCGCATCATCAAGGAAAACCTGGGTTCATGAGCTCCACGGACAGCAAAGCGGCGCCCGCCGCGCCCTACCAGCCCCTGGAAGGTCGGGCACGTATCTTCGGCACGATAGCCTTGTCGGCGGCCGTCTTCATGAACGTGCTGGATTCTTCTATTGCCAACGTGTCCATACCCACCATCGCCGGCGACCTGGGCGTCAGCGCCACGCAAGGCACCTGGGTGATCACCTCCTTCGCCGTGGCCAACGCCATCACCGTGCCCCTGACGGGCTGGCTGACCCAGCGTTTCGGGCAAGTGCGGCTGTTCGTCATGTCCGTGCTGCTGTTTGTGCTTTCATCCTGGCTTTGCGGCTTCTCGTGGTCGCTGGAATCGCTGGTGGCCTTTCGCGTGCTGCAAGGCGCGGTGGCCGGCCCCATGATCCCCTTGTCGCAAGCGCTGATGCTGGGCAGCTATCCAAAAGAAAAGGCCGGCATGGCGCTGGCGCTATGGTCCATGACTATTCTGGTCGGCCCCGTCGCCGGGCCTTTGCTGGGCGGCTGGATTTCCGACAACTACAGCTGGCCGTGGATTTTCTACATCAACGTGCCCGTCGGCCTCCTGGCAGGCTGGGCGTCTTGGCAGCTCTACAAGCATCGCGAATCGCCACGCGCCAAGCTGCCCATCGACACCGTGGGCCTGGGCCTGCTGGTGCTGTGGGTGGGCGCCCTGCAACTGATGCTGGACAAGGGCAAAGAGCTGGACTGGTTCGCCAGTACCGCCATCACCGTGATGGCGGTACTGGCCGTCGTCGCCTTCGTATTCTTCATCATCTGGGAACTGACGGCCGAACATCCCGTCATCGACCTGACGCTATTCAAGTTTCGTAATTTCACCTCGGGCGTCATCACCATTTCGGTGGGCTACGGGCTGTTCTTCGGTACTGTCGTGCTGCTGCCTTTGTGGATGCAGAGCACGCTGGGCTATACCGCCACCTACGCCGGCATCGCCTCGGCGCCTGTCGGCATCCTGGCCATCATCATGTCGCCCATGGTGGGCAAAATGCTGTCCAAGCATGACCCACGCAGCATCGCCACCTTCGCCTTCCTGGTCTTCGCGCTGATCAGCTACATGCGGGCCCAATTCAATACCCAGGTCGACCTGTACACCATCATGCTGCCCACCTTCATACAAGGGGCGGCCATGGCCACCTTCTTCATCCCCCTGACCACGCTTACCCTGGCGGGGCTGGACCCCCACCGCATCCCGGCCGCCGCCGGCCTGTCGAATTTCGTGCGGCTGGTGTTCGGCGCCTTCGGCACGTCCATCACCACCACCATGTGGGAGAACCGCGCCGCCCTGCACCACGCCCAATTGACCGAAGCCGCCCGGCCCGGTGAGCCCGCTTTCGACGCCATCATGAACGGCATGCAGCAAAGAGGCTTCAGCCACGAACAATCCGCCACCGTGATCAACAACATCATCGGCCAGCAGGCCTTCACCATGTCGGCCACCGACATCTTCTACGCCTCGGCCATCTTGTTCATCCTGCTGATCGGCCTGGTCTGGCTGGCCAAGCCGACGTCCAGCAAAGGAGGCGGCGGCGCGGGGGCCGGGGCGCACTAGGCCGCGGCGTTACCACGCAGGCCGCATTTTTCCATATGCGGCTTTTCGGCGCGGCTGGAATTGCCATGTCCCGCCCTGCCTCGGCCTGCCGGCGGACGGAGGGCGGCCACGGGGGATAAGCCATCAGGCATGCGGCTTGCTGACACCCTGGTGATCGGCGGGACGCTCCACCACGCGGCATGAGCGCACCCGCCCGGCCCATCCACCACCGACAAGGATAATCATGAGCTCAACATCGACCAATGCCAGCAACAAACAGCCCATCGACGTCGCCGCCATACGCAAGGCAGCCCGCAATCTGGACGATGGCGCGGTCCCCTCCGGATACCAGGGCAACCGCCAGGAAATCATCGAAATGCTCAACGCGGCCCTGGCCACGGAACTGGTCTGTGTCATGCGCTACAAGCGCCACTACTACACCGCCACCGGCCTGGTCAACGAACCCATCAAGGCCGAATTCCTGCAGCACGCCCAGGAAGAAGAAGAGCACGCCGGCCGCATCGCCGAGCGCATCGTCCAGTTGAACGGCGAGCCCGACTTCAACCCTTCCACGCTGACTCAGCGCAGCCACGCCGAATACGATGAATGCACCGACATCAAAGGCATGATACGCGCCAACCTGATCGCCGAGCGGGTGGCCATTGAATCCTACCGGCAGATGATAGAACGCATCGGCGACTCCGACCCCACCACCAAGCATCTGCTCATTGACATCATGGCGGTGGAGGAAGAACACGCCGACGACATGAAGGATTTGCTGGATTGATGCCGGGTCGTGGCCGCCATGGCGCCGGCGTCCTTGGAAGCCTTGGCAGCGGCTTGCGGGCAGGCGAAAATCTATGCTATAGTTTCGCTTCTTTAATTCCCCGATAGCTCAGTCGGTAGAGCGACGGACTGTTAATCCGCAGGTCACTGGTTCGAACCCAGTTCGGGGAGCCAAGAATATCAAGCACTTACGCCAATCCTTCGGGGTTGGCGTTTTGCGTTCTGGCCCATGTACCCCTGGTGTACCCCTCAGCGCTCAATCAGCGACCATGCCAGCACCGCCGATGCTGCCCGAGCGTTTGGCTACAGCCCGGCTGACAAAGTTACGCACATTTGTGGCCGCCACAAACCCGAGTTTTCCGCATCTAAGACGCAGATCATCGAGCCTCCCCACTTCAGAGGGTTCGGGGAATCTGATTCATGTTGCCGCAAGACCCCGACCCTCAATTTGACAGATATGGCGCCATAAGTGCCAAGCGAAGACGAACAGTGCTACTGCGACCCAGTTGGCCCAACCATGACGGCCCGGTGACGATCAATACGAATCAGCTTAAACTGCACCAAAGGTAACAAACATTTAGTTTGATGAGGAATGTGAGGATTTTTTATAACCCCGACACGGGCGGAATGAAAGCTGGAGCAAGCGAAATTAATGTTTCAAGTAAAGAATCCAACCCAGGGAATGCGAGGAGAACTGTACGATGACTTCGACGAGAAGACTATGTACGACCTCATCCAATATCTTGTCGATGAAGACCTTGATTGCACTTGCGGATTTGTAACCCTCGATTTCGATCGATTGCAACGCATTGGCGCCGGCGGAGTGGCCGTCTTGAGCAACCTTGTGGAACTGATGAGAAAGTCTGGTGTCATCGTAAGTTGCGACAACATTACGCCTAAGTGCAAGGCATACAAACAGCTCAGAGACTTTGGGTTCATGGAGAAGTATGTCGCTGGCGGAATTGCGCCTGAGCGTACAGTCTGGCGCTTGCCATTGAGCATCGTTCACGAAGAAAAAATATACTCATATATCACCAGCCACTTAATACCGTGGATTGCTGGTGCCTTTGAAACAGAAGAAGACTTGCTGTCATCGGTCACCGTCTCAATGCAAGAGATTTTTAACAATATTGTTGATCACTCGACGGTAAAGATTGGCTGCGCCTGCGCGGAATTTAGCAGAACTCACGGGATCGTTCGTATCTGCATTTCCGACTTTGGCATCGGGATTCCGCGGCAAGTAAGAAAGGCGCTGCCAGACATCGGGCGAGACGCTCGTGCGATAGCAAAGGCATGTGAACACGGCTTCACTACCCAAAGCACGCCGAGGAACCGGGGCGCGGGATTGCACGTTCTCATCAAGAGCATTGTCGGAATAAATAGCGGGAATATGTCGATTTACTCTAACTGTGGTATATATTCAGTAAGGAAATCCGAGGGCAGAATGAAGACCTCGGTGCGCTCATCTAAAGGGTTTTACCCCGGAACAATGTTCTTCATCACTTTGAGCGCAAAAGACTTCGTTCCACCCGTCAGAGAGGAGCGTTTTCAATGGTGATCAAAGTCCTAGATTATGTAGATCAGTGTCAGAGCAACGGTGATGGCATCGTGATCCACGACATTATCAAGCCAAAACTGGAGAATGGTGAGGAAGTTGTGCTCTCATTTGAAGGGGTGCCTTCTTTGCCTTCCTCCTTCGTCAACTCAGCGCTGATCAGCTTGCTTGACGAAATGCCTTTTGAGCGCATCAAGTCCCTGTTGCGATTTGTGCACACCAACTCCCAGATGAATAGCATGATCAGAGATCGCTTTGGGTTTGAAGTAAAGCGACACAGCACAGCCTTGGCATAATGTTTTTGCCCCTCCCCCACAACCCGCTCTGAACTGACCCCCAGAAGTTGGACGGTCACGGGTTAAGTGGCCAAGGCCTGGATTCGGTATTGCACCGGACTCAGGCCTTTAAGTTTTGTCCTAATGCGGTCGTGATTGTAGTAGTGGATGTATT
>JBARWC010000167.1:0-20863 GCA_049646585.1 Burkholderiaceae bacterium | reverse complement strand
GGGCGGCCTGGCCGGCCTGCGCTCGGCGCTGGACACGTCCAGCGTCGACTTCCGGCTGGGCGCCGATGCCTTCGCCGAAGATGCCTTGCAGGACGTGCACACCATAGTCCTGAGTCCGGGCCTGTCGCCACGGGATGAACCCGTCAAGTCCTTCCTGGAGCTCGCTCGTGCAAGGCAGGTGGAAGTCCTGGGCGAAATCGAACTCTTTGCGCGCGCGCTGGCGGATATGTCCGCGCAAGGCTATACGCCCAAGTTGTTGGCGGTTACCGGCACCAATGGCAAGACCACGGTGACGGCCATGGCCCGCCAGTTGGTGGAGGCTTGCGGCTTGTCGGCCCGCGCCGCCGGCAATATCAGCCCCGCGGCGCTTGCGGCGCTGCGCGACGCGCTGGATACTGATCAATTGCCCGACGTATGGGTGCTGGAGCTGTCCAGCTTCCAGATAGAAGCCACGCAGACGCTGGCGCCGGATGCGGCGGTGGTGCTGAACCTTACCCAGGATCACCTGGACTGGCATGGGAGCATGCAGGCTTATGCCGCCGCCAAGGCCAGACTGTTGAGCCTGGCGCGTGTGGCTGTCATCAACCGCGACGATCCTCTGGTAGCCGGCATGGTTGCGTCGGCAGGCTCGACGGCAGTGCGCAGCTTTGGCCGGGGCAGCCCCGAGCTGGAAGGCGACCTGGGCCTGGAAGGCGATAACGGCATGCTGTGGCTGACGGCGGCCGATGCCGTCGATTTCGATCTGCCGGCGGCGCCCAAGCGCAAGAAAAGCCAGGAAGCGCCGCAACGGCCGGTGGGCCGGCCGACCCGCCTGATGCCGGTCGACGCATTGCGCGTGCGCGGCCTGCACAATGCGATGAACGCCTTGGCGGCGCTGGCCCTGGTTCGCAGCCTGGATCTGGGCTGGGCCAATATGCTGCACGCCCTGCGCGATTATGCGGGCGAGCCGCATCGTACCGAATACGTGCGCACCGTGGGCGGCGTGGATTTCGTCGACGACAGCAAGGGCACGAATGTGGGCGCCACGGTGGCCGCGCTGGACGGCATGGAGTCGCCCGCCGTGCTGATCGCGGGCGGCCTCGGTAAAGGTCAGGACTTTACGCCCCTGGTCCGGGTGGTACGCGAGCATGCGCGCGCCGTGGTGCTGATAGGACGCGATGCCGCCACCATCGAGCAAACGCTGGAGTCCACGGGCGTGCCCCTGTGCCATGCCGCCACGATGGCCGAAGCGGTGGGCAAGGGTTTCGAGTTGGCCCAGCCGGGCGATACCGTGTTGCTGTCGCCGGCGTGCGCCAGTATGGACATGTTCAAGAACTACGGCCACCGCGGGCGCTGCTTCGTCGAAGAAGTCCAGGAACTGGCCCTGAGCCGGGGGGAGGTCGCATGAGCCTGTTCGCCGATTTGAATTCCGGCGTGAACGCCGTGCGGCCCGGCCGCACGACCATGCCCAGCTTCGATATCTCCATGCTGATCGCGGCGGCCTCCTTGGTGCTGTTCGGCCTGCTGATGGTGTACTCCGCTTCCATCGCGCTGGCCGACGGGCCGCGCTACGAGAACTACGGTCGCTATTATTTCGTGCTGCGTCACGGCGTTTTCATCCTGGTCGGCCTGTTCTGCGCGCTGTGCGCCGTCGGCATTCCCATGGCGACCTGGCAGAAATTCGCCGCTCCCCTTTTCCTGCTTTGCCTGCTTTTGCTGCTGGTCGTCCTGATCCCGGGTGTGGGTCGCGAAGTCAACGGCGCCCGTCGCTGGCTGCCCATGGGTCCCATCAATTTTCAGCCCTCGGAACTGATGAAGGTGGCCGTGCTGCTGTACGCGGCCGATTACACCGTGCGCAAGCAAGAGCACATGCAAAATTTCCTGCGTGGCTTCCTGCCCATGGCCTGCGCCTTGGCCGCGGTAGGCATGTTGCTGCTGCTGGAGCCCGACCTGGGCGCCTTCATGGTCATCGTCGCCATTGCGGTGGGCATACTTTTCATCGGCGGCATCAACGGCAAGCTGTTTTCCGCCTTGCTGTCCATACTGGTCAGCAGCTTCCTGCTGCTGATCTGGCTGTCGCCGTGGCGGCGGGAGCGCCTGTTCGTATACCTGGACCCCTGGAATCCCGAGAACACCTACGGCAGCGCCTATCAGCTGTCGCATTCCCTGATTGCGCTGGGGCGCGGCGAGTGGTTCGGCGTGGGCCTGGGCGCCAGCGTCGAAAAATTGCATTACCTGCCCGAAGCGCATACCGACTTCATCGTGGCCGTCATCGGCGAAGAGCTGGGTTTTGCCGGCGTCATCCTGCTTATCAGCCTGTTCGGCTTCCTCGTCTGGCGCGCCTTCGAGATAGGGCGGCAGGCCATCGCCATGGAACGCATCTTCAACGGTCTGGTGGCGCAGGGCGTGGCCTTGTGGTTCGGCGTGCAGTGCTTCATCAACATCGGCGTGTGCCTGGGTTTGCTGCCGACCAAGGGCCTGACCCTGCCCATGGTCAGCTATGGCGGCACCGGCATCGTCATGAATCTGGTGGCGATGGCTTTGCTGATGCGGGTCGACTTCGAGAATCGCAATCTTATGCGGGGCAAGCGGACATGAGCGCGAATACCTTGCTGATCATGGCGGGCGGTACGGGCGGGCATATCATGCCCGGCCTGGCCGTCGCCCATGAAATGAAGGCGCGCGGATGGCAGGTGGTATGGATGGGCCATCCCGAACGCATGGAAGGCCGTCTGGTGCCGCCGCAAGGGTTCGAGCTTGCTTCGGTACGTTTTTCCGGCCTGCGGGGCAAGGGCATCGCAGCCCTGCTGAAGCTGCCGTTCACGCTGGCTCGCGCCTGCTTCCAGGCGCGGAGTCATCTGGCGCGGATCAGGCCCGATGTGGTGCTGGGCATGGGTGGCTATGTGGCCGTACCCGGCGCCCTGATGGCGGCGCTGGGCCGTATCCCGCTGGTGATTCACGAGCAGAATGCCGTGGCGGGCACCGCCAACCGCTGGCTGGCCAAGCTGGCCGGCAAGGTGCTGGTGGGCTTTCCGGGAGCCTTGCCGGGCGCGCTCATGGTGGGCAATCCGGTCAGGCGGGAGCTGTCGCAAGTGACGCCTGCCGCCCAGCGCTATGCCGGACGCCAAGGGCCTTTGCGCCTGCTGGTGGTGGGTGGCAGCCTGGGAGCGTCCGCCTTGAACCAGACCGTCCCCGAGGCGCTGGCGCAGTTGGACGCAGACGAACGGCCGCTGGTCACGCACCAGGCCGGCGAGCAACATCTTGCGGCTTTGCGGGCGCGCTACGAACAACTGGGCGTGCAGGCGCAATGCCATGCCTTCATCGACGACATGGCGGCCGCATTGTCGGACGCCGACCTGATCATTTGCCGGGCCGGCGCCATGACGGTGGCCGAGGTGGCCGCCGTGGGCGTCGCCGCCTTGTTCGTGCCGCTGCCCCATGCCATCGATGATCATCAGACCGCCAATGCCCGCTACCTGAGCGATTGCCGGGGCGGCTGGCTGCGGGAGCAGTCGGGCTTGAGCGCGGCGTGGCTGGCCGAATGGCTGCGCGGCACCAGCCGCGCGGAACTTGCAACAGTGGCCGAGCATGCCCATGAGCATGCCTGGCTGAATGCGACCGGGCAAATCGCCGACGCGTGCGAACAGATTGCCGGGAGGCAGGCGTGAAATATCGAATTCAAAGCTTACATTTCGTGGGGATAGGCGGCTCGGGCATGAGCGGCATCGCCGAGGTCCTGCTGAACCTGGGCTATTCCATCAGCGGTTCCGATATCCAGGATACGGCGGTTACGCGGCGATTGGCCGGGCTGGGCGCGCGCATCGTCATCGGGCACGATGCCAACAACATCAAGGGCGCGGGCGCCATCGTCACCTCGACGGCCGTCTCGGGCGACAACCCCGAAGTCCTGGCCGCCCGCGCGGCGCGCATACCGGTGGTCCCGCGCGCCCTGATGCTGGCCGAGCTGATGCGCCTGAAGCGCGGCATCGCCGTGGCGGGCACGCATGGCAAAACCACCACCACCAGCCTGGTGGCCAGCGTGCTGGCCGCCGGAGGCCTGGATCCCACTTTCGTCATCGGCGGCAGGCTGAATTCGGCGGGCGCCAACGCACGGTTGGGTCAGGGCGAGTTCATCGTCGTGGAAGCCGACGAGTCGGATGCTTCCTTCCTGAATTTGCTGCCTGTCATGGAAGTGATCACCAATATCGACGTCGACCACATGGACACCTACGGCCATGACGTCGCGCGCCTCAAGAGCGCCTTCATCGAGTTCACGCAGCGCTTGCCTTTCTATGGCACGGCCGTGCTTTGCGGCGATGACGCCAATGTGCGTGAAATCATTCCCTTTGTGTCCCGCCCCGTGACGACTTACGGCATCGACACCGAAGCCCAGGTGCGCGCGGTGAACGTCAAGGCCGACGGCACAGTCATGCGTTTCGATGTGGAGCGGCACGGCGCCGCCGGCACACTGCCGTCCTTGTCCATAGAGCTGAACCTGCCGGGCCGCCACAATGTGCTGAATGCGCTGGCAGCCATCGCGGTCGCCACCGAACTGGGCGTTCCCGATGCGTCCATCTCCAAAGCCCTGGCCGGCTTCAACGGCGTGGGTCGGCGCTTTGCGCAAGTGGGCGACTTCGACGTGTCGCCGCAACGAGGCGGCGGGCGCTACACGGTCATTGACGATTACGGGCACCACCCCGTCGAGATGGCCGCCACGCTGGCCGCCGCGCGCGGCGCCTGGCCGGAGCGCCGCATCGTGCTGGCGTTCCAGCCGCACCGCTACACGCGCACGCGCGATTGCTTCGAGGATTTCGTTCGGGTACTGGGGCAGGCCGACGCCGTCCTGCTGACCGACGTGTATCCGGCGGGCGAACCGCCCCTGGTGGCCGCCGATGGCCGGTCTCTGGCGCGCGCGCTGCGCGTCGCCGGCAAGGTGGAACCGGTATTTGTCGAGGACGTCGCCGACCTGCCGCAGGCAATTCGCGATTTTGCGCAGGACGGGGATGTTGTCGTCGTAATGGGCGCGGGCTCCATCAGCCGCGTGCCCGGGCAGATAGGAGAGCTGGCATGAGCGGGCAATACGGACGAGTGGGTGTCCTGTACGGAGGCACGTCCGCCGAGCGCGAGGTGTCGTTGATGTCCGGGCAGGGCGTGCATGACGCGCTGTGCAGCGTAGGCGTGGATGCGCATCTGTTCGATACCGGCCGTTATACGCTGGTCGACCTGATCAACGCCGGCTTCGATCGCGTCTTCATTGCCTTGCACGGCCGCCACGGCGAGGACGGCACCTTGCAGGGGGCGCTGGAACTTTTGCAACTGCCTTATACCGGCAGCGGTCCGATGGCTTCTTCCCTGGCCATGGACAAGATCATGACCAAGAAGATATGGCTGCAACAGGGGCTGCCGACGCCGAACTACGTGACGCTTACCTCCGGTTCCGACCTGGACGGGGTGGCGGCCGAGCTGGGCCTGCCGCTGATCGTCAAGCCGCCGCACGAAGGATCGACCCTGGGTGTTACCCGTGTCGACGAGATGGATGGCTTGCGCAAGGCATACGAGCTGGCCGCCAGGTACGACAGCGAAGTGCTGGCCGAACAGTTCATACAGGGCCGCGAACTGACCGTGCCGCTATTAGGCAAGGGCGATACCGTGCGGGCCCTGCCCATCATCGAGATCGTGGCGCCCGGTGGCAACTATGACTACGAGCACAAATACGTTTCCAACGACACGCAATACGTATGCCCGGCGTCGCTGGATCCCGCGCTCACCGCTTCCATACAGCGTATCGCCGAGCAATCCTACCAGGCTTTGAAATGCGAAGGCTGGGGACGTGCCGATTTCATGCTGGATGCGTCGGGCAAGCCATGGTTGCTGGAAATGAACACCTCGCCCGGCATGACCTCGCATTCCCTGGTTCCCATGGGCGCCAAGGCGGCCGGCATGAGCTATGCCGAGCTGTGCCTGGAAATTCTATCCACCGCCTGCTGCAAAGTGCAGGCGCCACCCGCCGTTTGAGCAGGAGATATCCGTGTTTTCCGACGCCCGACTGATCAACTTCATTGCGAATACGCTGGCCTTGCTGGCCGTGCTCGCATTGGTCGTGGGCGTCGTGGCCTGGGTCGCGCAGCGCCCCTACTTTGCCATCACCGCCATACAGATTGAGCCGATGGAAGCCGAGTCCCTGAATTATGTTTCCGCCGCCGGGGTCCAGGCGACCATCGCGGGCCGGGTCATGGGCAATTTCTTTTCGGTTGACCTGGATCGCACGCGTGAGGTGATTGAAACCGCGCCCTGGGTCCGCCATGCGCGCATCCGCCGGGTCTGGCCCAATGCCTTGCGCATCCAGATCGAAGAGCAGCAGCCGCTGGCCTTGTGGAATGAAAACCAGATGATCAACAGCTGGGGCGAAGCGTTCTCCGCCAATCAGGGCGAGCTGCCCGACGACGCCGATCTGCCTCAGTTGAACGGCCCGGAAAGCTCGGAGCGCCTGGTGGTGCAGCGCTATGCCGAACTGGCGCGCTGGTTCGCGCCGCTTAACTTGCGCGTGCAGGAAGTCACCCTGAGCCCCCGGTATGCCTGGGAGGTCGAGCTTTCCGACGGCGTGCGCCTGAGCCTGGGCCGCGATCCCGCCGCCGACGTGGCCGATCCGCATGGCCGTTCCGGCGCGCTGCCGTTCGCGGCCCGTATAGAACGCTTCGTCCAGATATGGCCGAAGCTGACCGAGCGGCTGGACGGCCGCGCCATAAGCAGTGCCGATTTACGTTATGCCAACGGTTTTGCAATTACCCTGGCCCCTGTTTCCCATACCTCTGCGAAGTAAAAGACTATGACCCGTGACATCAAGGACCTGATCGTTGCACTCGATATCGGCACCAGCAAAGTGGTGGCCGTGGTGGCCGAGATCCTGCCCGAAGGGCGCTTCGAAGTGCTGGGCCTGGGTCAGCATGAATCCCAGGGCATGCGCAAGGGGGTGGTGGTCAACATAGAATCGACCGTCAACTCCATACAGCGCGCGCTGGAAGAGGCCGAACTGATGGCCGACTGCAAGATCCGCGAGGTCTATACGGGCATTGCGGGCAGCCATATCACCAGCTTCAACTCCAGCGGCATGGTTGCCGTCAAGGACAAGGAAGTGACGGCGACCGACGTGGCGCGGGTCATCGAGACGGCCAAGGCGGTGAACATTCCCACCGACCAGCAAGTGCTGCATGTGCTGACGCAGGAGTTCATCGTGGATTCGCAGGAAGACATACGCGAGCCCATAGGCATGAGCGGGTTGCGCCTTGAAGTGCGTGTGCACATCGTGACGGGCGCGGTCAGCGCCGCCCAGAACATCGTCAAGTGCGTGCGCCGCTGCGGCCTGGAAGTGCAGGACCTGATACTGCAGCCGCTGGCCTCCAGCCTGGCCTGCCTGACGTCCGATGAAAAGGAGCTGGGCGTGGTGCTGGTGGACATCGGCGGCGGCACGACGGACGTGGCCATCTTCACCGGCGGCGCCATCCGGCACACCGCGGTCGTGCCCATCGCCGGCGACCAGATCACCAGCGATATCGCGGCGATGCTGCGCACGCCCACGCCGGATGCGGAAGAAATCAAGCTGCGCTTCGGCATTGCGAAGCAGGTGCTGGCCAGCCCCGAAGAGCATATCGAGGTTCCCGGCCTGGGCGACCGGCCCAATCGCCAGGTCAAGCGTCAGGCGCTGGGCGCCGTGATCGAGCCGCGCATCGAAGAGCTGTTCACCTTCGTGCAGCAGATCGTGCGCGAGTCGGGCTACGAAGACCTGCTGGCCTCGGGCGTGGTGCTGACCGGCGGCACGGCATTGATGCCGGGCATCGTCGAGCTGGCTGAAGACGTATTTTTGAAACCGGTGCGCGTGGCGGTCCCCGCCTACGAAGGCAGTTTGGCCGACGTCATGCACAACCCGCGTTTTTCCACCGTGATGGGCTTGCTGTCCGAAGCCCGTTTGCAGCGCGCCAGGGGCCGCAAGGTCGCCCAGCAGAAGGGCAGCTTCAAGACCCTGCTGGCGCGCATGAAGGAGTGGTTCATGAATTAAGGCGCAAGCCTTGATGGGCGGGTGGCACAAGCCCGCTCACGGAGAAGTTTCAAATCAGGTGCGAGCACATCCGGCTGGCAATTCGTTTGAAGCGATTCCGACAATAAGCAGTACTGGGGAACTTTGTATTTATCGCTTTTTTTGGTTATGTGAGGGAGTCAATCATGATGAATTTCGAAATGCTGGATACCAGCGCGAATGGTACCGTTATTAAAGTGGTCGGCGTGGGCGGAGCGGGGGGCAATGCTGTCGCCCATATGATCCGTTCCGGCGTGCATGGCGTGGATTTCATTTGCGCCAACACCGATGCCCAGGCGCTGGCCGCCAGCGAGGCACCCGTCCAGATCCGCCTGGGCCGTACCGGCCTGGGAGCCGGCGCACGTCCCGAGCAGGGCCGCGCAGCGGCTGAAACCGCCCGCGAGGAAATTCGCGCGGCGCTCAACGGCGCGAACATGGTGTTCATTACCGCCGGCATGGGCGGCGGCACGGGCACGGGCGCCGGCCCCGTCGTGGCCGAAGTGGCCAAGGAACTGGGCATCCTGACCGTGGGCGTGGTGACCAAGCCTTTCGGTTTTGAAGGCGGCAAGCGCATGAAGATGGCGGAAGAGGGCATTTCCGAGCTGTCCAAGCACGTGCACTCGCTGATCGTCGTGCTCAACGAAAACCTGTACGACCTGATGGACGACGACGCGACGCAGGAAGATTGCTTCAAGTCGGCCGACGACGTGCTGCATAACGCCTGCGCCGGGATTGCCGAGATCATCAACGTGGAAGGCAATGTGAACGTCGACTTCGAAGACGTCAAGACCATCATGGGCGAGCAGGGCCAGGCCATGATGGGCACTTCGGTTGCCGCCGGCGCGGATCGCGCCCGCGTGGCCGCCGAGCGCGCCATCGCATGCCCGTTGCTTGAAGGCGTCGACCTGCACGGCGCCCGCGGCATGCTGGTCAACATCACGGCCAGCCGCACGCTGAAAATGCGTGAGACCCGCGAAATCATGGACACTATCCGCAGCTATGCCGCCGACGATGCCACCATCGTGTTCGGCACGGCCTACGATGAGTCCATGGGCGAGAACCTGCGTGTCACCGTCGTGGCGACAGGCCTGGGCCGCCCCGCGGCCGCGCGCCCTCAGTTGGTGCAGAACGTGGCGGAAAACCTGCGCACGGGCACCGACAACATGGCCATGATGAGCGGCCATGATTTCGGCGCTTCGGACGTCCCCGCCGTGATCCGCAATCCGCGCAGCCAGGCTTCGGCCCAGGTGCGCGCTTTGGAAACCGCCGGCATGGACCACTTCGACATCCCCGCGTTCTTGCGCAAGCAAGCGGACTAAGAAGCCCGCAAGGCATACGTCTCTCACATGTCTGCCGGGTAGATTGACGCCCGGCTCAGACCCGGCAGTGCGGCTTCCCTCCTTCCCCGGGGAGTCGTACTGCCGCGTTTTATCGCCTGTTTCGACGGGCTGCATGAAGTCGTTTGAAACAGATGTTGTTAGTGGTTAACCCTTGATTCGGTTACACTACGATGTCATTCATGTTCCCGGGAAATCCCGGCATGATCCAGCCAAATCAGAATATGCTACGTCAACGCACCATACAGAAAACCATCAGTACCAAAGGGGTCGGCCTGCACTCGGGCCGCCGGGTCGAGATCACCCTGCGGCCGGCCGCGCCCAATACCGGTATTGTGTTTCACCGCGTTGACCTTCCCGAAGTCGTCGACTTTCCCGCACAGGCCGATCAGGTCGGCAACACCCGCATGGCTTCGGTCCTGCAGCAGGGAAATGTGCGCGTATCCACGGTCGAACACCTGATGTCGGCGCTGGCCGGCCTGGGCATAGACAATCTGCATGTCGACCTGACCGCCGAAGAAGTCCCCATCATGGACGGCAGCGCGGGCACCTTTGTGTACCTGTTGCGCTCGGCCGGCCTGCAGGAGCAGGCAGTTCCCAAGCAATTCCTGCGCGTCCTGAAAACGGTCGAAGTGCAGGAAGGCGAAGGCGACGACCTGAAGTGGGCGCGCCTGGAACCCTACGATGGTTTCGCATTGTCATTCGGCATCGATTTCCGCCATCCCGCCATCGATTCCACGGCCAATTTCGCCGAAGTCGATTTCGCCAAGGACTCTTACGTCAAAACCATTGCCCGCGCGCGCACCTTCGGTTTCGCCAGCGAGGTCGAGGCCTTGCGCGCCGCGGGGCTGGCCAGGGGCGGCAGCCTGGATAACGCCATCGTCATGGACGAGTACCGCGTGCTCAATTCCGACGGGCTGCGTTACGACGACGAGTTCGTCAAGCACAAGATACTGGACGCCATCGGCGACCTTTACCTCATAGGCAAACCTTTGGTTGCGCGCTACGTGGCGTGCAAATCGGGGCATGGCCTGAACAACCAACTGGCGCGGGCGCTGCTTGCCCGCCAGGATAGCTGGGAACTCGTTACCTACGAGTCCACGGCGACGGCCCCCAAGGCATTTACGCACGACTGGAAGTTCGCCTGAGCGGCTACGCCGGACAGGTATTAACGCCGGTGGTGCTTCAGCAGCCGCAGCACGGCATCGGCCAGAGGGCCGGGCTGCAGCGCGCCGCGTAGCTGGTCGAAAGCGTCCAGCGCGTTGTCATCCAGAGGGATGGCCTCTTTGCCGGACGGATTTGTCCGGTTTTGTAACAAACCGGCTTGAACCCTGACCTTGATTTCGTTAAGGTTCCAACCGCCTCCCGCCAGCGCCTGCACGACGCTGGGAGCCAACTGCCGCAATCTTGCCGCATAGGCTGCGCTGGGAACTGCCAGCGTCATCTGTTGTCTTTCTATACGGGCCACCTTGCACACTCGGGCAAGGGCGGGCGGCAATGCGTCTTTTGCCGCTCCTTCAGCCGCCAACAGCATGCGCGCGGTCTCCAGCACCTGCGCGCCTTGCTGGTCGCCATTCAGCCAACTGAGCGCCGGCGCGGCGCTTGGCGCATGGTCGTGGTGTCGTCGGGTTGCGGGTCGTGGCATGCCTGTATTGATGAAGTACCGAATTGAAGTGAGATCAATCCCTATGCGGAACAGCTTTGTTGATTCTAACGCGAGAGCGCTCCGGGCCATCTTGGTAACGCTGATCGCGGTGGCGGCCCTGGGCGCGTCGGCGGCCGCCGGCGCCTGGGTCCAGTCGCAGTTGCAGAAGCGCCCGGTGCTGTCGGCGGACCAGGAGCGGGCCATAACGGAGCAGGCCTCCAGGGATTCCGCCTATATGCGCGAAAACGTGAACCTGCTGGCCACCAAGGTGGGCGATCTGCAGGCCAAGCTGATCGCCATGGATGCACTGAGCAAGCGGGTGGCCGAGGCGGCGGGCGTATCGTATACCGACCCGGAAGTGCAGGCCAGCCTGGAGCATGGCGACGCACCGCCGGTCATGGACGACATTACCGCCGAGCAAGGGGCGCCCTGGTCGGCCGAGGGCCTGGGTCGGCAACTGGATGCGCTGGCGCAGCAACTGTCCGACAAGAAGGGCGGCTTCGAAATGCTGGATCTTGTCCTGACCCGGCGCAGCGGCGTCGAAGCCGGGCTGCCCACCTTCAATCCGGTCAATTATCCCTATTTGAGCTCTTCTTTCGGCTGGCGGCGCAATCCGGTGACGGGCCGGCATTCCATGCACGAGGGGCTGGATTTCTCTGCGCCCAAGGGTACGCCCATCCATGCGGCCTCGGGCGGCGTGGTCACTGAAGCGCGCTACGTGCCGGGCTACGGCAAGCTGGTGGAGATCAATCACGGCAACGGCCTGGTCACCCGCTATGCCCATACCTCGTCCATCAATGTAAAACTGGGCGATCTGATCGAGAAGGGGCAAATGATCGCCAGGGTGGGGTCCACCGGCCGATCGACGGGCTCCCACTTGCATTTCGAAGTGCGCATGGCGGGCCATCCCCTTGATCCCACACTGTTTTTGGCGCGCCAGGACTCGACCGGGCAACTGGTGGCCGGTGCCGCGCAAGACGCGGAAGCCGTCACGCCTCAGGTGCGTTAAACTGTATCGTTTTCCTGCGGAAAAATCCGCCAACCCCAACATGCAAGTATGGGAATTTGCGCCGTGCACGGCAAGTTCGCATCGACGACACAAGAATGGTTTCTTTGCTAAAAAAGCTTATCGGCAGTCGCAACGACCGCATACTTAAACAGTATCGCAAGCAAGTGGCGCAGATCAATGCGCTCGAATCCGGCTTGGTGGGCCTGAGCGACCAGGAATTGGCCGCGAAAACCGTCGAGTTCCGCCAGCGCATTGCCGACGGCGCGTCGCTGGACGACCTTCTGCCGGAAGCCTTCGCCGTGGTGCGCGAGGGCAGCAAGCGGGTTTTCGGGATGCGGCACTTCGACGTGCAATTGCTGGGCGCCATCTCGCTGCACAACGGCAAGATCGCCGAAATGCGCACGGGCGAAGGCAAGACGCTGATGGCCACCCTGGCGGTCTACCTGAACGCCCTCGCCGGCAAAGGCGTCCACGTTGTAACGGTCAATGACTACCTGGCGCGGCGCGACGCCGAATGGATGGGGCGCTTGTACTCCTTCCTGGGCATGAGCGTGGGCGTGGTCGTGCCACAGCAAGAAAACGAAGAGAAAAAGGCCGCCTATCAGGCCGACATCACCTACGGCACCAACAACGAGTACGGCTTCGACTATTTGCGCGACAACATGGAGTATCGCGCCGAAGACCGCCGCCAGCGCCCGCTGTTCTATGCGATAGTCGACGAGGTCGATTCCATCCTGATCGACGAGGCGCGCACGCCTCTGATCATTTCCGGCCAGGCCGAAGACAACACCGACCTGTACGTCCGGATGAATGCCGTGCCGCCGATGCTGACTCGCATGGCGTCCGAGCCCAAGCCCCAGGAGCCCGAACCCGAGGGCGACTTCTGGGTCGACGAAAAAGGCCAGCAGGTGCATTTGTCGGAAGCGGGGCAGATCAAGTCCGAGCAAATTCTCGCCAAGATCGGCCTGCTGCCCGATGGCGAGTCGCTGTACGACCCGCGCAACATCACCCTGGTGCACCATCTGATGGTCTCCTTGCGGGCGCACAACCTGTTCTTCCGCGACCAGCAGTACGTTGTCCAGAACGATGAAATCGTCATCGTCGACGAGTTCACGGGTCGCCTGATGGTCGGGCGGCGCTGGTCCGACGGCCTGCACCAGGCGGTCGAAGCCAAGGAAGGCGTGAAGATCCAGAGCGAAAACCAGACGCTGGCTTCCATCACCTTCCAGAACTATTTCCGCATGTACGCCAAGCTGTCGGGCATGACGGGTACGGCCGACACCGAAGCCTACGAGTTCCAGGAAATCTATTCGCTGGAAACCGTGATCATCCCCACCAACCGGCCCATGGCGCGGGTGGACCAGAATGATCAGGTCTTCAAGACGGACGCCGAAAAATACAACGCCATCCTGGCCGATATCCAGGATTGCCACAAGCGGGGCCAGCCCGTGCTGGTGGGTACCACCAGCATCGAGAACTCGGAACTGCTTTCGGGCATGCTGAAGAAGGCCAACATGCCGCACGAGGTGCTTAACGCCAAGCAGCACGCGCGCGAAGCCGAGATCGTCGCCGAGGCCGGCAAGCCCGGCCACATCACCATCGCCACCAACATGGCGGGCCGGGGCACCGACATCGTGCTGGGCGGCAGCGTCGAGAAGCAGGTCGACCTGGTGCGCGCCGACGCCTCGCTGACGCCCGAGCAGAAAGAAGAGCGCATCGCCGCCATCAAGGCCGAGTGGGCTCCCGCCAACACGGCCGTCAAAGAGGCCGGCGGCCTGCGCATCATCGGCACCGAGCGCCATGAATCGCGCCGCATCGACAACCAGTTGCGGGGCCGCGCCGGCCGCCAGGGCGACCCCGGCTCCTCGCGCTTCTACCTGTCGCTGGAAGATTCCCTGATGCGCATTTTCGCGGGCGACCGCGTGCGTTCCATCATGGAGCGCCTGCGCCTGCCGGAAGGCGAGCCCATCGAAGCCAAGATGGTGTCGCGCTCCATCGAATCCGCGCAGCGCAAGGTGGAAAGCCGCAACTTCGACATACGCAAGCAATTGCTCGAATACGACGACGTCGCCAACGACCAGCGCAAGGTGCTGTACGCGCAGCGCAATGAAGTGCTGGAATCGGTCGACGTCTCCGAAACCATCGCCAGCTTGCGCGATGCCGCGATTGCCGAACAGTTCAGGAACTATATTCCGGCCGAGTCGGTGGAAGACCAATGGGATGTGCCGGGTCTGGAAACGGCCATCGATGCGGAATGGCAGATTGCCATGCCGCTGGTCGACATGCTTGAAAAAGAGCCCAGCCTGACCGACGACGACCTGCTCGAACGGATACAGGCCGAGGCCGCCCGCTTGTACCAGGCCAAGGTCGACCTGGTCAGCAAGGAAGGCTGGGCGCCTTTCGAGCGCTCCATGCTGCTGCAATCGATAGACACGCATTGGCGCAACCACCTGTCGGCGCTGGACCATTTGCGCCAGGGCATCCATTTGCGCGGCTATGCGCAAAAGGATCCCAAGCAAGAATACAAGCGCGAGGCTTTCGAGCTGTTTTCCGACATGCTGGACCGCATACGCAACGAAGTCGTCCGCGTGCTGCTGACGGTCAAGATACAGTCGCGCGAACAGGTCGAAGTCGAGGAAAACGAGCCGGCCCTGGACAACGTTACCTATCACCACTCCGATTACGATGCCGCGCTTAGCGGTGCCGACCCCGGACTGGATCAGCCCGCCGGGCAGCAGGGCGGGCTACCCGCCGGCATGCCCAAAGTGGGGCGCAACGACCCTTGCCCTTGCGGCAGCGGCAAGAAGTTCAAGCACTGCCACGGGAAGCTGGCCTAAGGCCGGCTGGGCCTTGCCGCGCTACAGCAGAAACAGCGTGGCCAGGCCCAGAAAGACCAGGAAGCCCAGCGAGTCGGTTGCGAAGGTCAGCAGCACCGAGGACCCCATGGCGGGGTCCTTGCCGAAGCGGTCGCGCAGCATGGGTATGAGCACACCCAGCGCCGCTCCGATAAGCATATTGCATACCATGGCCGCCATCATTACGGCGGCGATGGCCAGGGAGCCTGAGATCGCCCAGGCGAAGCTGGCCGCCACCAGGCTGCCGCAGGCGCCCACCAGCAGGGCCACCGTCAGCTCGCGCTTGACCAGTTGCCAGGCATTGGAGCCGGTGACCCGGCCCACGGCCAGGGCGCGGATGATCATGGTCATGGTCTGGTTGCCCGAATTCCCGCCTATACCCGCCACGATGGACATCAGGAAGGCCAGAATCACGATCTGGCTGACGGTGTCCTCGAATTGGGACGCCACCAGCGAAGCGATCGAGGCCGTGCAAAGATTGACGAACAGCCAGGGGGCGCGGTTGCGCAAGGCGTCCAGCACGGGCGCGAAGATGTCTTCTTCCTGCAGGCCGGCGCGCGACAGGGCCTGTTCCTGCGAGTCTTCCTGGATCACGTCGACCACCTCGGCGATGGTCACCCGCCCGATCAAGCGGCCCTGGTCGTCGATGACGGGCGCCGACACCAGGTCGTAGCGCTCGAAGGCGCCTGCCGCGTCGGCGTCGGAGTCCAGCGGATTCAGGGTCAGGTAGTCGGTCACCATGACCTCGGACACCAGGTTTTCGGGTTCGCGGACCAGCAGCGTCGACAGATAAAGCGTGCCTTGCAGCCTGTCCTGGCGGTCGACCACGAAGATCTGGTCGGTGTGGTCGGGCAGTTCGTGCAGCCTGCGCAGATAGCGCAGCACCACTTCCAGGGAAACGTCTTCGCGCACGCGGACCATTTCGAAGTCCATGATGGCGCCCACCGTGTCTTCGGGGTAGCCCATGGCTTCGATCAGTTGCAGGCGCTCTTCGTCGGTCAGGCCTTTCTGGACTTCGGCGATGACGTCCGCGGGCAGGTCGGCGGCGAGGTCGGCGATCTCGTCGGCGTCCATGGTGCCGGTCGCGGCGATCAGGTCCTGGTGATCCATGGACTCGATCAGGGACTCGCGCGCCCAGTCGTCGACCTCCAGCAGCACGTCGGCGTCGTGTTCGGCGCTGACCAGTTGCCAGACCGCCTGACGCTCGTTGACCGGCAGCGATTCCAGGATGAAGGCGATGTCGGCCGGATGCAGGTCGTTGACGATGGCCTTTATTTCGCTTTCGTATTGCCGGAGCAACTGGCCGTCGAGCAGGTTGGACTTGTCGTCTTCTTCGTACTGGCGGGCGGACAGGGCCTCCGCCACCTCCTGGCGCTTCAGGATGGTTTGCAATTGCTGCAAGGCAAGTTGCGCATCTTCGGGGTCGAGGCGGCGCGGAATCACGATTGCCGCGCTTTCAGCCTGGACTGGGGTATCCGACATAGGCAGACCTTGCGTTCAAACGGTTGGAAGAGGGCGGCGCTTGCGCTTGTCGTCGGTGGCGACGTAGGTGAGTATGGCTTCGGTGACCTTGACGACTTCGAGCTCCAGGCGCTGTCGCTCGGCATAGACTTCCACGGAAACGGTGATGGAGGTAGTGCCCACCTTGACGATCTCGGCATAGAAGCTGAGCAGGTCGCCCACGAATACCGGCTGCTTGAAGGTGAAGGAGTTGACCGCCACGGTCGCTATGCGGCCTGCCGCGCGCCGGGTGGCGGGGATGGAGCCGGCGATGTCCACCTGAGCCATGATCCAGCCGCCGAATACATCACCGTGGATGTTGGCGTCGGACGGCTGCGGCATGACGCGTAACACGGCGTGGCGCTCTGGAGGGGGCAAGACGGTTTGGGTGTGATGGGTGCTCAAGGGTGCTGCTCCAGATATCGATCGCGCCTGCCGGGCGAGAAGCCGGCAGGCGGGGGACGATGCATTGTAGAGTACCCGGCGCGCGCCGGGCGCATTGCGCCGCTTATTTTAGCGGCAAGCCTTGGGTCGGCCGTTAAACATTTGTTAAAAGGCCTGCCGCCGCGCCGCCTTCAGCCGGCCTGGCTTGCCAGCCATTGGCGGGCAAGTTCGACCCAATAGGTGGCGCCCAGCGGAATGAGCTCGTCGTTGAAGTCGTAGCTGCCGTTGTGCAGCATGCAGGGCCCCGTTCCGTGGCCCTGGTCGCGGTGGCCGCCCTGGCCATTGCCTATCCAGACGTAGCAGCCCGGCTTTTCCTTCAGCATGAAGGCGAAGTCCTCGGCACCCATCGACGGCCGTACCGATTGGTCGACGTGATCGGCGCCGACGATGCCTTCCAGGACTTGCGCGCTGAAAGCGGCTTCCTTGGCGTGGTTGATGGTGGGCGGGTATTTGCGATGGAAGGCGAATTCGGATTTGCAGTTCAGGGCCAGGCTGGTGTGCTCGGTGACCTGGGCCATGCGTTGTTCGACCAGGTCTAGCGCATCGTCCGAAAAGGTGCGCACGGTGCCGCGCAGCGTAGCCTCGTTGGGGATGACGTTGTCGGCCGAGCCGCTATGGATCTGGGTGATGCTGAGCACGACCGGGTCCAGGGGATTGCGGTCCCGCGTGACGATGGTTTGCAGGCTTTGCGCCAATTGCACGGCGGCCATGACGGGATCGACGCCCAGGTGCGGCATGGCGCCGTGGGCGCCTTTGCCTTCGAGCCGGATTTCAAAGGTGTTGCTGGACGCCATGATGGGGCCGGCCACGACGCCGAAGGTGCCCACCGCCATGCCCGGCCAGTTGTGCATGCCGAATACGGCTTCCATGGGAAACAGCTTGAACAGGCCGTCGTCTATCATGGCCTTGGCGCCGCTGAACCCTTCTTCGGCGGGTTGGAAGATGACGTAGACCGTGCCCGTGAAGTCACGATGCAGGGACAGATAGCGCGCCGCGCCCAGCAGCATGGCGGTATGGCCGTCGTGGCCGCAGGCGTGCATTTTGCCGGGGTGCCGGCTGGCGTGGTCGAAGGTGTTGGCCTCTTGCATGGGCAGGGCGTCCATGTCGGCCCGCAAGCCCACGGCCTGCTTGCCTTCGGTGTTTCCCTTGATGATGCCCACAACGCCTGTTATACCCAGGCCGCGATGCGTCGGTATGCCCCAGGATTCGAGTTTTTCCGCCACCAGGTCGGCCGTGCGGACCTCTTCGTATGCCAGTTCGGGGTGGGCATGGATGTCGCGGCGGATGGCGGCAATTTCGGATTTCCATTCGACGATGGGTTCGGCCAGCTTCATGGTTGCAATCCTGTAGTTTTATTTGATTCGAACTTTATACGCCAGTGTCGGCGTATCGGCAAATCGTGGCCGCCCGAGCTCGCGGTGGCGCGCCTAGCCCTTTTTAAGGTGAGGCTGGATCATGGCGTCCAGGGCCGGCGCGGTGTGCTTGTTGCCGGCGTAGACATAGCCTTTGATGGGCCAGGGGTCGCGATGATGGATGTCTTCGCAGATACCGCCAGCCTCGCGCACGATGAGGGCACCGGCGGCGACGTCCCAGGGAGCCAGGCCCATTTCCCAGTAGCCGTCGTAGCGGCCGCAAGCCACCCAGGCCAGGTCCAGCGCCGCGGCCCCCATGCGGCGGACTCCGCGCGTGGTGTTGATGGCGTGGTGCAGGGTGGGCATGTATTGGTCGGCGAAGGAAAAGTCGCGGAAGGGGAAGCCCGTGGCCACGACCGATTCGGCCAGCTTCTGGGTGGGCGAGCAGGCGATGCGGTGCTCGTTCAGCCAGGCCCCGACCCCGTGCATGGCGGTGAAAAGCTCTTCGCGGCAGGGGTCGTAGACCACGCCGATGACGGGCGTGTCCTGCTGTAGCGGCGTGTCTTCGCCAGCCAGGGTGCCGGTGTGGGCGATCAGCCCGATGGATACCGCGTATTGCGGTATGCCGTGAAGGAAGTTGGTGGTGCCGTCCAGGGGGTCTATATACCAGGTGGCCGGCCCGAAAGTGGCGCCGCCGCTTTCCTCGGCGACGATGCCCAGCTCGGGTGTGCGCTCGCGCAGGATTTCGATGATGGCTTGCTCCGCTTCGCGATCGGCCTGCGAAACCAGGTCGTTGCGGGTCTTCTTGTCGATGACCAGCTCGGCCCGGTTATGGGCGTATGCCTGCAGTATGGCGGCGGCGGCCCGGGCGGCGGTAACGGCGGCATCCAGGTAATCGCTGAGGGGAAGTCGGTTAGCTTGCATACAGTAAGGGCCTCGCCAGCAAGAGCATCGTGCTCGATCACGTATCATTGTACGTGAAGGGTATTTGATTTTCGCCACCGCAAGCATGTCCAGCCACTACGAACCACTAGTCCCCGCGAGGCTCGCTTTCGATCCTCGCGGCCTTCCCATGAGTCCGGATTTCGGCGACATCTATCATCCCGAGGCGGGTGCCCTGGAGCAGGCCGAAGGCGTTTTCCTTCATGGCAACGGACTGCCCGAGCGGTGGCGCGGCAAACAGGTTTTCACGGTATGCGAAACCGGGTTTGGCCTGGGGCATAATTTTCTGGCCCTGTGGCAAAGCTGGCGGTCCGATCCGCGACGGCCCGCGCGCCTGCACTTCATCTCCTTCGAGGCCCATCCTTTTTCCAGGCCGAATATGGCGCAATTGCTGGAGCGGCTGCACGGGCCGGAGCAGGCACTGGCCGCGCAGTTGGTGGAGGCCTGGCCGCCCTTGCTGCCAGGCATGCACCGGCTGGAGTTCGAGCAGGGCGCGCTGACCCTGACCCTGGCTTTCGGTTCGGTGGCGCGCTTGGCCAAGCAGGTCTCGGCCGGTGTCGATGCCTTCTTCCTGGACGGCTTCGCGCCCCGGGTGAATCCCGATATGTGGTCGCGCCCCTTGTTCGGCCAATTGGCGCGCCTGGCCCGTCCGGATGCGACGGTGGCCACCTGGTGCTGCGCCGGCGAAATGCGACGCTCGCTGCGCGATGCCGGTTTTCTGGTTTCCAAGGTTCATGGTTTCGGCAGCAAGCGCGAAATGACGGTCGCCCGCTTGCGTCCGGGCATGGGCCGCAAGGAGGCTGTCGCGGATGCCGATGATGCGGTGTTGGTAGTGGGCGGCGGGTTGGCGGGAGCCGGCGTGGCGCAGGCCCTGGCCCTGCGCGGGCGCCCGGTCACGGTGTTGGATCCCGTGTTTCAGGCCGGGCTAGGGGCCAGTCACCGGGGGCATCTGGCTGCCGGCTTGAGCCCGGTCATCAGTCCCGACGACGATATCCGGGCGCGTCTGAGCCGCGCCGGCGTCCTGCGCGCCATGCAGCGCTGGCAGGGCCTGCAAGGCGATGCGCGGCCCTTGCCCTGCGGCACACTGGAGCGCGTTTCCGGCCCCGAAGATGCTGCAAGGCGCCGGCTGGCGCTCGATACCCTGCGCTTTCCCGGGGATTGGGTGCGCTGGCTGGATGCCGTCGAGGCGTCGGAGCGTGTGGGGTTGCGCTTGCCCTGTGGGGGGGTGTGGTTCGAGCGCGGCCAGCTTGTGCAGCCGGTGCCCTTGCTGGAAGCCTTGCTGAGCATGCCGGGCGTGTCTTGCCTGCCGCAATCCGTGGCGGGCTTGCGCCGGGGCGCCGCCGGAGCGTGGATCGCGCTCGATGCCCAGGGGAGGGAAATCGCGCGCGCGGGCAACCTCGTGCTTGCCAACGCTGCGCAAGCGCCTGGGCTGCTGGCGGGAATTCCCGGCCTGCCATTGATGGGCAAGCTGGCCGGCATGCAGCGTCTGACGGGCCAGGTGGCTTATTTTTCCGGCGGTGCCGCCGCGTCGGCGCGGGCCATCGTGGCGGGCGACGGCTATTGGCTGCCTGCACTGAATGGAATATGCACCGGCGGCAGCACCTATGTGCTGGGCGCGGCCGACAGCACGGTGACGGAGCGGGGGCGCCGGGAAGTGACGGGCAGGCTGTCCGCCTTGCTGGACGTGCCGCCGGAGCACCTGGGCACGTCGCCTCGCACGAGCCCCGGC
>JBARWC010000166.1:0-15047 GCA_049646585.1 Burkholderiaceae bacterium | reverse complement strand
TCGCAGCGCCTGGCGCAGCGCGGCGATGCTGTCGAATTGTGTGTGCAATGGGGTGCTGGGCATGGCTTACTCGATGACCGTGGGAACCAGGAACAGGCCGTTGTCCTCGGCGGGGGTGTTGGCCATCAGGGCCGCGCGCTCTTCGAGCGTGTGGGTGGCCGAGGCCGCGTCGGGGCGCAGGCGCAGGGCGATGTCCTGGTGGGCGGCCAGGGGATGGGCCATGGGTTCTATGCCGGCCGTGTCGACGGCCTGCAATTGCTGGATCAGGGTGAGGATGCCGTTCAGTTCGTTCTGGGCCCGGGCGCTTTCGTCCGGCGCAAGCTCGATACGGGCGAGCTTGGCTATGCGGGCCACATCGTGTTCGGTGATTGCCATGGATGTTCTTTACTGGAAGAGGGTTGCGGCCGGCATGTATTAAGGTGTAACGCGCTGTGCAAGCGGCTGGTTACAGAAAATAATATGCCGTTGTTCGACCTTATACGGAACCGATTATAAGTTATCATTGTCGGTTTAATTCGTTAGTGAACTCGGGCGCCTCGCGTTTCTGCTTGAAGGCTGTGCCGATCCGGCGAATTTTTTTCAATTTCTGATCTAACTGGACGCTCCATGTTCGGATTCCTTCGCAGTTACTTCTCCAGCGATATGGCCATCGACCTGGGGACCGCCAATACCCTTATTTACGTTCGCGGCAAAGGGATAGTGCTGGACGAGCCTTCGGTCGTCGCCATCCGCCACGACGGCGGCCCCAGCGGCAAGAAGATCATCCAGGCCGTCGGCCGCGAGGCCAAGCAGATGCTGGGCCGCGTGCCGGGCAACATCGAAGCCATCCGCCCCATGAAAGACGGCGTCATCGCCGACTTCACCGTCACCGAGCAAATGCTCAAGCAGTTCATCCGCATGGTGCATCCGCGCAGCATGTTCGCGCCCAGCCCGCGCATCATCGTGTGCGTGCCTTGCGGCTCCACCCAGGTCGAGCGCCGCGCCATTCGTGAATCGGCATTGGGCGCCGGCGCAAGCCAGGTCTATCTCATCGAAGAACCCATGGCCGCCGCCATCGGCGCCGGCCTGGCCGTGTCCGATGCCAGCGGCTCCATGGTGGTGGACATCGGCGGCGGCACGACCGAAGTCGCCATCATTTCGCTGGGCGGCATGGTCTACAAGGGGTCGGTGCGCGTCGGCGGCGACAAGTTCGACGAAGCCATCATCAACTACATTCGCCGCAACTACGGCATGCTGATCGGCGAGCCCACCGCCGAGCTCATCAAGAAAGAAATCGGCTCGGCCTTCCCGGGTTCCGAGATCCGCGAAATCGAAGTCAAGGGCCGCAACCTTTCCGAAGGCGTGCCCCGCAGCTTCACGGTCTCGTCCAACGAGATACTGGAATCGCTTACCGATCCGCTCAACCAGATCGTGTCCGCCGTCAAGACGGCGCTGGAACAAACACCTCCGGAACTGGGCGCCGACATCACCGACAAGGGCATCGCCCTGACGGGCGGCGGCGCCTTGCTGCACGACCTGGACCGCCTGCTCCAGGAAGAAACCGGTTTGCCGGTGGTGGTGGCCGACGATCCGCTGACCTGCGTGGTGCGCGGCTGCGGCGAAGCGCTCGAACATCTGGAACGGCTGGGCTCGGTCTTCATTTACGATTGATTTTGCTTTTTTTCCAAGGGTCGGGCGCCCTGATATGCGCGCCTGGCTCTTGGGCGCACACACGACTATTCCATGCAAGAATCCGGCACGATCAGGCTGTTCAAGCGAGGTCCTACCGCTGAGTTCAGGCTGTTCGTATTCGTCTTGCTGTCGCTCAGCCTGCTGGTGGTGGACTCGCGCTGGCCGGTGCTGGATCCCGCCCGGCAGGCCATCTCGGTCGTCATCTATCCCTTTCAGCGCCTCATGATGGCTCCGCGCGATGCGCTGGAGCACATCAACAACTGGACCGAAGCGGCGGCGCTGGCGCACCGCGAAAAAGAAGCCCTGCAGCGCCAGCGCATCGAGCTCGCGCAGATCTCCACCCACGCGGCCCAACTGGCCGCCGAAAACGAGCAGTTGCGCCGCCTGCTGGACGTGGCCGACGCCGTGGTCCAGCCTTCGGTGGCGGTCGAGGTCCTGTACGAGCCGCCCAATGCGTTTTCGCATCACCTGATCTTCAACAAGGGGTCTTCCAGCGGCATCCAGCCGGGCATGCCGGTGATAGACGAGGGCGGCGTGGTCGGCCAGATAGTCCGGGTCACACCCTTTACGTCCGAGGCCGCGCTGCTGACCGACGACAAGGTGGCGATTCCCGTGCAGGTGCTGCGCAATGGCCTGCGCCTGATCGCCTTCGGAGGCAATGTCTCGGGCAAGGTCGAGGTGCGCTACCTGATGGCCAACGTCGATCTGGCGCCCGGCGACACGCTGATCACCAGCGGCATCGGCGGGCTTTTTCCCGCCGGCCTTTCGGTCGCGATGATAGACCGGGTCGAGCGCGACGTGGCTTCCGGTTTTGCCCAGGCCGTGGCGACGCCCTTATCGCACCCCGAGCGGCATCGCCATTTTCTGGTCCTGCGGGTCGACGTATCGGCGCAGGAAGCCAAGCAGGAGGACGCAGCCAATGCCGCCCAATAAGGTCCCGACGGCGGGGCCGGGGCGATCCGGCCTGAACTCGCTGCTGCCCATCGATACGTCGCCGTTCAAGAAGCCGTCCAGCCTGCTGTTCATCTGGTCCACCCTGCTGCTGATCTGGATGATTTCGCTGCTGCCGTGGCGCCTGTGGCAGCCCGCCCCCGACCTGTTGTTGCTGGTCATCGCCTTCTGGGCCCTGAATGAGCCGCAGCGCGTAACCATGTTGACCGCCTTTGTGTTCGGCTTGTTCATGGACGTACACGATGCCGCGCTGCTGGGCGGCCAGGCGCTTACCTTCACGCTTACGGTCTATGGCGCCATTGTGCTGCGCCGGCGGTTGTTGCGCTTCAATGCCATGGTGCAGGCCATACATCTGCTGCCCATATTCGTGGCCGCGGACGCCGTCACCCAATTCATATCCGCCTGGCTGTCGGGGCAATGGGCCGGCTGGGGCTGGCTGTGGTCCTCGCTGTTCACAGTGGCCCTGTGGCCGCTGGCGGACATCGTGCTGCATCTGCCGCAGCGCCGGCTCGACGAAGCCGATACCGGCCCGGTCTAGGGCTGTCCAGCACGCCGTCCGGCCATGTTCGAGTTCAAGAAAACCACCCATCACCAGAAGCGGCGCATGTTGCTGCGCGTGGTGGTGGCCGGCGTGCTGGCCTTGCTGTGCTTCATGGGGCTGGTTGGGCGGCTTTGGTATTTGCAGGTGGTGCGCTATGACGGCTTGTCGGCGCGCGCGGACCAGAACCGCATCGCGGTGGTGCCGATACCGCCGCGCCGCGGCGAAATCCTGGACCGCAACGGCGTCGTGCTGGCGCGCAATTACCGCGATTACACGCTGTCCGTCGTTCCCGCCAACGTAAAGGGCGACATCAAGGCCCTGCTCAACGATCTTGGGCGTCTGGTGTACCTGAGCCATACGGATCGCCGCCGCTTTCTTCAGAACATGAACCAGAGCGGCCGCTATACCCCCGTACTGTTGCGCAACAACCTGAACGACACCGAGGCGTCGTGGTTCGCGGCGCACGCCTTCAAGTTTCCGGGCGTGGAACTGAGCGCGCGCTGGGTGCGCGAGTATCCCGAAGGCGAGTCGGCGGCCCACGTCCTGGGCTATGTCGGGCGGATATCCGAACAGGACATCACCCGGCTCGAAGAAGAAGACCGCTGGGGCAATTACCGGGGCAGCAACACCATAGGGAAAAAAGGCATAGAGGCCACCTGGGAAGAGGCCCTGCACGGGCGCACGGGCATCGAAGAGGTCGAGGTGACCGCCACGGGCCGCCCGGTGCGTACGCTGAGCCGCGTCGATCCGGTGCCGGGCTCCGACCTGATCCTGTCGCTGGACATCGGCCTGCAAAAAGAGGCGGAAGAACAGTTCAAGGGCCGCCGTGGCGCGCTGGTGGCCATCGAACCCAAGACGGGCGAGGTGCTGGCCTTTGTGTCCGCGCCGTCCTTCGACCCCAATCTGTTCATCGATGGCATCGACGTCGAGAACTGGCGCAAGCTGAACGAGTCGCCGGACCACCCCCTGATCAACCGGCCCTTGTACGGCACCTATCCCATCGGCTCCACCTACAAGCCTTTCGTGGGCTTGGCCGCCCTGGAGCTGGGCAAACGCACGGCGACCCAGCGCATCGCCGACCCGGGCTACTTCGAATTCGGCGGCCAGCGCTTTCGGAACGCCGGCGGCGCCGCCTACGGCCCCACCGACATGCATAGGGCCATCGTGGTGTCCTCGGATACTTACTTCTTTTCGCTGGGGCCTGAAATCGGCGTGAATGCGCTGCACGACTTCAGCAAGCAGTTCGGCTTCGGCCAGATCACCGGCATCGACCTGGACGGCGAACGGCGCGGCGTGCTGCCGTCCACCGAATGGAAGCGCAAGGCCTACAAGAAGCCGGCCCAGCAGCGCTGGTATGCGGGGGAAACCGTTTCGGTGGCGGTGGGGCAGGGGTATAACTCCTTCACCCTGCTGCAGCTTGCCCAGGCGACGGCGGTGCTGGCCAATAAAGGCACCTACATGAAGCCGCATCTGGTCAGCCTGGTCGAGAACTCCAAGACCGGCCAGAAGCAGCGCATGGTTACCAAGCCTTCGTACACGATCCCGCTCAAGCCCGAGAACCTGGCGGTCATACGCAATGCCATGGGCGACGTAATGCGCTCGGGCACGGCGCGGCGTGCGTTTGCGGGCGCCCCCTACCGGGCGGCGGGCAAGACCGGGACCGCGCAAGTCTATAGCCTGAGAGGCGCCAAGTACAAGGCCAGTGCCGTGGACGAGCGCTTGCGCGACCATGCGCTTTTCATGGCCTTCGCGCCGATGGAAGATCCCAAGATCGCCGTGGCCCTGATCGTCGAGAACGGCGGCTGGGGCGCCACGGTGGCGGCTCCCATTGCGCGCAAGGTATTCGACTACTGGCTTTCGCCCGAGCGCCAGGGCCAGCTCAATCGGGCCGATGCCGCCAAGCCCGAACCGGCGGATGACGCACCGCCCGCCGAGGAGGGGGCCAGCGGTGAATCGCAGGACGCCGTGGTGCGCCCCGAGGACCTGCCGGCCGCCGACGAAGACGAGTCCGACAACGAGCGCCAGTCGCCGCGGGCCGCGCCCGGCTTGCGCCTTCCTTCGCGAGGTGGCCGATGAAACGCATCATGCAGTGGGCGATCCGGGCCGTGACCGCGTTCGACTGGCCCTTGCTGATATTACTGGTACTGATGGCCGTGCTGGGCATGACGGTAATGCATTCCGCCGTCGGCGGCACCGACTGGCGCTTCGCCGATCAGTCACGTAACTTCCTGATCGCCTTCCTGTTCATGTGGGCGGCGGCCATGGTGCCGCCACCCTTGCTCATGCGGCTGGCGCCTTACTTTTACGCCCTGGGCGTCATCCTGCTGCTGGGCGTGGAGTTCTTCGGGGAAACCAGCAAGGGGGCGACGCGCTGGCTGGACCTTGGGGTGGTGCGCATCCAACCGTCCGAGATGCTGAAGATTTCCGTGCCCTTGATGCTGGCCTGGTATTTTCATCGCAACCAGGGCAGCATCAAGGTGCTGGATTTCCTGGTGGCTGGAGTCCTGCTTGCGGTTCCCTTCGCGCTCATCGTCATGCAGCCCGACCTGGGCACGGCCTTGCTGGTTTTCGCATCGGGGTTTTGCGTCATCTATTTCGGCGGGCTGTCGTTCAAGCTGCTGGCGCCGATAGCCATCGTCGTCGCCGTCGGCCTGGGTTCGCTGGTGTATTACGAAACGGACATCTGCCAGCCGGATGTCGATTGGGTGGTGCTGCACGATTATCAGAAATACCGTGTCTGCACCCTGCTGGACCCCAGCTCGGATCCCTTGGGCAAGGGCTTTCACACCATACAGTCGATGATTGCGGTGGGCTCGGGCGGGGTCTACGGCAAGGGTTATATGATGGGCACGCAGGCGCATCTGGATTTCATACCGGAACGCACCACGGACTTCATCTTCGCGGTCTATGCCGAGGAATTCGGCTTGTATGGCGGCGTGATGCTGCTGGTGCTGTACGGCCTGCTGATCCTGCGCGGGTTGACCATAGCGGCGCGGGCGCACACGCAGTTCGGCCGGCTGCTGGCCGGCTCCATGTCCATGATGTTCTTCGTCTATGTTTTCGTGAATGTGGGCATGGTCACCGGCATACTACCGGTGGTGGGCGTGCCGCTGCCTTTCATGAGCTATGGCGGCACCGCGCTGCTTACCCTGGGCATAGCCTGCGGGATACTCATGAGCGTCAGCCATTACCGGCCGGTCAGACAATAATTCCTTTCCTATATCAAACGTGCACTTTGTCGGCTTCGCTTGCCTTACAAGAGTAATGTCCGCGCTTCGCCTTCGCGTTCACGCTTGATCTAGAAAAGGAATGACCCCGCGAATAGCCCATCAAGTATCTTCTTCACGGGTGCCGGCAGGGCGGTGGCGGGCAGGTCGCTGACGGGTATCCAGGCCTGGGCGGGCGCCGGCTCGGCGGCGATGGGGGCGTCGGCCCGCAGGTACCAGGGTTCTATGTGCAGCCTGAAGTGCGAAAACACATGCACCAGGCCGGCCATTTTTTGCGCCGAAGCAGGGCTTAGCCCCCAGTTGGCACAGGCCGTTGCCAGTGCTTGCTGGTCTTCATATTGCGGCAGGCTCCACAAGCCGCCCCAGATTCCGGGCGAAGGGCGGCGCTCCAGCAGGACGGCGTCCTCCGCCGTCAGGATGAGCATCTTGCATTCGCGTTCGGGGCTGGCTTTTTTCTTGTGCGGGGTGGGAAGCTCGCCTTGCCTTGCGTGGGCATGGGCATAGCAATCGGCCCGCAGCGGGCAGGGCGAGCAATCGGGCATGCCCCGGGTGCAGCGCTGCGAGCCCAGGTCCATCAAGCCTTGGGTGTAGGCCGCCATGTCCAGCTTGGCGGGGGCCGCGGCCAGGGCCTCTTCGGCCGTGCGCCAGAGCAATTGCTCGGTTGCCCGTTCGCTGCTGACGCCTTCTATTCCGAAGTAGCGGGTAAAGACACGCTTGACGTTGCCGTCCATGATGGGGCTGCGCTCGCCGTAGGCGAAGGCGGCGATGGCCGCGGCGGTGGAGCGGCCTATGCCGGGCAGGGTGGCAATGTCGGCCGAATTCCCGGGAAATGCGCCGCCCCAGTCCCGGCACAGTGTCTGGGCGCAGCGATGCAGGTTGCGCGCCCGGGCGTAGTAGCCCAACCCGGCCCAGTACGGCATGACCTCTTCCTGGCTGGCCGCCGCCAGGCTGGCGATGTCGGGAAAGCGCGCCAGGAAACGCTGGTAGTAGCCGATGACCGTGGCCACCTGGGTTTGCTGCAGCATGATTTCCGACAACCATATCCGGTATGGGTCGCGGGTGCCCTGCCAGGGCAGGTGATGGCGGCCGTGTTGTTGCTGCCAGTTGACGACGGTGTCGGCGAAGGCGTGCAGTTCGGGCCTGGTGTTCAGCAGCATCAGAAGCGGGTATTGCGGGTTACGGACCAGCGCGCCGACAGCGCGGCCAATATTGCGACCAGCACGAAGGACAGCAGCAGGCTGAGGGTGTCGGGCAGTTGCAGCGCCATGTGGGCGCCGTAGCTGCTGGCCAGGCGGCCCAGCGCGGCATTCAAGGGGTACAGTGCCAGGGCGGCCAGGCCGAGCGCAATGGCGCTTGCCACCATGCCGGTGATGGCCCCCTGGTAAAGAAAGGGGCGGCGCACGAAGGATTCCGTGGCGCCGACCAGACGCGCGACCGCGATTTCCTCGCGCTGCGTCAGCGCCTGCATGCGCACTGTGTTGAAGACCGTGGCCAGCACGACCAGCGCCACGCAGGCGGCCAGTATGCCCAGGCCGATGCGCACGAAGACCAGTATGGCCTCCAGGCGCCTGACCCAGTCGTCGTCCAGCTGGACGGAATCGATCTGGTCCAGTGCGCGCCATTGCTCCGCCAGCTCATTGGCATGCTGGGCCAGCTCGGGCGACTCGCGCAGGGTGACGACGATGGCGTGGGGCAGCGGATTGCCGGGCAGGACGGACAGCGCTTCGCTCCAGGAAGGGTTGGCCTTCAGGGTTTCCAGCGCCTGTTCGCGCGTGACGACCTTGGCGCTGTCGATTTCGGAGGCGTGCTTGTCCTGGAGTTCAGCGGCCAGTTTCCGGGCCTGGTCGGCCGTGGCGGAAGGGGCCAGGAACAGGGTGAGTTCGGGAGATACCGGTATCTGCCTGACCACGGGCTGGGCCGAGACCAGCACCGACGCGGCGATGATGGGTATGGCCAGCGTCAGGCCGATCACAAGAATATTGGACAGGGACGAGAACGGTTGCGCCAGCAGGCGGCGCATTGAAACCAGCAATGCATAACGGTGTTGCCGCAGCCAGCGCTTCACGAGACGACTCCTTGAATGTCGAAAAAGCGGCCGGCGTCGATGCGCAAGGTGCGCGACGCATAAGAGGCCATGAGGGGGCGGTCGTGCGAGGCGATCAGGGTGGTGACGCCGACCCGGTTGAAATCGCGGAAGACGTCCATGATCTTGTTGGCGCTGACTTCATCCAGGTTGGCGGTGGGTTCGTCGGCGATGAGGATGGCGGGTCGATTGACGATGGCGCGGGCGATGGCCAGGCGCTGCTGCTCGCCGCCGGACATCTCGACCGGGTTCAGGTCTTCCTTGCCCGACAGGCCGACCTTTTCCATGGCGGCGCGGGCGCGCGTGCTTGCCTGACGCGCTTCCAGGCCCATGACGGCCAAGGGCAGCAGCACGTTATCGATGGCGTTGCGGTCGTACAGAAGATGGGTGTCCTGCAGTATGACGCCCACCGCCCTGCGCAAGTAGGGACGGGCGCGGTTGGGCATTTTGTCGATGCGGTGTCCGTTGACGTGGACCGAGCCGCGGCTGGGCGGCTCCAGCCCGCCGATCAGCTTGAGCAAAGTCGACTTGCCCGCCCCGGAAGGCCCCGAGACGAAGACGAATTCGCCGGGCTCCACGCGGAAATTGATGTCGGCCAGGATGTTGCGCCCGCGCCCATATGACTTGAAGACGTGCTGGAATTCGATCATAGCGACAAAGAAGTTGATGCTTGAATAATATATGCCCGAAGATATTTTCAGGTAGCGTCCATGGTAGGCGGCGCGGCGCCACCGGGCCTTTGCGGGGTGTTACAAATAATGTCTCAAGGGATATCCCCCATGTTTTAAATGCGTTTCAGCAGCTACGATTCGACACCTGAACGGCTCAATAGGGATTGTATGCCGTGTGGTTATTAAATTCGAATTGATACGGAAGGGACCAACCATGAAACTCATCAAAGCGGCCGCCCTGGGCGCCTCGCTGCTTTTCTTCGCAGCCACGGCCCAAGCCGGCGAAACATTCGACGCCGTCAAGAAAAAAGGCTTCGTGCAGTGCGGCTTCCATACCGGTCTGCCCGGCTTTTCCCTGGCCGACAGCAAGGGCCAATGGAGCGGCATCGACGTGGACCTGTGCCGCGGCATCGCGGCCATGATGTTCGGTGACGCCTCCAAGTACAAGGCCACGGCCGTGACGACGCAGCAGCGCTTCACGGCATTGCAGTCGGGTGAAATCGACGTCCTGACCCGCAACACCACAGCCACCATGACCCGCGACACCACGCTGGGCCTGATGTCCTCCGGCATCAACTACTACGATAGCCAGGGCATCATGGTCAGCAAGAGCCTGGGCGTGAAAAGCGCCAAGGAACTGGGCGGCGCGGCCGTGTGCGTGCAGCCCGGCACCACCACCGAGCTGAACCTGGCCGACTGGTTCCGCGCCAACAAGCTTGAATTCAAGCCAGTCGTCATCAACAACCCCGACGAAGCCATGCGCTCGTACGTGGCGGGCCGCTGCGACGCCTTCACGACCGACAAGTCCGGCCTGGCCACCATCCGTTCCACGCTGACCAAGCCGGAAGACCACATCATCCTGCCCGAGGACTTCTCCAAGGAGCCCCTGGGCCCCATGGTGCGCCAGGGTGACGACCCCTGGTTCATGGTGGTGCGCTGGACGCTGAACGCCATGCTCGAAGCTGAAGAGTACGGCATCACGTCCAAGAACGTGGACGAAATGTTGAAAAGCCCCAATCCCAACATCCAGCGCATCCTGGGTGTAACCGGCGAAATGGGCAAGGGCCTGGGCCTGGACAACAAATGGGCCTATAACATCATCAAGCAGGTCGGCAACTACGGCGAATCGTTCGAGCGCAACATCGGCATGGCCTCGGCCATGAAGCTGGAGCGCGGCCTGAACGCCCAGTGGAAGAAGGGCGGCCTGATGTACGGTTGGCCCATCCGCTAAGCCGGCCAAGCCAGTAAAGCACGAAGGCCGGGAAGCCATGCTTTCCGGCCTTCAAACCAAGGGAGGCTGCGTCAAGCCTCCCAAACGATTTAACTTCTATGACGACTAAAAAACCTTTGCCCCGACCTCCAAAACGGCGCTTATCCTGGAACGACCCGGGCTTGCGCTCGCTCATCTACCAGGTATTGGTGTTGGGCATCGTCGGGCTTGGCGTCTGGTACCTGGTTGCAAACACGCTGCATAATCTTGCGGTCCGCAATATTTCCACCGGTTTCGGATTCCTCGGCCGCGAGGCCGGCTTCGCCATCGGCGAATCTGTCATCGACTACACCCCGGCCGATACATACGGGCGCGCCATCTGGGTCGGCATCCTGAACACCCTGCGGGTGTCGGTGGCCGGCATCGTCGCCGCGACCTTGCTGGGTACGCTGCTGGGCATCGCCCGGCTTTCAAAGAACTGGCTGGTTTCCCGCGTGGCCAGCGCCTATATCGAAGTCATGCGCAACATACCCTTGTTGCTGCAACTGTTCTTCTGGTATGCCATCATCACTGAAGTCATGCCCGGCCCGCGCAATGCGCTGCATCCGATGCCCGGGGTCTTCATTTCCAATCGCGGCCTGAAGCTGCCCTCTGTGCAGGGCGATGCGCTGGACTGGATAGTAGGCGGCCTGGCCCTGGCCATCATCGCCATCGTCGCGCTGGGCCACTGGGCCAGGAAGCGCCAGGATGCCACCGGCAGGATTTTCCCCCTGGGCCGCGCCGCGCTGGCGCTGCTTATCGCCTTTCCCGTTGCGGGCTGGCTGATCAGCGGCGCTTCGCTGACTCTGGAAATGCCTGTCCTGAAGGGCTTCAACTTTTCCGGCGGCATCAATATGTCGCCCGAATTCGCCGCGCTGCTGGCCGGCCTCATTATCTATACCTCGGCGTTCGTGGCCGAAGTCGTCCGGTCGGGCATAGAATCGGTCAGCAAGGGGCAATGGGAGGCCGCCGAAGCCATAGGCCTGCCGCGCGCGCGCCTGCTGCGCCTGGTGATACTGCCGCAGGCCCTGCGCGTGATCGTGCCGCCCATGACCAGCCAGTACCTGAACCTGACCAAGAACAGCTCCCTGGCCGTTGCCATCGGTTATCCGGATATCGTGTCGGTGGTGAACACCACGCTCAATCAAACGGGGCAGGCCATCGAGGGCATACTTATCATCATGGCGGCCTACCTGACCGTCAGCTTGTCGATTTCCATATTCATGAACTGGTATAACAAGCGCATCGCGCTGGTGGAGCGCTAATGAGCACGCATACCTCGACCGCGCCCAGCCTGCCTCCGCCCCGCTTGCAGCAGGGGGTCTTGGGGTGGATGCGCGCCAGCCTGTTTTCGTCCCCGCTCAATATCCTGCTAACGGTGCTGGTCGCCTGGCTGCTGCTGATGTCCATTCCGGCCTTGATCGAATGGCTGTTCATCCGCGCCGATTTCGGCGCGACCAACGCACAGGAATGCCGCGCTTCGGGCGGCGCCTGCTGGGCCTTCATCGCCGAAAAGCACCGCCTGATCCTTTTCGGCATTTACCCCTACGACGAGCAATGGCGCCCCTTGCTGGCCAGCGTCGTGCTTGTCGCCGTCATCGTGTGCAGCTGCATACGATGGTTCTGGAAGCCTTTTCTTGGCCTGATCTGGATCGTGGCGCTGCTTGCCGTGGCCATCCTGATGTGGGGCGGCGTATTCGGCCTGAGCTATGTCGAAAACGACCGCTGGGGCGGCTTGCCGCTGACGCTCATCCTGGCGACCTTCGGCATTGCCTTCGCCTTTCCCTTCGGCTTGCTGCTGGCGTTGGGCAGACGCTCCAACATGCCGGCCATCAAGGCCTTGTGCGTCGTCTACATCGAGCTCATACGCGGCGTGCCGCTGATCAGCCTGCTGTTCATGTCCTCGGTCATGCTGCCCCTGTTCCTGCCCGAGGGTTTCAGCATCGACAAACTCTTGCGCGCGCAAATCGCCATCATCCTGTTCGCGGCGGCCTACATCGCCGAAACGGTGCGCGGCGGGCTGCAGGCCATACCCAAGGGCCAGTACGAGGGCGCCGATTCCATCGGCCTGAGCTATTGGCAGCAGATGCGCAAGATCATCCTGCCGCAGGCCCTCAAGGTCGTGATCCCGCCCCTGGTCGGTATTTTCATATCCTTGTTCAAGGATACGTCGCTGGTCGTCATCATCGGCATCTTCGACCTGACGCAAGCGGCCAAGACGGCGGTGGCCGACGCGGCGTGGCGCGGCTTCAGCACCGAGGCCTATCTGTTCATCGCCTTCATCTATTTTATTTTCTGCTTTTCGATATCGCGTTACAGCCAGGCGCTGGAGCGCCACCTGCAAACGGGATATCAACGCTGATCAACACGGCGCCCGCGGCAGCGCGGGCGGATACAAAGGAGTACAGGCATGCCCGAGGCCATCATTCGCCTGGCGGACGTCAACAAGTGGTATGGACAGTTCCATGTGCTGCGCAACATCAACCTGAATGTCGCGCCCAGCGAGCGCATCGTCATTTGCGGCCCTTCGGGGTCGGGCAAGTCCACCATGATACGCTGCATCAATCGCCTGGAAGAGCATCAGCAGGGCAGCATCGTCGTCGACGGAACCGAACTCACCAACGACCTGAAGCAGATCGAGACCATACGCCGCGACGTCGGCATGGTGTTCCAGCACTTCAATCTTTTTCCCCACCTGACGGTGCTGGAAAACCTGACGCTGGGGCCGGTATGGGTGCTGAAGAAATCCAAGGCCGAGGCCGAGGCCACCGCCATGAAGTACCTTGAGCGCGTCCGCATACCGGACCAGGCCAAGAAGTTTCCCGGCCAGTTGTCGGGCGGGCAGCAGCAGCGCGTGGCCATCGCCCGGTCCCTGTGCATGAGCCCCAAGATCATGCTGTTCGACGAGCCGACTTCCGCGCTGGACCCCGAAATGGTCAAGGAAGTGCTGGACGTCATGGTGGGTCTGGCCGAAGAAAGCGGCATGACCATGCTGTGCGTGACCCACGAAATGGGTTTTGCGCGCAAGGTCGCCGACCGGGTCATTTTCATGGACCAGGGCGAGATCATCGAAGAAAACACGCCCGACGCGTTTTTCGACAACCCCCAGAACGAGCGTACCAAGCTGTTCCTCAGCCAGATCCTGCACTAGTGCGGGGCCGGGCTGCGTCAAGCCCGGCGGCCGCGGGTCTCGCGGCCGGCTGGTCCGCCTATATTTACGCAGGGCGGACACTCTTCTCGCATCGAGGGCATTATTCGTGTACGGTAATGTCCTCTCGTTTTTCATGACAAGGAATTACATTTATGTTGCCCGGCCTTAAAACCATTTCCACCGTTGCCGCCGCTTGCCTGGCGCTGGCTGCCTTTGCGGCGCCGGCCGCCGCGGACGACTTTCCGTCCAAGCCCATCCAGTTCATCGTGCCGTACTCGGCGGGCGGGCCGCTGGATGGAATGGCGCGTTTGCTGGCTGAAAAGGTCAAGCCGGACCTGGGCACCATCGTGGTCGAGAACAAGCCGGGCGCGGGCGGCAACATCGGCGCCAGCATTGCCGCCAAGGCCAAGCCCGACGGCTACACCCTGGTGATGGGCGCGGTCGCCATCAACGCCATCAACCCCTGGCTGTACGAAAAACTGCCCTTCGATCCCATCAAGAGCTTCGAGCCCGTAACGCTGGTGGCCTCGGTTCCGAACATCCTTATCGTCAACAACGATTTCGCCAACGCCAACAAGATCAACTCGGTCAAGGATCTGGTCGACTACGCCAAGAAGAACCCCGGCACCCTGAACTTCGGCTCGGGCGGCAACGGTAGCGCCGGGCATCTGGCGGGCGAACTGCTTAATGTGCGGTCCGGCATCAAGACCGTGCACGTGCCGTACGCCGGCGCGGCTCCCGCCAAGCTGGCTCTGCTGGCCGGCCAGATCAATTTCATGTTCGATAATCTGGCCTCCGCTTCCAGCCTGGTCACCGAGAACAAGGTCAAGGCTCTGGCCGTTACCACCACCGAGCGTTCTTCGGCCTTCCCCAACGTACCCACCATGCAGCAAGAGGGCATCAATAAGTTCGACCTGGGCACCTGGTTCGGCGTCTTCACCACCGGCGGCACGCCCAAGGCCGTGGTCGACAAGCTCAATGCCGCCTATGTCAAGGCCTTGCAGGACCCCGCCGTGCGCAAGAACCTGTTGACCATGGGCTCCGATGCCAAGCCGACGACGCCGGAAGCCTTCGCCGAGCTGGTCAAGCACGACCTGGCCAAGTACAAGGAAGTGGTCGAAGTCTCGGGCGCCAAGCTGTACTAAGCCTTATCGCCTTAGCGGGTCGCCCTGGCGCGGCCCGGCACAGCATCCCCGCAAGCCTGGTGTTTGCGGGGATTTTTTGTGCTCCTACTGTCAACAAAAGTCAAAAAGGGCGCCCCTGATCCAAACTGTAACACCCTGGCTCATACCCCCTTGCTAGCATTGTCGCGACAGCTTTGGCGCTGCCAACACATGGAACAAGGAGAATGACATGAATATATCTATGCGAGCCGGTCGGATCGCCGCCTGCATTGGGGCCATTGCGATGGTTGCCGGATGCGCCAACATGAGCGAGATGGGCACGGGCGGCAAGACGGCCGTCGGTGCCGGCGCGGGCGCCGCGGTGGGCGCGGGCCTGGGC
>JBARWC010000165.1:0-3901 GCA_049646585.1 Burkholderiaceae bacterium | reverse complement strand
GGCCCGGTCCGCGCTTGGCGCGGTACAGCAGGAAGCCGATGATGCTGACGTTGAGCGCATTCCATGCCATGCCGTTGATGAAGGCGGCGCGGTAAGAGCCGCTAAGGTCGTAGATGGCGCCGGACATCCAGCCGCCCAGGGCCATGCCGAACAGGGTTGCCATCAGCACGGTGCCCACGCGCGCGCCGGCTTCCTTGGGCGTGAAATATTCGCGCACGATCAGCGCATAGGCCGGCACGATGCCGCCCTGGAAGAGGCCGAACATGCCCGAAATAAGGTATAGCGACACCAGGCCGTTGCTGAACAGGAACATCAGCAGGGCGATGCCTTGCAGCACGGAACCCAGAAGCAGGGTGCGCAAACCGCCTATGTGGTCGGAAATCCAGCCCGAAACCAGGCGGCTGACGATGCCCAGCCCCAGCATGAGCGCCAGCATCTCGGCGCCGCGCGCCGCGCCGAAGCCCAGGTCGCCGCAATACGCCACGATATGGACTTGCGGCATGGACATGGCCACGCAACAGGCCACGCCGGCGATGCACAGCAGCGTTTGCAGTGCGCCTGGCGTCAGACCCAGGGGCTGGGCGGGGTTGGAGCGGGCCGCTTCCTGCGCGAAGCGCGCCTGGGGGCGGGAATGGGTGTTGACCGCCGCCAGCGGCGTCGACGGCGGCCGGCGGCGATAGACCAGCGCCAGGGGCAGCATCGAAGCCAGGCAGAACATGCCTATGCCCAGATAGGTTTGCCGCCAGCCGACGGTGTCGATGAAATGCTGCATGATGGGCGGCCAGATGGCGCCCGCCAGATAGTTGCCGCTCATGCAGATGGCCAGGGCGATGCCGCGCCGGCGCGTGAACCACTGCGAGGTATCCGCAACCAGCGGCGCAAAGCTGGCCGCCGTGCCCATCAGGCCGATCAACAGGCCTTGCGCCAGGTTGAATTGCCATATGCTGCCCGCCGAGCCGGCCAGCACAAAGCCCGAGCTGATGCCCAGGGTGCCGATCACGATGGGGATCAGCACCCCGAAGCGGTCCGACAGGCGCCCCATCAGGATGCCGCCCAGGCCGAAGCCTATCATCGTCAGAGTATAAGGCAGCGAGGCGTCGGAGCGGCTGACGTCGAATTCCGCCTGTATCTGCGGCAGCACCACGGTGACGGAATACATGCCCGCCCCGCCTATGGTCATCAGCATCAGCGAGACGATCAAGCGCAGCCAGGCGTAGGGCGATTCGGTGTCGCGGGAGGGTGGGGCGTCTGTCTTCATGAGCGGTATTGAACACCATAACCCGGGCCTTGTGTTGTCGGACCTTGCCGGGTGTGGGTATTCCGCAATCTTGCGGCCTTTGCGGTCGTCCCTTGCAGGCGCCTATGTTTGGGTATATTGGTCCTTATTCGATTCTCGCCGGAGCAAGCAGTATGGATACGATGGATTCGCAGGTACAGCGCCTTATCCGCCAGTTCGGGTTGTCGCCGCATCCCGAGGGCGGCCATTACGCCGAAACCTATCGCAGTGGCGAACGAGTCGTGCGCGGCGCTTCCGGCACGCAACGTTCGGCATCCACGGCCATTTACTACCTGCTGCACGACGGCGCTTATTCCGCCTGGCATCGCATCGCTTCGGACGAGGTCTGGCATTTTTATGCCGGCCATCCTCTGGACGTCCATGTGCTGATGCCGGACGGCGAAGCGCTGACGCATCGCTTGGGCAATGCGCTGCAATCCCCCGATGCGTCGTTCCAGGCCGTGGTCCCGGCGGGCTGCTGGTTCGCCGCGGAACTGGCCGACCCCGCCAGCTATGCCTTCGTGGGCTGCACCGTGGCGCCGGGCTTCGAGTTCAGCGAGTTCGAGCTGGCGGATGCCGACGCCTTGCTGGCGGCCTATCCCCGGCACGCATCGCTGGTTCAGCGCCTTATTTCCGGTAAGGCAACACGCTGATATCGCCGGCTTCTTCCATATAGGCGCGCCTGACTTTCCTGATGTCGTCGATGCCGTTCTTTCGCAGTTCGGCCATCAGTTCGTCTTCAGTAATGTATTCGCGGCGCATTCCGCGGCGCTGTATCTGGCCATCCTTGACCAGGCAAAGGCGATTCGCTTCCAGGACGACGCGCGCCGCAGGCACGAAGTAGCACAGGCGGTCGACGAAGACGCTCCAGAACACCAGGGTGGCGATCAGGACCATGCCTTCCGAAATGGTTTTGTACTCGCCCGCCATGCCGTTTTGCGCCGCGTCGGCGATCATCACCAGAAGCAGGATGTTGGCCATGCCCACGGACCCGAAGTCGCGTCGGCCGGCCAGTCGCAGCAACAGGAAGATGAACCAATAGGTGATGCTGCCCCGTACTATCAATTCCCAGGGCGACAAGGTGAATTCGAAAAGAGATCCCCAATCGGTCTGCATTGTCCTTCTCCAGGAATGAGTCTGCCCAATGTGCGTGTTGTTCCTGCTCCCGGCGCCGCCGGCCAGTCATGGGCGAGAGTGCGTCGCCATGCGTTGCAAACATAGTTGGCAAATTATTCGCTGCGCCCCGCATCCGCCCTCGAGGGCAAGCAAACCTCATGCCCGTCGGGCGGCCGCGGCCCCGTTCCGGTGTCAGAACACGGTTTCCGCCGTATTGTGATGGGTGATCAGTTCATGCAGCGAGGTGCTGCGTTTGGGTTTGCGCTCGCCCGCGAAGGCGCAGTCGTTGCTGAAGTGCTGCGGCGCGCATCCTCCCATCAAGGGGCATTGCTGGAAGAGTTCGCTGATCCAGTCCACGAACACACGCACCTTGGAGGAAAGGTGGCGGTTTTGCAGATAAGCGACGGAGATAGGCATGGACGGCGACTTCCAGTCGGACAGCACTTCGACCAGGGCGCCGGACTGCAGATGGGGCGCGACCATGTAACGCGAGGGCTGGATAAGCCCAAAGCCTTGCAGGCCGCAGGTGACGTAGGCTTCGGCGTCGTTGACCGACACGACGCTTTTCATTTGAACGTCGGTCGATTTGCCGTCGACCATGAAACTCCAGTCGATGATGCGGCCGCTGCCGCTGGAAAAATAGTGGACGGCCTGGTGTTCCCCAAGCTGCGTAATGGATTTGGGAATGCCGTGGCGCTCGATGTAGGACGGCGCCGCGCAGGTTAGCGTCTCGAAGGTGCCGATGCGTTTGGCCACCATGGAGGAATCCTGCAATTCGCCCACCCGTATCACGCAATCGACCGCTTCCTGCACCATGTCCACCGGCCTGTCGCTCATGCCTATGGCCAGTTCGATGTCGGGATAGCGCTTGTGGAATTCGCAGAGCGAGGGGATCAGGATCAAGCGGCCCATGGAGGGCGGCACGTCGATGCGCAGGCGGCCGCGAGGCCCCCGCGTGACATCGTGAAAGGACGACTCGGCGTCTTCGACGTCGGCCAGTATCCGCACACAGCGTTCGTAGTAGGCCGCGCCGTCGGGCGTCAGGCTCAGGCGGCGGGTGGTGCGGTTCAGCAGGCGCACCTGCAACATGCGTTCCAGGCTCTGGATGGTGGTAGTGACGGTGGCGCGGGGCAGCCCCAGCGTGTCCGCCGCCAAGGTGAAGCTGTTGGCATCGACGACGCGAGTAAAGACCTGCATGGCTTGAAAACGGTCCATGGCGTATTCCGGAAGGTCGGCGATCTTCGCCCTGGAAACAGGCCGGTGATTGCCGGTAAAAAATGATTGTTTGTAAAAAATGAATAGTGTTGACGAAAAAAGATTATTTATCTGTTTTCGCAAAGAATAAATAATACTCTCACTTTCGTTTTTCGTACGGTTTTTTTGAAGCAAAAAACCGTTCAACTAGCCAAGGAAGATCATGTCTTTATTGCGTAAGCGTTACGCCGTGCCGGCTGTTGCCGCCGTTTTACTGGCCGGGGGCGTCGCCGCCCTGCGTGTGGATGCCGGGGC
>JBARWC010000164.1:0-3055 GCA_049646585.1 Burkholderiaceae bacterium | reverse complement strand
CGGCAAGGAACGCCCCCGCCCCGCCTTCTGGCTGTTCGCCATCCTGGGCAGCGCCTGCGTGGGCGGCTTCGCCCTGGGCCAGGACGCGCAAGCCTCCTGGCTTGGCGACCTGCTGATGCTGGGCGCCATCCTTACCTGCGGCTATGGCTATGCCGAAGGCGGGCGCTTGTCGCGCCACATGGGCGGCTGGGAGGTCATCTCCTGGGCGCTGGCGCTTTCGCTGCCCTTCATGGCGGCCTTGTCCCTGGCCACCCTGCCGCAATCTTGGCAACACATCAGCCTGCCCGCCTGGATAAGCCTGGGCTATGTGTCCCTGTTCAGCATGCTGATCGGCTTTTTCTTCTGGTACCGGGGCCTGGCCCAAGGCGGCATCGCGGCCGTGGGCCAGTTGCAACTGCTGCAACCCTTCATGGGCCTGGCGCTGGCCGCCGCCCTGCTGGGCGAAAGCGTCAGCCCGGCCATGATGATCGCAACCATCGCCGTGGTGGCTTGCGTAGCCGGGGCGCGCCTCTTCGCCAAAAAATAAGACGAGCGGGCGGCACAAGAACGTCTCCGCCCTTGCGCCGCCTACGCTGCCGACACAGCGACCAGGTGAGCGGCCTCGCCCGCCTCGCCGAAAAAGCATATCTGCGAACGGCCGGCCCGCTTGGCTTGATACATGGCCGTATCGGCCTGCGTCATCAATTGCGACGCCGACAGGTCTTCTCCCATATACAGGGCGACGCCTATGGATACGCCCAGGGTGAACTGGCGGCCGCCCACGCTATAAGGAGCGCATATGCAGGCCATGCATTCGCGCGCCAGGCGCTCGGCATCCACCTGAGGATCGGCCAGGTTGGTCAGCAGAATGACGAACTCATCGCCGCCCAGGCGGGCTACCGTATCAGAGCTTCTGCGCCCCTCCAGGAAGCGCTGCGCGGCCTGGACCAGAACGGCATCGCCCACGGTATGCCCGAACTCGTCGTTCACAGGCTTGAAGTGGTCCAGATCGCAAAACAGCAGGGCAAAGCAACTGCCGTTGCGCTGGGCCAGATCCAGCGCGTAGTCCAGTCGGCTTTCCAGCATTTGCCGGTTGTACAGTCCCGTCAGACTGTCGTGGTGCGCCAGAAACGACAGGCGCTCTTCGCTTTTCTTCAGCACCGCCTCGTTTTCACGCAGCTTGGCCAGCAGGTAGTTGAAACCGCCGACCAGGCCGCCCACTTCGTCGTCGCGCTCAACGGGCAGCGCCTCCAGCTTGCGCTTGCCGTCGGCCATCTCGCGCATGGCCCGCGCGCTTTCGGTCAAGGGCTGCAATATGCGCCGCAACAAAAACAGCAACAACATCGCCACCGCCAGCACGGCCGCCACCGTACTTTGCAATACCAGTCGCTTGAACATGGCCACAGGGCGGAATGCTTCTTGCGTGGGCAAGTGCGCCACGACGACCCAGCCGGTGCTGGGAACGCTGACCATGGCGGAAATTTCTTCGACGCCTTGCGCATTGACGGCTATGCCGGTGCCACGATATTCCTTCGTTCCGCTGTCGTGCACCACCATATCCATCTGGGGCAGGCTCATGGGCTGCAATATCATTTCCGGGCTGCTGGAGCCGACCACCATCCGATCTTGCGGCGATATCAGCATGAAGCCGCCCTGATAGCCGAACAGGTTTCCCCGCATGTCTCGGGGGAAGCCGTCGGCGCCAAGGGCTATCACCCCTCCCAGCACCGCAACCGGCCGCCCAGCGGCGTCCCGAACCGCCACGCTCATGACGATGACGGGCTTGCCGCTGACCGCGCTGCGTTCGGGCTTGCCGATCACCGATGCATCGGCCGCCAGCGCGCCCTTGAACCAGGCGCTATCGGAATAGTCCTGCTTGCGCTCGTCGCTGCCGGCCGCGCCGCCGAAAGGCAGGGGCTTGCCCCGCGGGTCGACCAGCAGCATGCCTCCGGCAAACATGGGATAGAGGCGCAGGCGCTCTTCCAGCCAGTTGCCCAATTCCTTGGGCTGGCCGAGCAATTCGGCCGGCAAGCTTTGCGCCAGTTGCGTAATGAAGGTACGCCGGCCTTCCAGGCCGTGCTCAACGTTGCGCGCAATGTGCGAGGCAATGGAAAGCTGCTGATCGTCGACAATGCGCTGCAAGGTATCGTGCGCGAACGGAAGCGCCAGGACCAGCCGGAAAACGATGCTCGCGGCCATCAGCCCCCCACCCAGGGCGAGTATGCGAAATTTGATGGTCTTGATGTTCATCGTGCCATCGTGGCGGAGGCGGCAGGGGCCATCGGATATGTCCGACGAAATAATTAGACATATATGAACACAAGTCGGGTGAATTTACTAGCCCGAGCAAGCGCTAGGCGCCGTCGCGCAAGGCCACGGCAATGCCGCCGCCGGCGGTCGGGACGGCATCGCGCCGGGTCGCCAGTTTCCTGGCGCGGCGCTTGCGCACCCAGATCACGATTCCGGTCATGGACAGCATGGCCACCAGCAAGCCCATCAAAGACATCATGACGCGGCCCGGAAAGCCCAGGATGCGGCCCGAATGCAGGGGAAACTGCAACTGGACGAAGATGTCCGCCGCCGTACCCTTCCAGGGCAGGTAGTCGCCCAGATAGCGGCCGTCCGCGCCATCCAGGTACATATTGGCGATGGCCATGCCGCCGTTGTCGTCATCGGCCCCAGGATGGAAAAACGCCACACTATAGAAGCCCAGGTTGCGCGCATAGAAGATTCCGCCCGCCGGCCGCTCCCAACCCTGCTTGGCCGCTTCCTGGCGCGACAAGTCCAGCGCTTGCTGGAAATCGATGCGCGGCGCGATGGGCTGGTTCAAGGGCGACCTGGGGCGAGTTTCAAAAGGCCCTGGCGTTACCTGCGACACCAGCGACATCGCTGGAAAAAACACTTCGCGATACAGATTCAATGAAAACGAGGTGAAGGCGATGACGAGAATCACGCCCCACACCCACAGCCCCACGGCCCGATGCAGGTCGAAGTTCAGTTTGTATGCGCCCGCTCCCCAGCGTATGCGCCAGGAAGGCAGCCAGCGCCGCCACCATCCGCGCCCGCCCGCTCGCGC
>JBARWC010000163.1:0-5566 GCA_049646585.1 Burkholderiaceae bacterium | reverse complement strand
ACTCAAGCAGCCGGGGGCTGCTTGAGTCATGAGTTCGCGTCCGCCCCCCGATGGAGAGCCGGGACAAGGGTAGCCCGAAGGGCCGCAGCGATGGGAGCCCAGCCTTTGCCTGCCCGTCTCGCCGCTTAAGAAACCACAAGAAAGCACCCAATAAACAGCTGCTCGCCAAGAAGCCAAGCAGAAAGCAAGGCACAAACAAGTAGCTATAAAAAGCACAAAGTTCAGGTGACTTATATTAGGTAACTTACAAAAACCAGACCCAATGCCAAAAACTAAGCCACCGCCCCCCGCCCAGGAGCAGGCCGCTTAGCCTCCTTAGGCGCCTTCACCCTAAGCTTCCGCCACATCATATACATCATCAGCGCCGTAAACAGCGCATGAATCAGCCACACCCCCAGGCCGAAACTCAACTGCCCCTTCCCTATCCAGCCGCGCGACAGATTGATCAGGTTCATATACAGCAAGCCCACCAGCCCGGCGATCAGGAAATCCCCCGAGCGCCCCAGCCGCGGATTCACCGCCCCCAGGGGTATCGCCAGCAAAGCCAGGTTCAGCGCCGCCAAAGGCAGAGCCACCCGCCACATGATTTGCGAGCGCGCATCATTGGTGTCGTCCACGAAAAGCTGCCCCGTCGGGCGCGCCTTCATTTCGCTTTCCGCCATCTGCCGTACCGCATCGACCGAGTTTGCGCTGGCCTTGCTTTCCAGCCTGAAGCCGTAGCGCTCGAAATCGATCATGCGGAACTCCGGCTTGCCCGGCTTCAAATCGTAGCGGTGGCCCTGGCTCAGCACCAGGAAACGGTCGCCGTTCTTCTCGGTCTGTATGCGGGCGCTATCGGCCGTGATCACGCTAAGCCATTCCGGGTCTATCACCCTGGCGACGACCCTGCCCATTTCTTCGCCCGGCCGGGTCGGCTCCTCGGCAAAGAACACCCTGGCGCCGTCTTCCGTTTCGATGAACTGCCCCGCCGTCACCTTCGACAAATCCGACCGCTGCTCGTAGCGCTGCCTGTACTCGCTGATCTGCCGGTAGGCCCAGGGCGAGGCTGCCAGCGTCAGGATGGCGATCACCACCGCCACCGGCACCGCGCAGCGCAGCACCGGCCCCACCCAGTCCTTCAGCGACAGCCCGCTGGCAAACCACACCACCATTTCCGACTCGCGGAAATTACGCGTCACCGTTGTCAGCACCGCAATGAAAAGGGACACGGCCAGGATCACCGGCAAGGCGGTGATGCTGGAAAACGTGGCCAGGCCGAAGACCACGTCGGCGCCTATGGTTCCGTTGGCGGCCTCGCCCAGCAGGCGGACCAGCAATACACTAAGCCAAACGACCAGTAGCGTCGAGAACACGACACCTGCGTGACTCGAGATTTCAGATACTACGGAACGCTTGAATAGTGACATGAGAGAATATGCGGGATAATCGTAAGCATCTTATGGACACTTTCGGGAAACTCGAATGGAATTTAGCACACAGACCACCGCTTCATTGCATCAAATTAAAACGCCGGCCCTGGCTGTGGGCGTTTTCAGCGACGGTATCCTGAGCCCGGCCGCCGACATCATCGACCGCGCCAGCGACGGCGCACTGCGCGAAACACTGAAAAGCGAATTCAAGGGCAAGCCCAACACCCACATGGTGCTTAGAAAGCTGCCCGGCGTATCCGCCGCGCGCGTCATTTTAATCGGCTTGGGCAAACAGGAAAGCTATAACGCCGCCGCCCACGCCGCCGCCGAGCTCGTTTTCGCAAATTACTGCGTAAACGCCAGCCTGGCCGAAGGCGTATCCGCTCTGGCCTCCATCGAATGCGCCGATTCCAGCTTGCGCGCCCGCGCGCGGGCCGCCGCCGTCGCCGCCGGGCGGGCAAGCTATCGCTACAACGCCACCCTGACCGGCAAACTGGAAGATGCGCCCAAACTCAGGAAAATCGCCGTCTGGATCGCCCGCACCCAGGCCACCGAGGCGCAAAACGGCCTGCGCGAAGGCCGGGCCATCGCCAACGGCATGAATCTGACCCGCATGCTGGGCGATCTGCCCCCTAATATATGCACGCCCACCTACCTGGGCGGTACCGCGAAAAAACTTGCCAAGGAATTCAAGAGCCTGAAAGCCGAAGTCCTGGATCGAAAGCAGATCGAAGCCCTGAAGATGGGTTCCTTCCTGTCCGTGGCGCGCGGCTCTTACGAAGCGCCCGCCTTCATCGTCCTCAAGCACACGGCGGCCGGCAAAACAGCGAAGAACCGCAAGGCCCCCATCGTCCTGGTCGGCAAAGGCATCACCTTCGATGCCGGCGGCATTTCGCTCAAGCCCGCCGCCAATATGGACGAGATGAAGTACGACATGTGCGGCGCCGCCAGCGTGCTGGGCTCCTTGCGCGCCGTGGCCGAACTCGAGCTCGACCGCGACGTGATCGGCCTGATCCCCTCTTGCGAGAACCTGCCCAGCGGCCGCGCCAACAAGCCGGGCGACGTCGTGACCAGCATGTCGGGAAAAACCATAGAAATCCTCAACACCGACGCCGAAGGCCGGCTGGTGCTGTGCGACGCCCTGACCTATGCCGAGCGCTTCAAGCCGGCCGCCGTCATCGACATCGCCACCCTGACCGGCGCTTGCATCGTCGCCCTGGGCCATGTCAATACTGGCCTGTTCAGCAAGGACGATGCCCTGGCCGAGAGCCTGCTGCGGGCCGGCCGCGAGGCCAACGATACCGCCTGGCGCATGCCGCTGGACGATGCCTACCAGGAACAGCTGCGTTCCAATTTCGCCGACATCGCCAACATCGGCGGCCCTCCCGCCGGCGCGGTGACCGCCGCTTGCTTCCTGTCGCGGTTTACGGCTGCCTATCCTTGGGCCCACCTGGACATCGCCGGAACGGCATGGCGCAGCGGCAAGGACAAAGGCGCTTCGGGACGGCCGGTGCCCCTGCTGGTGCAATACCTGCTGGACCAGGCCTGAGACCCGTGCCCGCCGCCATGCAAAACGCCATAGGATCGGGGCGGCCCCAGGCCGGCCCCGGCGCCGCATGAGCCGGGTGGACTTCGCCTTCGGCGCCGCCGACCGCCTGCGCATGGCGTGCGAAGTGGTGCGCAAGCACGCGCAGGCTGGTCGCCCCCTGCTGGTCTATACCCAGGACAAGCAAAGGCTGGCCCGCTTCGACCGCCTGCTGTGGGGCTTCGACCCGGAAGCCTTCGTGCCTCACGTACAGGTCGACGATCCCCTGGCCGCTCAGACCCTGGTGCTGCTGACCTCCACCCTGCCGCTGCCGGATGCCGCCGCGCAGGCCGGGCCGCGGTCCTGGCTGATCAACCTGGACCTGCACTGCCCGCCCGGGGCCGAGCGCTTCGAGCGCATACTGGAAATCGTGTCCGGGCACGAGGACGACAAGAACGCCGCGCGGCTGCGCTGGCGCGAATACCAGCAGGCCGGCCATGAACTGCACGCGCACGACGTCTCGCAAAAGGACGCGGGCGCATGACGACAGGGGTGCAAACCCGTGCAAGTCTCTGTTTGGCTTGCAAATTCAGTTATTTGTAAGGTATTCTGGCAGCATCACCATGGAACCCAGGCCCTTCCGGCCTGTCCAATAGTTTCAAGAACTCAAGGATAGAACATGAGCGACTTTCGCCAATCCATCACCGAACAGCAGGCCTATGGCGCCTCGTCCCAGACGGTGCGCAACCGCGTCATGCGCAATACCTATTGGCTGCTGACGCTTTCGCTGATCCCCACCGTGCTGGGCGCACTGGTGGGCCTGAACACGGGCATCAACCAGTTCATGGGCGCCAGCCCGGGCACCAGCGCCATCGTATTCCTGGTGGGCGCCTTCGGCCTCATGTTCCTCATCGAGCGCAACAAGAACAGCTCGGTGGGCGTGGCCCTGCTGCTGGCCTTCACCTTCTTCATGGGCATCATGCTGTCGCGTCTGCTGGGCCATGTCATGGGCCTGGCCAACGGTTCGCAGCTGATCATGCTGGCCTTCGGCGGCACCGCCGTGGTGTTCGGCGCCATGGCCAGCGTGGCCACGACCAGCAAGCGCGACTTTTCCACGATGCACAAATTCCTGTTCATCGGCGTGGTCATTCTTATCGTCGCCTCGCTGGCCAACATCTTCCTGCAGCTGCCGGCGCTCATGCTGACCATTTCGGTCATGGCCATCGCCATCTTCTCGGCCCTGCTGCTGGTGGACCTGCAACGCGTCATCAACGGCGGCGAAACCAATTACGTCACCGCCACCCTAGCCATCTACCTGGACGTCTACAATATTTTCGCCAATCTGCTGATGCTGCTGGGCATCTTCGGCGGCAACCGCGACTAATCCCGGCTTAGGCGGCTCTCGCCGCCTATAACACCCGGACCGCAGCAAGCAAAAACCCGAATCGGCCTTGGCGCCGATCCGGGTTTTTTCTCGTCTGTAGCGGCCGGCAGGCGCGCCAAGCTATTCGATCTAGCGGCCTTCCCGCAGCCATTTGCGGGCCCCTTCCCCCGCGATAAGCAGCACCGCGATCCAGATGGGTATATAGGTCAGCCAGGCTGACGCGGCGACCGGTTCGCCCAGCACCAGATAGGCCACCCAGAACAGCAGCACCGGCTCCACATAGCCCAGCAGGCCGAACAGGCCCAGCGGCAGCATGCGGCTGGCCGACATATAGCTTATCAATGCCACCGAACTGATCAGCCCCAGGATGGGCACCAGCCACAGCAGCCTGGGCGCCTGGCTGAACTGGGTCAGCACATTGATTTCCTGGCTGTACAGGATGAACACTGCGGCCGGTGCGATCAACAGCATGTCGAACCACAAGGTGCCCAGCGAGCCTATGCGCAGGTAGCGCCGCAACATGAAATAAGGCGGGTAGCCGAAAACCACCATGGCCGTCGCCCACGAAAATGTGCCGACCCGGAACAGCTCGTGCGTGACGCCCAGCGCGGCCACCACCACCGCCATGGTCTGGACGCCGCTAAGGCGCTCCTTGTAATACACCCGGCCCACCACCACCATGGCCAGAGGCAGCAGGAAGTAGCCCATGGACACGTCCAGGGCTCTTCCGTGCAGCGGCGCCCACACGAACAGCCACAGCTGCACGCCGATCAGCCCCGCGCTGGCCAGCAGCAACAGACCCAGCCGCGCTTCGCGGCGCAAGCGGACCTGAACCTCGCGAACCTCTCCCCAACCCCTTGCCCGGGAAATCATCAGCGCCAGGGCGGGCAAGGCCAGCACTACGCGCCAGGCGAAAATCTGCTCGCCGCTAAGCGGGTCCAGTATCGTCGCGTAGTAATAAATGGCGGCGAACAAACAGGACGACATCACCGACAGGGCAACGCCCCGCTTCATGCTGGACATGCACACATCCTGTTCAATCTGAAAAGGCGCTCGCGCCTGAGTATGGCTTCCACCGATTCGACTTCGCGGCCGGGGGCCAGCGCATAGTCGGGCAGCTTGCGCAGCAAGTCCGCCATGGCGGCCGGATAGGCCTGCCAGCAGTCCAGCAGCAAATGGTCCGGATCGAACAGATCCAGGCCCAGGGTGCGCAGCTCAGACCGGTTGAAGTCGCGGATGTTGCGCGTG
>JBARWC010000162.1:0-20135 GCA_049646585.1 Burkholderiaceae bacterium | reverse complement strand
CCTTAGGGTTAAGGCTTCAAGGAACCAACGATATCCCCACCCGAACCTGTCCGTCGCTTTTATGGTTGTATCCCAGCAGGGTTTCTCCGTAGCCTTTGAAGTACTGGACATGAAGGTAGCCGTTCATGTTCAGGAAAGTCCGGCGCAAGGGCCAGGCGGCTTCAAGCTGGGTGGCGTTGCGGCCCTGCTGCCCCTGGCGGTACAGGCCTGACAACACCAGGCCGTTGTCTTGCGCCCAGCGCAGCTTCCAGTCCACATGGCCGGCGTAGTCCGCATAATCCGGATTGTTGCTGACGCCGAAATAACTTTTGAAGCGGGGCGCGAAGGTCAGCGTGCTGCCGCCGTCGAAGCGGTAGTTCAGTTCGGGTTGCACGTAGGCGAAATTGAGCGAGCGCGAATCGTCGCCGCTTTTGCCGTTGGACTCGTGCTCGACGCCCGCCGCCATGCCGACGAACCAGTCTTTTTGGGGCGATTGCCACAGCGCGTCCTTGCGCCAGAACAGGCTGGGCTTGAACGAGGTGTCGACGAAGGGGTGCGAATCCGAGTGCAGGTCCCACAGTGCCGTTTGCGTATAGCCCAGATACAGGTTGTCGGCGAAGCCCGGGTTGTTGGGGTCGTCGGGCGTGAAAAGCCTGTACTTGAAACTGACCTGGTAGCGCGCATTGCGCCCGCCCTTGTTGCCCACATCGAAATAAACCGGCTCGTAGGGCGAGATGGCGCTGCGGAAATTTTCGAATGCGGGCGATGACGCATTCAGGCTTTGCGTGGTGTCGACGGGCGGGCCGCCAGCGGACGAAGCGCCGGTCGATGCCACCACATTGGCCGGCAAGGGCGGGTCGGAGGGCGCGCCGCTGGCCGCGCCCGCATCGACAATGGGCCCGGTCGCCGCCGTGCCGGCAATCGTGCTGCGTTCCAGCGGGCTGGCGTCCAGCGCCAGCATGGTGGGTTCGCCCTCGATGTTCACGACCTGCAAGCCTTTGGTCCCGGTAGGCACCACGGCGCTCCAGGACAGCTTGACGAAATTATTGACCGGGATGTTGATGGAGCCTTGATCGCCTTCCAGATAGGCCAAACTGCGTATGCTGCGGCCGCTGTGGTCGCGCCATTGGAGCACGAGGGTCTTGGGCGCCTTCCAGTTCATCGCGGAGTCGCTGTCGTTGAACAGCACGGCCCTGATGTTCACGGTCTCGCCGGCGACGGCGTGGGTTTGTTCCAGTTTGTAGCTGATGCCGGCCGAGGCGGTGCCCGTCATGAGCAAGGCGGCCAGCAGGGTAATGAGGGAAATTTTCGGAAAAATCATGGACTGCATTCCATTCGACTTTTTATCGGCACGAAAGAGAATGTAGCATTGGCCGAAATCCGGCAGGCTACCTATTGTAAATACGCTTTCGAATGGTGAAATGCGCCATGGCGGGCCCGGCTCGGCGTCGCTAAGTGGGCGATTCGACGGCCTTTTTGGCTTTGATGGGCGACGCGTTAAAATGCGCCGTCCCGCCTGCAACGCGGCAGTAGCTCAGCTGGATAGAGCACGGGCCTTCTAAGCCCGGGGTCGGGGGTTCGAGCCCCTCCTGCCGCGCCATCTCTTTTGAACAACACAAGTTCCGAATGATCATCCTTAAGAACGTGACTCTGCGTCGCGGCAGTAAAGTATTGCTGGACAAAACGTCCGTCACGCTCAATCCCGGTGAGAAGGTGGGCCTGGTTGGTCGCAATGGCGCGGGCAAGTCTTCCTTGTTCGCAGTCCTTAATGGTTCGCTAGGCGAAGACAGCGGCGAGTTCTCCATGCCCGCACAATGGCGCATGTCGCAAGTCGCCCAGGACATGCCGGAAACCGAACAAAGCGCCACCGACTTCGTCATCGAAGGCGACACGGTGTTGTTGGCTGCGCAGACTGAGGTGGCCGATGCGGAAAAAAGCGACGATGGCATGCGCATGGCCCACGCCTACATGGCTTTGCACGATGCCGGAGCGCATGATGCGCCGGCTCGCGCTCAGGCGCTAATCCTGGGTCTGGGGTTCAGCGTGGCCGAACTGGATCGGCCGGTAAACAGCTTTTCGGGCGGATGGCGCATGCGCCTTCAGCTGGCGCGGGCCTTGATGTGTCCATCCGATTTGCTGCTGCTGGACGAGCCCACCAATCACCTGGACCTGGATGCTTTGGTCTGGCTTGAGGCCTGGCTGAAGAACTATGCGGGCACCATGGTGGTCATCAGCCACGACCGTGAATTCCTGGACGCTGTCACGAATGTGACCTTGCACATCGATCAGGGCAAGCTGGTGCGCTACGGCGGCAATTACAGCAAGTTCGAAGAGATGCGCTCCGAACAAATGCTGCTGCAACAGGCGGCGCACGCCAAGCAGCAGGAAAAAATTGCCCACCTGCAAAAGTTCATCGACCGCTTCAAGGCGAAAGCCAGCAAGGCCAAGCAGGCGCAAAGCCGGGTCAAGGCCCTGGAACGCATGGAGAAGGTCGCGCCCATGCTGGCCGACGCCGAGTTCCAGTTTGGGTTCAAAGAGCCGGCCAGCCTGCCCAATCCCATGTTGGCGATGTCCGATGCCAGCTTCGGTTATCCGCCGGCCGAGGATGCGCCCGCCGGCACGCCGCCGACGGTCATCGTGCAAAAGGTCAATCGCTCGGTGCTGGCGGGCCAGCGTATCGGCATCCTGGGCGCCAACGGCCAGGGGAAATCCACCTTTGTGAAAACCATTGCGGGAGCCTTGCAAGCCACCGCTGGTGAAATCATCACCGGCAAGGGGCTGAATATCGGCTACTTCTCGCAACAGGAGCTGGACGTACTGCGCCCCGCCGAGAATCCACTGGAGCACATGATACGGCTGGTGCGCGACACGCCGGCAGCCGTACGGCCCAGTGCCATGGACTGCCGCGAGCAAGGCTTGCGCAACTTCCTGGGCACCTTCAATTTCAGCGGCGACATGGTCAAGCAAAGCGTGGGCAGCATGAGCGGGGGCGAAAAGGCCCGCCTGGTGCTGTGCATGATCGTGTGGCAGCGGCCCAATCTGCTTTTGCTTGACGAACCCACCAACCACCTGGATCTGGCCACCCGCGAGGCGCTAAGCGTTGCCTTGAATGAATTCGAAGGCTCGGTCATGCTGGTCAGCCACGATCGGGCCTTGCTGCGCTCGGTATGCGACGAGTTCTGGCTGGTATCGCGCGGGGGCATGACGGACTTCAGCGGCGACCTGGACGACTACCAGGTTTATCTTCTGGAAGAGGCCAAGCGCCAGCGCGAAGCCGCGTCCCGCAAAGCGGCTTGAATGTAGTCTTCAAGGGTGTCTCGAATCCATCGGCCTTGATTCCCACCCAGCTGATTACGAGCCTTCTCTTTGCATGGCCGGCGGGATGCAATCCCAATCGGGCCAACTTTCCTAGTATTTACCCTTAGTCAATATCCTGGTACTAACCCCTAGTGATTTAGGTGCTTAGCCCTTGGCGTTCATCTTTATCGCCTATTACATAACCTTTTGGAATAGACCTTTGGAAAAAAGGACTTTGACGCATATATTTGCCATGCCTAAGATCGATCTCGCTTGCATGACTATCAAACACCATGAGGAGATCGACAATGAAAATGAAGATGTTGCCCGCGCTGACACTGGCCGCATTCGGCTTCTGTGCGGCCCCGCTGCTGTCCGCGCACGCCCAGAGTGCCGAACGCCCCATCATTCGGGTGACGTCGGGAGCGGCGGATAACGCGACTTTCGACCCGCATCGCGCCACGTCCACCCACGACAAGGGCGTGGTCAGTCAAATGTTCAATGGCCTGGTGCGATTTCCTCCGGGCAGCGCCGATCCCAAGGCGCTGGAGCCCGATCTGGCCGAAAGCTGGGAAAACGAAGGCGGCAAGGTATGGACCTTCCATTTGCGCAAAGGTGTGAAGTTCCATGGCGACTACGGCGAACTGACGGCTGACGACGTGGTGTATTCGCTGCAGCGCGCGGCCGACCCCAAGCGTTCGAGTTTTGCGTCGACCTTCAGGGGCGTCGAGAAAATCGAGGCGCTGGATCCGCTTACCGTCCGCGTTACGCTCAAGTACCCTGATTCGGGCTTTCTTGGCCGCGTCTCCAACTATCACGGCGGCAACATCGTCAGCAAGAAGGCCGCCGAGGAAAAAGGCAACAAGTTCGGCGCCAGCCCCATAGGCACCGGCCCCTTCGCCTTCGCCGAGCACGTCACCCAGCAGTATGTGAAACTGAACGCGAACGACGCGTATTTTCGCGGCAAGCCCAAGGCGGCGGGCCTGATGTATCGCATGATTCCTTCGGACAGCGCCCGCGACCTGGCTTTTACCTCGGGCGAGATCGACATCATCCAGGGCAAGCGCGAGCAGCGTTGGGTGGAAAGCGCCCGCAAGCGCGGCTACAACGTCGATATTTTCGAACCGGCGGAATTCCGCATCCTGCACCTGAACCGCAATATCAAACCGCTGGATGACCTCAAGGTTCGTCAGGCCGTGGCGGCGGCGGTCAGCGTGGATCAGATCATCAAGTATGTCGGCGCCGACGTGGCGGATAAGGGCTGCTCTGTGGTGCCCAATGGCTATCTGGGGCATGACTGCAGCGCCGGGGCATACACGCATGACGTGGCCAAGGCGAAGAAGCTGCTGGCCGAGGCGGGGCATCCGAACGGCATCACGATCAAGTCGATTGTGTCCAATATATCGGCCCAGCAGCCCATCATGGAAATCGTTCAGGCGCAGTTGGCGCAGGCCGGCATCAAGCTGGACATGGAAGTGGTTGACCATGCCACTTATCAAGCACGCAGCCGCAAGGATCAAAGCGCCATCGTTTTCTATGGCGCGGCCCGCTTCCCCAATGCCGATGCCTATCTGTCCGAGTTCTTCGACTCGGCATCGGCTATCGGGTCACCGACGGCCATGTCCAATTTTTCGCACTGCTCGGTGGCGGACGAGAGCATACGCGCGGCCAGGATCGAACCCGACGATGCGAAGCAATTGGCCCTTTGGAAGGACGCCCAGCAGAAGATCCACGCCGATGTCTGCGGCATTCCCTTGTTCGGCTTGAAGCAGGTATGGGTGCATAGCAAACGCGTGAACTACGGCTATGAATTGAAGGGCGCGCTGAACCTGGCCCCTCCGATCACCGAGGCCACGACGCTGAGCGCCAAGTAAGGCGCCGGGCTATATGCCATGAAGCAATTCGTCGGAAATCTGTTGCGACACGCGCCGCGCATCCTGCATGAAGGCCTCGACCAGGCTGGCATTGCGGGTGGCGTCTACCCAGCAAAGCTGGAAGGTGAATTCGATTTCCGGATCGAATCGCCGCAGGGCCAGCCGGCCGCGTGCGCCTTCCGCGAAAAGGGGGTGGATGAGCGACACCCCCAGGCCCGCCGCCACGAATTCGCAAACGGTGGGCGCGGTGACGGTTTCGAGCACAGTGCGCAGGCGCGCTCCGGTGGACAGAAAGGCCTGGCGCGTGAGCTGGTCCGTTTGGCTGTTGGGGGCGAAGGTCACGAAGGGTTCGTTGTCCAGGTCGGTGGCTCGGATCACCCGCTTGCGCGTCAGGGGGTGGTCCAGCGGAAGGGCGCAAACCAGAGGGGACGAAGTCAAGGGCTCGCGGTCGATGTAGGGGTTGTCGATGAGGCTGCCGGCCAGGACCACGTCGATCTGCCGGGATACCAGCCATTCCGCCAGGAATTGGGATCCGCGCGTTTCGATGGTGATGTGGACGTCGGGATGCTTCTTGATGAATTCCATGGTGACTCGCCGGACGAAGGAGCCCGACAAGGCCGGCATGACGCCGATATGCAGCTGGCGCTGCTCGTCGCGGCGAATGGAATCGACGGCCTCTTCAAGCTGGCGCAGCCCGACGAAGATGCGGTCGACTTCCTCGTAGAGCCGCATGCCGTGTTGCGTGGGGGCCAGCCTGCCTTTGACCCGTTCGAACAGCGCGAGCCCCGAGTCTTGTTCGAGCTTGAGCAGCAGCTTGCTCACCGCGGGCTGGGATACGAACAAGGCGTCGGCGGCGCGGTTGACCGAACCATGTTCGATAACCGCCTTGAAGGCTTCGATCTGGCGAAGGTTCAGCGATTTCTTCATGCATCAATCCCGTAATGAATAAGAAGTGAGAACGATGGAATCTTATGACGTAATCGTAATCGGCGCCGGCATGGTCGGGTCGGCGATTGCCTACGGTTTGGCCGGGCGGGGCCGCAAGGTGCTGGTATTGGACGGAGCCGATAGCGATTTTCGCGCGGCCAAGGCCAATTTCGGCCTGGTGTGGGTGCAGGGCAAAGGGTATGGCGTGCCGGACTACCAACGCATATCGCGCCGCGCCGCCAGGATGTGGCCGTCCTTCAACAGCCAGTTGGCGCAGGAAACCGGCATGGCCCTTGACTACGAGAATCGTGGCGGCCTGTCGTTTTGCGTGGGCGAGAAGGAATGGAACGATCGCCGGGAGCGCCTGGCGTCCTGGAATGCGCAAGTCCCCGAAGAGCACGCCTGTACGCGCATGCTAGATCGCGGCCAGTTGCAGGCTTTGCTGCCGGGCGTGCGGCTGGGAGATCAAGTGAGCGGCGCGAGCTTCGGCGAAGCCGACGGCCACGTCAACCCGCTGAAGCTGCTTGCCGCCCTGCATAAAGCCCTTGCGGTCCGGGGAGCCAGGCTGGTCAGCGCCGCGCCCGCGACGGCCATCGATCCCTTGCAAGGAGGGGGCTTTGCGGTGCATGCGAATGGCATTCGTTATGAAGGGGCTCAGGTCGTGATCGCGGCCGGCCTGGGTTCAAGCGAGTTGGGCCGCATGGTTGGGCTGGATGCCTCCTTGCGTCCGCAGCGCGGCCAGATACTGGTCACGGAGCGGCTGGCACCGATGCTGCCTCTTCCGGCCAGCGGGGTACGCCAGACCGGCGAAGGCACCGTCATGATAGGCGTGACGCACGAAGAGACAGGTTACGACGTGCACACCACGACCGATGCCGCCGTCCGGATGAGCCGCCGCGCCCTGCGTCTATTTCCGGATCTGGCCAAGGCGCGATTGGTGCGCCAGTGGGCCTGCCTGCGCATCATGACGCCCGACGGATGCCCGGTCTACGCGCAATCAAGCTCGCATCCCGGCGCCTGGATCGCCCTGTGCCATTCGGGCGTCACTTTGGCTTCGTTTCATGCCGGTCCCGTTGCTGATGCGGTGTTCGATTCAGCGCTCGGCGACGAGTTCAACGTTTTTCATCATAGGCGGTTTAATGTTTCGACAATTGGATGATTCAAGCGCGGCGGCGCTCACGATTTATATCGACGGCGTAGCCGTCACCGCGCGGGCCGGGGAAACCGCCGCCGGCGTCATGTTGCGCCAGGCATCGCCCGTGACCCGCACGACGCCTGTGCAAGGCCAGCCCCGCGCGCCGTATTGCATGATGGGCGTCTGCTTCGAGTGCCTGGCCGTCGTGGACGGCGTCGCCTCGACGCAGACCTGCATGCTGCCTGTGCATGAGGGGATGAGGATAGAGCGTCAACATGGAAAACGGAGCGTGGCATGACTGAACGATACGACCTGATCATCGTCGGCGCCGGCCCGGCGGGCATGCATGCCGCCATCGAGGCGCGCCGGCAAAACCTGAGCGTGCTGGTGGCCGACGACCAACCCACCCCCGGCGGCCAGATATGGCGCGCCGTGGAGCGGACGGCCGCCAGCGCCACGGGCGATATCCTTGGCGAGGACTACCAGGCCGGCGCCGCCGTCGTGCGCGCCTTTCGCGCCTGCGGCGCCGACTATCGGCCCAGCACTCAGGTGTGGCAAATAGAAAGCGGCTGGCACGTCTATATGACGCATGGCCAGCAAGCCACTGTGGTACAGGCCGACAACATACTGCTTGCCACTGGGGCGCAAGAGCGTCCGGCGCCTTTTTCGGGCTGGACGCTGCCCGGCGTGATGACGGTGGGCGCGGCGCAGATCCTGCTCAAGACCTCCAAGCAGGTGCCTGAGCAGCCGGTATGGATAGCGGGCAGCGGCCCGCTGGTGCTGGTTTACATCAAGCAGTTGCTGCAGGCCGGTGGGCGAGTGGCCGGGTGGCTGGATACGGCGCCGCCGCGGAACTGGCGGCGCGGCCTGCCGCATTTCCTTGGCGCGCTGGGCAACTGGCGCGAGTTGCGCAAGGGCTACCGCTGGATGCAGGCCTTGCGCAGGGCGGGCGTTCCCATCCATCGCGGTGTTACGGATATTCGCGCCGAAGGCGAGGGCAGACTGTCGCAATTGGCGTTTAAGACAGAAGGCGGCGCCGAGCAGCGCGTTCCCGCCAAGCTGCTGCTGGTGCATGAAGGCATCGTGCCGTCCATACACATGACCCGGGCTCTGGAATGCAAGCTGGACTGGCTGCCGGCCCAGCGCTGCTTCTCGCCGGAAACGGACGAGTGGGGGCAGTCCAGCCAGCCGGGCGTTTTCATCGCCGGCGATGGCGCCGGCATTGCCGGTGCGCGGGCCGCCTGCTTGCGCGGCCAGCTTGCCGGCTTGGGCGTTGCCAGGCATATGGGCAAGGTCGATGACGCCCAGGCAAGCAAACTGGCATCCCCGATACGGGATCAGCTTGCCCGCGAGCTGGCCCTGCGCCCGCTGCTCGACGCCATGTATCCGCCGCGCGCGAACACGGCTTCGCCTTCCGACGACACCATAGTCTGCCGTTGCGAAGAACTGACGGCGGGCGATATACGGGCGTGCGCCAAGCTGGGGCAGCCGGGCCCCAATCAGATCAAGTCGTTCACACGCGCCGGAATGGGGCCCTGCCAGGGGCGCCAATGCGGCTATACCATCGCCAATATTCTGTCCGAGGCGCAGCAGCGCCCCGTGTCGGATGTGGGCTTCTACCGGATACGGCCGCCGCTCAAGCCTCTTACGCTGGGCGAACTGGCTTCGCTGGATGAGAAGGCGCCGCAAGCATGACACGTCAGAACTACGATGTTGCCGTCATTGGGGGCGGCCTGCACGGCTTGTCGACCGCGATGCATCTGGGCCGCGCCGGCAAGAAAGTGCTGATTCTGGAACGCCATTGGTCGGGCCGCCATGCCTCGGGGGCGACGGCGGCGGGCGTGCGCACGCTCAACCGGGATCGCGGCGAGCTGGACCTGTCGCTGCAAGCCATGGAAATGTGGCACGACATGCCGGGCCTGGTTGGGGATGACTGCGGCTTTCACGCCAATGGGCAGATATGGGTGGCCGAGGACGCCGCCGCGCTGGCGCGGGTGCAGGCCCACGTGCAGGCCCTGGAACGCGACGGCTACCGGCATGAGGAACTGATCGGCCCCGAGGAACTGCGCCGCTGGCTGCCGGCCTTGAGCCCGCATTGCCTGGGGGCATCCATCGCCAAGCGCGACGGAGCCGCGGACCCGCACCGCGCTTTGCGGGCCTTCCGGACCAGCGCGCTGGCCGCCGGTGCGACCCTGGTGGAGCAATGCGGGGTCGATGCCATAGAAAGGCAGGGCAGCGATTGGACCTTGCGCACCAGCCGGGGCAATTGGACCGTGCCCTTCATCGTCAATGCGGCCGGCGCCTGGTCCGGGCGCATCGCCGCCATGGTGGGCGACGTCATTCCATTGGCGACGAAATCGTCGATGATGATGGTCAGCGAGCGGATCAACCCCTTCATCAAGCCCGTGGTGTCCATCGTGGGCCGATCGCTGTCGTTCAAGCAGTCGGATCAGGGCACCTTGGTCATCGGGGGAGGGCTGCAGGGCGTGCCCGACCTGGACAAGGAAACCTCGACGGCGCGCATGCGGGTGCTGGCGGCGGGCGCGCGCGCCGCCACGGATTTGTTCCCTTCGGTCCGGGACCTGCGCATCGTGCGCGTCTGGGCGGGACTGGAGGCCAAGACCTCCGATATGCTGCCCATTGTGGACGCATCGCCCAATGCGCCCGGCGTTTTTCATGCCTTCGGCTTCTCGGGGCATGGGTTTCAACTGGTTCCCATCGTCGGCGCCGCCGTGGCGGACCTGATCGTGCAGGGCAAGACCAGCCTGCCCATCAGTCACTTGTCGGCGCGCCGCCTGATGGAGCCGTCTCCTGTCAAGGACAACACACCATGATCAAGTTTGCGATCAAGCGACTGCTGCTCGCCATCCCCACCTTGCTGGCCATGCTGACCGCGGTGTTCGTGCTCGTTCGGTTGGTGCCGGGAGACCCGGCGGCGGTCATGCTGGGAGACCAGGCCAGCGCCGAGGCCTTGCAGGCCCTGCGCACGCAGCTAGGCCTGGACCTGCCGGTACACCAGCAGTATCTGTCCTTTTTGGGCGATGTCCTGTCGGGCAACCTGGGCGTCGCCATGTCCACCGGGCGGCCCGTGCTGCAAGAGGTCGCCGCGGTGCTGCCCTGGACCTTGCAGCTTACCGCCGCGGCCATCGTCATAGGCTGTCTTTTCGGTTTGCCGCTGGGCGTGTGGGCGTCCTTGCGCCGCAATGCATGGCCGGACTACCTGGGACGCCTGGTTTCCCTGACGGGCTTGTCTTTCCCCGCCTTCGTGTCGGCGATCCTGATGCTGCTGGTATTCGCCATACAGATGAACTGGTTTCCGGTGATCAGCGCCACCCATACCGGCAGCTGGATCGATGAATTGCGCAATCTGGCGCTGCCCGCCTTCAACCTGGGCCTGATCATGATGGCCTACGTGATGCGGGTCACGCGCTCGTCGATGCTGGGCGTGATGGGCGAAGACTACATACGCACGGCGCGGGCCAAGGGGATACGCCCCATGCGCCTCATCCTGCGCCATGGCTTGCGCAACGCCCTGATACCCATCGTCACCATCATCGGCCTGTACTTCGGCACGCTGATCGGCAACTCGGTGCTGACGGAAATCGTGTTCAACCGGCCCGGACTGGGCAAGCTCATCCTGGGGGCTTTGAACGTCCGTGACTATTCCTTGTTGCAAGGCCTGATGATCGTCTTCGCCACTTGCGTGATTCTCGTCAACCTGTTGACTGACCTGGTCTACGGCCTGGTCGATCCTAGGGTGAAATACCAATGAGTTCTACTGCTACCGTACCTGTTGCGGCGGCTACGCACAGCCATGCGCTGTGGGCCGCCCTGCGTCGCAACCGCCTGTCGTGGATCGGGCTTGCACTGTTGCTGCTGATTGTCCTGGCCGCCTTCCTGGCTCCCTGGCTGGCGCCTTACGATCCGCTCAAGCAAAACATCATCTATCGCCTGGAGCCGCCGTCGGCCCAGTTCTGGCTGGGCACCGACAGCTATGGCCGCGACGTGCTGTCGCGCATCATCTATGGCTCGCGCGTGTCGCTGCTGGTGGGCTTCGTGGCCATCCTGATCGCCATGACCATAGGCTCGGCGCTGGGCGTGCTGGCCGGTTACCTGGGCGGCTTGTTCGATCGCCTGGTGATGGGCCTGGTCGATGTGCTGTTGTCTTTTCCCACCCTGGTGCTGGGCTTGATGATCGCCGCCATGCTGGGCGCCAGCCTGGAAAACCTGATCATCGCCATTGCCATCACCGAAATCGCGCCTTTCGTGCGCGTCGCAAGGGCGCCGACCATCGCCTTGAAGCAGCGCGACTTCATCGAAGCGGGGCGCGCCCTGGGCTATGGCCCCTTGCGCCTGATGGGCGTGCACATCGTGCCGAACATGATTTCGGACGTCGTGGTGCTGGGGTCCCTGTGGATGGCTTCCGCCATCCGCACCGAGGCCTCGCTGAGCTTCATCGGCCTTGGCGTTCCGCCGCCGACGGCGACCTGGGGCAGCATGATACGGGAAGGCTTCGAGAACATTCTGGACGCGTGGTGGCTTACCGTGTTCCCCAGCCTGGCTATCCTGCTGACCGTCCTTGCCCTGAATCTATTGGGTGATGCGTTGCGCGACGCCATCGACCCCAAGCTGCGCTCGGAGTGATTATGACGACAGCATCTCCCACCCTTGAACTTCGGGACCTGGTCACCGAGTTCCGCGTAGGCGGAAAGTGGCACGCGGCGGTGCGCGGCGTGTCGTTCAAGGTCGAAAAAAATGAAACGCTGGCCATCGTTGGCGAGTCGGGCAGCGGCAAGAGCGTCACGGCGTTGTCCATATTGCGGCTGATGCCGGCGACGGGCGCCCGGCATGGCGGGGGCCATGTGGCGCTGGAAGGGCGCGACCTGACGTCCTTGTCGGAGCGCCAGATGGCCAGCGTGCGCGGCAACGACATCGCGATGATATTCCAGGAGCCGATGACGTCGCTGAACCCGACGATGACTATCGGGGACCAGATAGCCGAGGCCGTGCGCCAGCACCGCAAGATAGGTTGGGCCGAGGCCCGCAAAGTGGCGCTGGACGTGCTGGAAGAGGTCAAGATACCGGCCGCCGCCAAGCGCTTCAAGGATTATCCCCACCAGTTCTCGGGCGGGATGCGCCAGCGCGTCATGATCGCCATGGCCCTGGCCTGCCGGCCCAAGGTCTTGCTGGCCGACGAGCCGACCACCGCCCTGGACGTGACTATACAGGCGCAGATATTGACGCTGCTGGACGATTTGAAGACAGCCTATGGCATGTCGGTGGTGTTCATTACCCATAACCTGGGCGTCGTGGCGCAAATCGCCGACCGGGTGGTCGTGATGTACGGCGGCGAGATCGTGGAGCAGGCCGATGCGGACGCCTTGTTCAAGCAGCCGGCCCACCCCTATACCGAGGCCTTGCTGAAGGCCATGCCCCGCGTGGATGATGACGTGGCCTCCCTGGAACCCATAGCGGGCAGCGTCCCGGCCATTACCGACATGCCCAAGGGCTGCACCTTCGCGGCCCGCTGCCCCTTGCGCGAAGCCCGCTGCGAACAGGAGCACCCGCCTTTGGTATCACTGACCGGCCGGCGGCAGGACGTGCGCTGCTTTGTCCGCGCACGTCAACACGGAGAGAACGTATGAGCACGCTCCTGGAAGTCAAGAACCTGGTCAAGCGCTTTGAAAGCGGCGGAGGACTGCTGGGCGGCCCGAAACAGATCGTCCGCGCAGTCAACGACGTCTCCTTCACCGTTGAACGGGGGCAGTCCCTGGGCCTGGTGGGCGAGTCGGGTTGCGGCAAGTCCACGGTTGCGCGCACCCTGCTAAGGCTGGTCGAGCCCGACGAGGGCTCCATCGTGTTTGACGGGACGGAGTTGCGTAATGCTTCGTCGGCTCAGCTGCGTGCGCTGCGCAAGCGGATACAGATCGTTTTTCAAGATCCCTTTGCTTCGCTGAATCCCAGGCTGACCGTGCGCCAGACGCTTTCCGAGCCTTTGCGGGTGCATAAGCTGGGTTCGGCGGAACAGATACACGCCACGATAACGCGAACGCTGGACGAGGTCGGCCTGCCGCAAACCGCGCTGGATCGTTACCCCTTCGAGTTTTCGGGCGGGCAGCGCCAACGCATAGGCATCGCCCGGGCGCTGGTCCTGAATCCCGAACTGATCGTCGCCGATGAGCCGGTTTCCGCTTTGGACGTATCGGTGCAGGCGCAGATTCTCCAACTGCTGGAAAGGCTCAAGGCCGAGCGCAAGCTGTCCTTTGTGTTCGTCTCGCACGACCTGGGGGTGGTGCGGCATTTTTGCGATGAGGTCTGCGTCATGTACTTGGGGCGCATTGTCGAGCGCGGCAAGACCGGCGAAGTGCTGGATGCGCCCCAACACCCATACAGCCGCGTGCTGCGCGATTCTTCGCCGGTGCCCGATCCGGCGGCGCGGATCAGGCTGGCCAAGATCACCGGCGAGATACCCGCGCCCACCGACCTGCCCACCGGCTGCACCTACCACCCGCGCTGCGCCCATGCCCAGGCCAATTGCAGCGCCCAGGTGCCGGAATTGCGGCAGACCTCGGCCGAACGCAAGGTGGCGTGCTTTTATCCTTTGGTTTGACTATCTGGCCGCGCTGTACCGGCAGGGGCAGGCCGGGATTCCCTGTTTCGGCATAACGTTATATGCTGTCCCCCATCCGGCGTCCGCCGGCCGGGGGCGGCCCTGATGCCTGGGCCTCTTCACTTGACCTGAATCCTGGGATAAACATGTTATTGATCGTCGGCACTGTCCGCTTGCCCGCTGAAAACCTTGCCAAAGCCCGTACTCACATGGCGGACATGGTCTCGTCCACCCTGGCCGAGGACGGCTGCGAAGAATATTCCTACGCTGAAGACGTGCTCGATCCGGGCCTGATACACATCAAGGAAGTATGGCGCGACCAGCAGGCGCTTGACCTGCATTTCCAGGCTCCGCACATGGCCGCGTGGCGCGCGGTCTGGCCCGGGCTGGGCATAGGCGAACGCAATCTGCGTATCTACGAAGTCGGCCAGCCGCGCCAATTGTAGGCGCCGGCGGTTTTCGGACCAGCCATTCAATAAATGATGGCCGGTTCAGTTGGCTATTCGTAGTGTGTCCACATCCTCAGAATGCGGACAGCATGTTCTTGGATAAACACCTCATACACCAAGCGGTGCTGGATGTTGATACGGCGGGAATAGGCCCCGGAAAGATCGCCGACGAGTTTTTCGTAAGGCGGCGGGTTCTGGAAGGGGTCGACCTCCAAAAGAGCAATCAGCGTTTGCACTCTGGTCTTGAAGCCCGCCGCGGCGATCTTTTTCGCATCCTTGAGCGCGGCATTTGAAAAGACGACTTGCCAAGTCACCAGTCAAGTTCCTTGGCGCTATCTTCTAGCGGCTCTTTCATGGCTTTTTTGATCGAGTCGCGCATGCCGGGTACCGAAGTCAGATACAGGGTCTCTTGAATGGCGTCCCAATCAGCCTCGGAGATCAGCACGGCACTGCTGCGCTTGCCGGCAATTCGAATGGGCTGATGGGACTCGGCGGTTTGGTCGATAAGACGGTAGAGGTTTGCCCGTGCCTCGGTCGCGGTCATGGTTGTGGACATGGCGGATCTCCAAATATTCTTAATATCGTACGTTTTAACGTACGTTAAATCAAGCCCGGCTCAGTGACGTGCCGCAAGCCGTTTTACCTACGGCAACCGCTTGAAATACCTGCTCGCATGCGGCGCTGCGCTTCGTGTTACTACTGATTGGGTGACCAACTCGGGAGACGGCAAGCATGTCCGCGGCAAAGGTTCGCTTCAGTACGGCGATGGACACCGCCAGGGTGGGGGCCTGCTTCATGGTGGTGATACTGCACGTGGCGGCGATCCGCTTCGCCAGTTTCGACGACCAGTGGTGGGCCAGCAATTTCTATGATTCGCTGGCGCGTAGTTGCGTGCCTTTGTTTCTGATGATTACCGGCGTACTGCTGCTGGGCAAGCAGGAATCCCTGCCGGCCTTCCTGTCCAAGCGCTTTGCGCGCATATTGCCTCCCTTGCTGTTCTGGTCGCTGTTCTACATGGGGTGGAACACCTTGCGGGGGGAGCACTATGGGCCGTGGTATGACTGGCTGCGGGCGCTGGCGCATGGCCCTGTCGTCTTTCATCTCTGGTATTTGTACGCAATCGTCGGCATCTATCTGTTCGTGCCTTTCTTGCGCGCCATCTGGAATGCCGCGCAGCCTTCCGAAAAAAAGACCTATCTGGCCCTGTGGGCCGTGGTTTCCGCCTGGCCCACGCTGGGAACGGCCTTGGGCATCGACGCCGGCTTGCCGCAGGTATATGGCCTGGATACCTTTTTTGGCCTGGCGGGCTATCTGTTCCTGGGTGCCTATGTGCACGAGGTCTATGTGCGCCGGGCCGAGAAGCGCCGCTATTGCTATGCCAATGCGCTGCTGTTCGTGGTGTTCAGCGCCTTGACCATGCTGGCGACCTACGTTTTTACCCGACAGTCGGGTGTCCCCACGACCTTGTTCTACGACTATCTGTCGCCCTTCGTGATGGCCTCGGCGGTATGCGCCTTCAATGTCTTGTACGGGCTGGGAACGAAGGCCGGCGACTATGCCGGCCCGCTGAAGCAATTGTCCGCCTGCACGCTGGGCGTGTACTGCCTGCACATTTTCGTGCTGAACGAGCTTGATTCGGCGCTCGGCGGCCTGGCTGCGGCGGGCTCGTCCTGGTGGTCCATTCCCGCCCTGGCGGTGGCCGTGTTCGGCATTTCCTTGGTCGCCATCATGCTGCTGCGCCGCTTCAAGCCCTTTGAACTGGTTACCTAGGCGGGCGCGGCCACCGACCGGATGCTATGCCTTGCGGGATAGCGCGCGGCCTATGTCGGCCTTCAGATCTTCGATGTGTTCGACGCCCACGGACATGCGCACGAAATTGGGCTCGATGCCGGCCGATTCCATTTGCGCCTCGGTCATGGTGCCGGCCCACATGGCGGCGGTGTGCACCGCCAGCGTTTCCACGCCGCCCAGGCTGACGGCATGCGTGGCCAGGCGGAGCGCGGAAACGAAGCGGCTGGTGGCGTCAAAGCCGCCCTTGACCGAAAAGGCGACGACGGCGCCATAGCCCTTCATCTGGCGGCGCGCCAAGTCGTGCTGGGGATGGCTGGCCAGCCCGGGATAGAACACGCGCTCGATCTGCGGCTGCGCTTCCAGCCATTGAGCCAAAGCCAGCGCATTGGAGTTGATGCGCTCCATGCGCAGCGACAGCGTGCGCAGTCCGCGCAGCAGCAGCCAGGCGTCCATGGGCGAGAGCACCGAGCCCAGGGTGACGTGCATGCCCCAGATCTTCTCGGCGTGCTCCTGGCTGCAGCACACGGCGCCGGCGGTGATGTCGTGGTGGCCGCCGAAATACTTGGTGGCGCTGTGCACCACGATGTCTATGCCCAAGGCGTGCGGCTTCTGGTTCAGGGGCGAGGCGAAGGTGTTGTCGGCGACGGTGATGATGCCGCGCGGGCCGGCCAGGTCCGCCACAGCCTTGAGGTCGGTCAGCGACAAGGTGGGGTTGACCGGCGTTTCCAGCATGATCAGGCGGGTATTGGGTCGGATGGCCGCCTCCAGCCCGGCCAGGTCGGTCTGGTCGACGATGGTGGATTCGACGCCGAAGCGGGGCAGGACTTCCTCGAACAGTTTCGAGGTGCTCATGTAATGGCGGCGCTGGGCGATCACGTGGTCGCCGCGCGCGACCAGCGCCAGTATGGTGGTGCTGATGGCGCCCATGCCCGAACCCATCAGCAGGGCGGTTTCCGTGCCTTCCAGGCTGGCCAGTATGGCTTCGACCCGCTTGTGCACCGGATTGCCGTAGCGCGTGTAGAAATTGGGGTGGCGCGGCGTATTGGCCATTTCGGCGAACTGCGCGGCATCGTGGGCGCGGAAAGTGGCGCTGTAATGGATGGGCGGCACGACCGAGGCATCGTCAGACAGGCCGGAGTCGCCGTGCAGGACGGTGGTTTCCTCATGCCAGTTTTCTGTGTCGCTGGTCGATCCGGCTTGCGCTGGGGCTTTCATTGTTCTACTCCAAAGGAAGAGGCCCCGTGCAGAGGCGACCGGAGCGGGCCAAAGCCATCATGATACGCCTGCCGTCGCAGCTCGCCGGACTGAGGGCTTCAGCCCCGGCGATGCGGCGGGGCTGGCGGCGGACTAGGGAAAACTATAGGCGAGGGAGTGCTTGAATTAATCCGAAAATGGCCCATAATTATGAATTATGAGCTGCGGAAACGCGGTGACCCAGGGGGAAATCCTTGAATACGCGCATCGTTCAACAGGTGCTGTACCAGGAAGTGGCCGATCGGCTGCGCGCCATGATACAGGCGCACGAACTGGAGGCCGGCGAATGGGTGGACGAGGTCGCGCTGACCAAGTCCCTGGGCATTTCACGCACCCCTTTGCGCGAAGCCCTGAAGGTCCTGGTCGCCGAGGGCCTGTTGCGCCTGGAGCCGCGCCGGGGCTGCTATGTCAACGAGCTTTCCGTTGGCGACCTCGACGATATCTTCCCCCTGATGGCCTTGCTGGAAGGGCGTTGCGCCCACGAGGCCGCACGCAAGGTAACCGATCAGGACTTGCAGCGCCTGGAACCTCTTCACCAACGTTTGCAGGAACATGCCGCGGTCGGCGACATCGACCAGTATTACGCCAGCAACGCCCTCATCCACGAGGCCATCCAGGCCCTGGCGGACAACCACTGGCTTTCCGACCTGGTCGACAACCTGCGCAAGCTGCTCAGCCTTTCACGCCATAAAAGCCTGGTGCTGCCGGGGCGCATCGAAGAGTCCTGCGCCGAGCACATGGCGATTTTCGCGGCCTTGAAGGCGCGCGATCCGGATGGGGCCGAAGCCCTGACGCGCAAGCACCTGATGCGCCAGCTCGATGCCCTGCACACCTTGACCGCGCAGGCGGACCGGAACGGCCAGGCCGGCCCGAAAAGCGCGCCCACCCTACAGGATTCAGGAGCTTGAACATGACGACTGCCACCGAGACCCCTCTTGCGATAAAGGCCGCAACGGATGCCGAAGCGCCCGTGCCCACGGTGAAAGAGAAGGAAGCGCAAGGCATCATGGCCCGGCTAGGGCGCTGGCTGGAGCGCGACCGCTGGCCCACGCCCGCCGACACGCTGGCGCTGTTCAGCGCGCGCCTGACCGACGTGGCGGCCAATAAGTTGGCCAAGCAATGGAGCCTGCGCTACAGCCAGGCTGATGCCACCGAGCGCCGCGTCCTGCTGGCCGGCCTGGCGCAGGCCAGCGCCAGCCTGGAACCACGTGGCGATCAGGGCCTAAGGCTGTTTCGCCGTTTGTATGCACAGGCCGACAGCCTGAAGCTGCTGGTCGAACTGCGCGCCGACATCCTGCGTTGGCGCAAGCAGGTGGCGGGCCTGGGTGTGCTGGAGCGCGAGCTCGAAGGCCTGTTGTCCAGTTGGTTCGACGTGGGCATGCTGGAACTGCGGCCCATCAACTGGGATTCCCCCGCGTCCTTGCTCGAAAAACTCATCCAATACGAGGCGGTGCACGAAATCCGCTCCTGGGAAGAGTTGCGCCACCGCGTCGCGGACCAGCGCCGCTGCTATGCCTTCTTCCATCCCCGGATGAACGATGTTCCGCTTATCTTCGTCGAGGTGGCGTTTGCGGCCCAGATGGCCGCCGACGTCCAGGTGCTGCTCGATCCCCATGTGCCCGCCGAGGACCCGTCCAAGGCGCGTTGGGCGATTTTCTATTCCATCTCCAACACCCAGCCGGGCCTGCGCGGCATCAGCTTCGGCAACTTCCTGCTCAAGCGGGTCATCGACGAACTGCTGCGCGAACTGCCCAAGCTGAAATCCTTCGCCACCTTGTCGCCCATACCGGGTTTTGCCGATTGGCTGTCCAAGCAGGACGGCCAGGCCATGCAAGCCTTGCTGCACGACAAGGCCGACAAGCAGCAGGCGCTGGACGACCCGCAGGCCGGACAGAAGTGGGTGGAACGCCTGCAGGCGGCCGCCACGGGCAAGGCGCCCGACGCCGTGCAGCGCACGGGCCTGCGCCTGGTTGCCCACTACCTGAAAGGCATGAAGAACGGCCAGCCGCTGGACCCGGTGGCGCGTTTTCACCTGGGCAATGGGGCGCGCATAGAGCGCGTCAACTGGGCCGCCGACCGCTCGCCCAAAGGCCTGGCGCAGTCCTGCGGCATCATGACCAATTACCTGTACGAGCTGGATCAACTGGACGACAACCTGGCGCAACTGGCGGCGGGCAAACCGAAAACGGGGCTGAACCTGCGATGGCTATGAACCCGCAAGACAAGGCCGGAGGCCCGGATCGCGTGCTGCTCGAAGTCGATGGCGCGATCGCCTTCGTTACTCTCAGCCATCCAGGTCGTCTGAACGCCATCAGCGTGTCCATGTGGCGCCAGTTGCAGCGCATATTCACCGAGATCGGCGCCGACCCCGATTTGCGCTGCGTCGTGCTGCGCGGCGACCAGGGAAATTTTGCCGCGGGGGCCGACATTCAGGAGTTCCCGCGCGAGCGTGCCGACCAGAAGGGTGTGGTGAACTACCACATGCAGATCATCGCGCCGGCGCTGCATGCGGTGGCGGGCTGCATGCACCCGGTGCTGGCACAGATCGAAGGGGTGTGCGTGGGCGGCGGCCTTGAAATCGCCAGCCAGTGCGATATGCGCATTGCCGGCGCATCGTCGCGCTTCGGCGTGCCGATCAACAAGCTGGGCTTCCCGATGGCGCCCGAGGAAATGCGGGGCCTGCTGGAACTGGCCGGGCGCGCCGTTACCATGGAAATCCTGTTGGAAGGGCGGGTATTCAAGGCGGCCGAAGCCATGGCCAAGGGCCTGCTTACACGCGTTCTGCCCGACGACGAAGTCGCCGCCGACGTCCTGCGCAC
>JBARWC010000161.1:0-14301 GCA_049646585.1 Burkholderiaceae bacterium | reverse complement strand
AAAATAAGCCCCCCGGGCTTATTTTGTGCTCAGACCCGCGCGCCCTCTTACGCCCCCGATCCAGCCCGCCCACGCGGCGCGCTCAAACTCCGCCCAACCCAGGCCAGCCCACCACACCTTTGCAGAGAATGATTGCTAGGGATTTCTGGGGCGCAGTTGCGCATCGGTCGGTTTATTGCTCGACTGATTCATCGTTCGACCGACTTATTGCCCGGCTGGCTTATTGCCCGGCTGGCCGATGCCGGACTGCTGGCCGTGGAACACCAGGGCCGGCATCGCTACCACCGCCTGGCCTCGCCCGCTATTGCTCGCATGATAGAAAGCATCATGTCGGTGGCCAGCGACCTCGGGGGTCCCGGCCGGGCCGACCGGAAGAAAACCGTGGTGACCGGCCCGCGCGACCAAGCCTTGCGGTATGCCCGCACTTGCTACGATCACTTGGCTGGGCGGATCGCGGTGGCGATGACGGACCGGATGGCCGAGCAAGGGCAGATTGAATTCACTCCGGACGGCGGCGCCCTGACCGCCGACGGCACGCAATTCCTGCGCAGCCTGGGCGTAAACCTGGACGCTGTGCCCGCTGGCGCAGGCCATAGGAACAGCAAACGAATGTTCTGCCGCCCCTGCCTGGACTGGAGCGAACGGCGCCCCCACATCGCCGGCGCCGTCGGAAAAGCGCTATGCCTATGCTGCTTCGACCGCGGCTGGGTCCGCCGCGTGGACGGCACACGGGCAGTGGCCTTCACCCCAGCCGGTCAGGCCATGCTGGGCGAGGCATTCAAGATCACTGTCTAGCGGCCCCGGTTTATCTGGTTTCTTATGACGCCGTGATGGGCTGGCCTGGGCTGGGCTTCGCCTCGCCGCGATCCCGGCGCCCCGCCGGGATTTCCCGCGTGAGCAGGCCGGATTCGGGGTCGGGCGCGAACTCGCAAAAATAAGCCCCCCGGGCTTATTTTGTGCTCAGACACGCGCGCCCTCTTACGCCCCCGATCCGGCCCGCCCACGCGGCGCGCTCAAACTCCGCCCAACCCAGGCCAGCCCACCACGGCTCGCTATAAATCGAATTGGGCAAGGCCTAAAAGAGGGATCCTATCAATAAGGAAGCAAGCCGCTCCGACATCCTCAAAGGCATAGGCATGCCGCTACCATGGACAAGCGTCGTGTCTGCCCCCCCAATGGGCGCTCGCCATCAGCCCTCAGTGCAAGGGTGTGATGGCGGGGGTCGGGGCAGGCGAATTCGGGAGCGTCGCGTTTCCGGCTTCTGGCGGGGAGGCAAGGCCGTGACTGTCTGAGCAACGCGGGTGTTGGCAGCCCGGGGGGCTGCCAACGTTGCGAGTTTCACGGCCGCCCCGACAGGAGCCGGAAACGCGAGTCGTCCCGGAACGGGACCGCGGACGGTGAGCCGGACACGGCCCGCGCCAGCACGCCTGCATTAAGAATGAAAAATGCCGCCAAAAACGAAATCTGGCAAACGACCTCAGACCTAGCTATAGAGAGACCATAGAGAAGCCTGCGAAACCGCCTACCGGCTAAGCCCCCGAGCACTAATCCCCCATACCGCCTCAACCCTATCCCCACGCACCGCCACCACGCTGTCGTGCAAATTGAACGTAGGATCGCAATGCCCCGGTATCAGGCGAATCTTGTCTCCCAGCTCAGGCCTGTCCTTGGCCTCGTCCGCCATCAGGATACTGTGCTCATCATGCACCGCCACGCAGCGCAGCCCCGGCCGATCCACCGGCCGCGGCGCGCCGCTTTCCGCGCTGGTCGACTTCAGCCCGAAATCCATGATCGCCCGATCCGCCGCCGGCGTGCTCATTACCGTGCCAAATAGAAACAAACTGTGCCGAAAAGCCAGCGCCTCTCCCCAGTCGATACCGCCGTAATCCGTATCCATGAATGCATACGTACCCGACTGGATCTCGGTATAGACCTGGCTGGCCACATCGAACACCGCCGTGCCCGTGCCGCCGCCCGTCACCACCGGGCAAGCGATTCCCGCGCGTTCCAGCGCATCCACATAACGACGAACCAGCCGCGCCGCCTTCTCGCAGGACTTTTGGCGCTGATCCAGCGAGCGCTTGTGCTGCAAACCGCCATGGTAGGCCTGAATGCCGGCAAAGCTGATACCCGGCAAAGACTGCACAAGCTCGGCCAGTGCCACGGCCTCTTCGGGCGTCTGGACCCCGCAGCGCTTCTGCCCCACGTCCACATCGACCAGCACGCCCACCGAAGCCCCATGCTCCGCCATCGCGGCCGACAGCGCCTTTGCCGCCTGCGGATGATCCACGCAAACCGTCATGCGCGCCTTTTTGGCCAACTGCGCCAGCAAGCGCAGCTTGGGTTCTCCCACGATCTCGTTGCTGATGTGTATATCCCGCAAGCCCGCCTGCACAAAGGGCACAGCCTCGGTAACCTTTTGACAGCAAATTCCCGCCGCGCCCAGCGCCACCTGGCGTAGGGCGATTTCCGGACAGCGGTGCGCCTTCGCATGCGGCCGCAGGGCAACCCCGTGCCGCTCGGCCAGAACCTGCATGGTGCGCAGATTGTCTTCGAATGCGTCCAGGTCCAACACCAGGCTGGGCGTATCGATGTCCCGCGCCAGATCGCCCGCGACCGCCGCCGGTGCAATGTAAAGCGCCTCTTGGGCCTGCTCCGTTTCGCGTTCCCGCAGCTTCAGCTCTTCCATGCCCGCCCTCCCCTTGTGTCAGGATGAAATCACGCTTGCCCGTCGCCCTATGGCATTGCCGACTAGCGTATGTTTGCAACAACATGGCCCGGTTGCCGGTCGAAAAAAATCAGCGTACAGTCGTTTATAACTTTCGGTTAACCTTCTTTTTCACTGACTTTCACGCACGGCAACCGGAATCGCATCCATATGTTCGATATTTTGGTTTATTTATTCGAAACCTACTATACACCGCAAGCATGCCCCGAAGCGGACGTACTTGCGCACAAGCTGGCCGCGGTAGGTTTCGAGCACGAAGACATTAACGATGCCCTGGGTTGGTTGCACGGTCTGGCTGAAACCACCGAGCAATGCAGCCAGCTTGTACAGAGCCCGCAAGGCGACAGCCGGCGCATCTTCACCGACCACGAATACCAGACGCTGGGCACGCAAGCCATAGGCTTCATCACCTTCCTGGAAAATTCCGGCGTGCTGCCCACCGTGCTGCGCGAAATCCTCATCGAGCGCGCGGAAGCCACCAACGAATCGCCCATCTCGCTTGCCAAGATCAAGATCATCGCGCTCATGGTTCTCTGGAGCCAGGAAGCCGAGGTCGACCATCTGGTATTTGAAGAGCTCCTGGCCGACGAGCACACCCGCCTGTCGCATTAAGCCGGGTTTTTGCTTGCATGATGCCTCATCAATCAGGCGGCACAAGGCCTTATCGCGGACGTTTTGCGCCCAGCCCCAGCGGCCCTCTGCATAACGGATCGCTGCTTGCGGCCATGGCCAGCTTCCTGGACGCCCGCAGCCACCATGGCGAATGGCTGCTGCGCATCGAAGACATCGATACGCCCAGGGTCGTCCCGGGCGCCGACAAAGTCATCATGCGGCAGCTAAGCGCCCTGGGCATGCAATGGGACGGCCCGCCCGTGTGGCAGTCCCAGCGCCTGGCGCTCTACCAGAACGCCTTCGATACCCTGGCCGCCAAAGACCAGGTCTATGGATGCGCCTGCACACGGCAGGAACTGCCGCCCGAGGGCGCCTATCCCGGCACCTGCCGGCACGGCTTGCGCCCCGGCCAAGCCCCGCGCGCCTGGCGCCTTAGAGTGCCACCGGGCGTGGAGCGCTTCCAGGATCGTTGGTATGGCCCGCAGGAACAGGACGTGGCCGCCGAAACGGGCGACTTCATCATCAAGCGGGCCGACGGCCTATGGGCCTACCAGTTGGTCGTCGTCGTGGACGACGGCGAACAAGGCATCACCCACATCGTGCGAGGCGCCGACCTGCTCGATTCGACCGCCAGGCAAAGGGTATTGGCGCGGCAGTTGGGCATTGCCTACCCGCGGGTCATGCATGTGCCCTTGTTGCTGGACGAGGCCGGCCGCAAGCTGTCCAAGCAGAATCATGCCGCCGCCATGGACTTGTCCCAACCCATGCGAACGCTGAACCATGCCTGGGAGGCCCTGGGCTTCAAGGCCATAGCCGCCGCCGACCCGGCCTCGTTCTGGCAGGCGGCGCAAGCGCTGTGGACGGCCCGCTACGGTCTCCGGATAGACTGACCATACCGACGCCGACACACCGCCTGCTTCTTACTTAATGAGGCAGGGGTGCAAGCTGTTGGTCCAGCATGCGCAGCAGTCGGGCTCGCCCCTGCCCATCGACACGGAACTCACCGAAGCGCGCAGGCTCGTACAGTTGCGCCTGCCCCTCGGAGAAAAACCAGGCATTGGTGCCCAATTGCGCGCCGCCGTTGCGCAGGCGGAATTCCAGAATGGCCGTGGCGGGCACCACGGCATCCTTGGGCGAGGCCGAGCCGCCCGGCCGCGAATCGGGTTCGGCCAGCACGGCCGCCAGGCGGTGAACACCCTGCTGATCCGGCTCCAAAAGCAGATAGCCCCCGCGCTGAGCCTCGACCTGTCGGGCCACCTGCTCCGGTGCCTGGGACAAGAGCCCACGCACCTGATCAGCCACCTCGAAGCGCAAAGCCATATAGTCGCCCTGCATCAGCGAACGCGGATCCACCGGAGCCAAGGCGAGCGTCACCGGCTGGCCATGGGCCAGTATCGACTCGCTGCGATAGATTTCCGCATTGGCCAACCCCAGGGCGGCGACCAGGCCGGCCAGCAGCCCCAGTGCGCGCACACGCGGCGCAACACCCGCCACCGCCCTCAACGACTGAGCAGGCCGGCGTTGCGCGGCACCCGTCAGATCGGCCGAACCAGGCACGGCGCCACCCAGCGACGCCTGGGCGGCCGCCTGCGACGTTGCCCGACGGTGTGCCCAACGACCCAGCACACGCCAGGACAGCAGCAGCCAAGCTCCCGTCAGGCCCAGCACCAGGGATTTATGCAGCAAGGTGGAGTCCAACTGGTAATAAAAACGGCTCAGGTAAGCCAGCAATGCCAGCACGCCGAAGACCAGCAAAGCCCGCTGCGCCAGCGCATAAGCCAGTATCAGCCAAAGCAAGGCAATGGAAACCCCCGGCGCCCCCATCCAGCCCAGGCTGGCCACGGCCAGCGCGGCCGGCGCGCCAAAACGCAGGCTGGGCGACAAGCCCGGCTCGCGCCACAGCAAGGCGCCCAGCGCAAACACGGGCAAGGCGGCGCAAGCCAGCCAAAGCATCAACAGGCCGGGCGCCCGCATCCAGGCATCCCCCACGGCCTGAAAAGCGGGCGCGGGAGCCAGCCATGCAACAAGCTGGGTCAGGCAAACCAGCGCCCAGGCCAGGGGCAGCCAGAACATCGGAGTACGCCGCCGGCTTCCCACGGCCAGGACCAGGACGGCCGCCACCGCCAGCCACCACAAGCGCAGGTAGGCCGGGAAATACATCCACACCCATTCGCCGTTCGTCACATCCACCAGGACATAACGAGCGGCTTCGGGCCAGGTCAGCCACAAGGCCACCGCCAGCACGATGCAGGCCGTCAGAAAGCGCAAGGCGGTGTTCTCCGACCAGCGATACAGCACGCCTCCCAGCGCCAGCAGCAGGCAGGCGCGAAGCAGGGAAGACGGAAAATCCATAATGACCAGGCCGGCCCCGACCATGATCAAGCCGGCGGCCGTCAACGTCAGGCCCAGTTCGTCGATGTAGGGCCGGCTAAGTGTCTTCTGAAGCAACAGGCCGACCCCGCAGGCCAGCGCCCCCAGAACCCACAACTGGTCCATGTCCAGTTCCAGCACGATCACCAGAAAGGCGACCATCAGCAGGGCCGTCACGCCCATGACGGCCAGACGGAACAGCACGATATACCAGGGTTCCCGATGCGCCTGCCCGGTCTCGTCCGGACCCGCAGCGTCCGGACCCACCTCGCCCGCCCCCACGGCGCGCCGGGACATCAAGCCGCGCAAACGATGCAGAAACCATCCCGCCAGCCCCAGCAGCACCACGATGATCCCCAGCAGGGAGACTTCGGAATCGATACGGGACAGCAGCACGATGGCCGCCAGCAGTATCGCGGTCAGCGCGGCCAGGCTGACCATGGCCAGATCCGCCCGCCGGCCGGAGTAGATTTTGTAAAAAAGAGCGCAAGCAGCCAAGCCCGGCACGGCCAACAGCACGACGCTGGTATCCGTGCCCAGGCTGGCAACCGTGGCGGCAAGCAACCAGGCCGCTGCGGCACAAGCCAGCACGCGCGGCCCGATACGCCAGGCGTCGCTCAACAGGGCAATGCACCGTTCCCAGGCGAACAACATGGCGGCATTGACCAGGGCCAGCAAAACGCAGGCTTGCAGCCAGGTCGACGACAAGCCGAACCACAGCCAGTCGCCTCGGACATCCAGGAACAGGACCAGGCCCAGATTGAGCAGCGCCGCGCACAGCAGGCCCAGGAAAACCGTAGGCAGCACCAGCAGCCAGGGAAGCAGCAACACCAGCCAGCCGATGAACAAGGTCCAGGGGTCAGCCCCCGTCTGATATATTTGGCCAATAAGCGCCAGCAACGCCCCCAGCGTCAGAGCCGCCAGGCCCGCAAGCTGGGCGGAAACCGAGAAATTGTGGTTTTTGCCCGGATCGGGCTTGCGGCCCAGCAGCCAGCTTGACGCCACCAAGGCCGCCAGCGTGAGCTGGACGCCTGCCAACTTCTGGAAATTGCTGGCATACTCCCAGTTTGCCGCCACCCAGCACACAAGGGCGCTGGCAAGCAGAAGGCAGGCCAAGGCAAGAGTCGATTTGCGCAAAAAACCGGCCCAATCACGGCCGGACATAGGGCTGTCTTTATGACCCTCGACTTGCATAGTGCGATTCCCACCTCGTATTATCCGCGCTATCGCTGCCGAAACGCAGTAATTGGAAACTCATGAATAAAACGCTCATTATCGCCGAGAAGCCCTCGGTAGCTCTGGATATTTCCCGCGCCCTGGGAGGCTTCACCCGGGAAGGGGATTATTTTGAAAGCGAGCAATACGTACTTGCCTCGAGCATAGGCCATCTGCTTAGCCTGGTTGCCCCCAACGATCCCGTGCGCGGCAAATGGAGCTTCGCCCACCTGCCGGTCATTCCCCCGCAGTTCGAGCTGGGCCCCACCGACAAGCGCTCCAGCGAAAGGCTCAAGCTGCTGGTCAAGCTGCTCAAGCGCAAAGACGTCGACGCCGTCATCAACGCCTGCGACGCGGGCCGCGAGGGCGAACTCATTTTCCGTTACATCGTGCAGTTCTCGGGCGTGAAAAAGCCCGTCAAGCGCCTATGGCTGCGGTCCATGACGCAGGCCGCCATACGCGAAGCCTTCGGCAACCTGCGCGAAGACGACACCATGAAGCCCCTGGAAGCCGCCGCAAGGTCGCGCGCCGAGGCGGACTGGCTGGTGGGCATCAACGGCACGCGCGCCATGACGGCCTTCAATAGCAAGGACGGCGGTTTCTTCAAGACCCCGGTGGGCCGTGTCCAGACGCCCACGCTGGCCATCGTGGCCGAACGCGAAGAGCGCATACGCAAGTTCGTTTCGCGCGACTACTGGGAAGTGCATGCCACCTTCGTCGCCGCGGCGGGCTTTTACACCGGCCGCTGGTTCGATCCCAAGTTCGTCCGCGACGAACGCGACCCCGAACAGCGCGATTCCCGGCTGTGGTCCTTGCCGGCCGCGCAAACCATCGTCACCGCCTGCCGCGACCAGCCGGGCAAGGTCACCGAGGAATCCAAGCCGTCCACCCAGATGTCGCCGGCGCTCTTCGACCTGACCTCGCTGCAGCGCGAGGCCAACTCACGCTTCGGCTTCTCGGCCAAGACCACACTGGCGCTGGCGCAAACGCTGTACGAACGCCACAAGGCCCTGACCTACCCGCGTACCGATTCGCGCTATCTGCCCGAAGACTATCTGCATACCGTCCAGCAAACCATGGAAGCCCTGTCCGAAGGCGGCTCCAGCGCGGCGGCGGGCCTGCGCCCCTTCGCCGACACCGTATGCAAGCAGAAATGGGTCAAACCCAACCGGCGCATCTTCGACAACAAGAAAGTCTCCGATCACTTCGCCATCATTCCCACCCTGCAGATTCCGCGCGAACTCAGCGAGGCGGAAGGCAAAATCTACGACCTGGTCGCCAAACGCTTCCTGTCGGTGTTCTTCCCCGCCGCCGAATTCCGCGTAACGACCCGCGTCACCGAAGTCTCCGGGCATCATTTCAAGACCGAGGGCAAGGTGCTGGTGTCGCCGGGCTGGCTGGCCATCTACGGGCGCGAGGCGCAGGGCGACGACACCAATCTGGTTGCCGTATCCGATGGCGAAACGGTCAAGACCGACGAAATCGAAGCCAAGGGCCTGGTCACCAAGCCGCCCGCGCACTTCACGGAAGCCACCCTGCTGTCGGCCATGGAAGGCGCCGGCAAGCTGGTCGACGACGAGGCGCTGCGCGAAGCCATGTCCGAACGCGGCCTGGGCACGCCGGCCACGCGGGCGGCCATCATCGAAGGCCTGCTCAACGAGGGCTACCTGCGGCGCGAGGGGCGCGACCTGATACCCAGCGCCAAGGCGCGCCAGCTCATGACCCTGCTGTCGGGATTGGGGGTCAATGAACTGACCTCGCCCGAATTGACCGGCGAATGGGAACACCGCCTGAAGCAGATCGAACAGCGCCAACTGGACCGCGACGCCTTCATGCGCGAAATCGCGCAAATGACCCAGGTCATCGTCAAGCGGGCCAAAGAATACGAACGCGACACCGTGCCCGGCGACTACGCCACCTTGAGCACGCCCTGCCCGAAATGCGGCGGTGTGGTCAAGGAAAACTATCGCCGCTATGCCTGCACCAACTGCGATTTCTCCATCGGCAAGCACCCCGGCGGCCGCACCTTCGAAATCTCCGAGGTCGAAGAGCTGCTGACCAAGCGCGAACTGGGGCCGCTGCCCGGCTTCATCAGCAAAATGGGCCGGCCTTTTGCGGCGCTGCTGCGCATCACCGACGAATACAAGCTGGAATTCGACTTCGGCCAGAAAGACGACGAAGACACCGAACCCGTGGACTTTTCCGGACACACGCCGGTGGGCTCCTGCCCGAAATGCGGCGGCAAGGTGTTCGAGTACGGCATGAACTACGTCTGCGAGAAATCCGTCGGGCCGGACAAGACCTGCGATTTCCGCACGGGCAAAATGATATTGCAGCAGGAAATCTCCGCCGAACAGGTCGGCAAGCTATTAAGCGAAGGCAAGACCGATTTGCTGGACGGCTTCGTATCCAGCCGCACCAACCGCAAGTTCAAGGCCTATCTGGTCAAGCAGGAAAACGGCAAGATCGGCTTTGAATTCGAGCCCCGGCCCGAGAAGCCCGGTCGCAAGACCGCGGCCAAGACCGCCAGCAAGACGGCGACGAAGACCGCGGCTAAAACGGCGACCAAGACGGCAGCCAAGTCGACGGCGAAAAAGGCCACGAAGACCGCGACAAAGAAAACCGCCGCCAAAACCGCTACAAAAGCGGCAAGCAAGACGGCTGTGAAAAAAGCCGCCGGCAAGACTGCGGCAAAGAAGGCCGTGAAGGCGCCGGCGGTTACTGCGGGCGACGACGACCCACCGTTCTAAGCCTTTGCTAAGCCTTTTGCGGGGACAGGGGCGCCTTGATGGCGCCCCTTGGCGTTACAGCACCCGCCCTTTACGCAGTCGCCTAGCCCGCCCGTCAGCCGTAAGCCAATTCCTTGAAGAACAGGGAAACCTCGGGCACGTAAGTGATCACCATCAGGCAGGCTACGACCACGCCCACGAAGGGCAGCAGCGACCGCACCAGGCGTTCGATGGGAAGGTTGGCCACCGTGCAGGCGGCGAACAGGTTGACGCCGAACGGCGGCGTCACCATGCCCAGGGCCAGGTTCACCACCATGATGACGCCGAAATGGGCCGGGTCCACCCCGAATTGCATGGCCACCGGCAGCAGCAAGGGTGCCAGCACCACGATGGAGGCCGAGGTCTCGATGAACATGCCGATGATGAACAGCGCCACGTTCACGCCCATCAGGAAGGTGTATTCGTTGCTGAACACATGGCTTAGCCACTGGCCCAGGGCCGTCGGAATGCCGGCGCGGTTCAGCAGGAAACCGAAGACGCCCGCGTTCGCGATCACGAACATGATGACCGCCGTGGACACCACCGAGCGGTGCAAGGTCTTGGACAAGACGGATGGCGTCAGCCGGCGATAAACGAAGATTCCCACCACCAGCGCATAGACCACGGCAACCGCCGAGGCCTCGGTGGGCGTGAACACGCCGCCGTAGATGCCGCCAAGGATGATGCCCGGCATCAGCAGCGCCAGCCAGGCGCGCTTGAACGCCGGCCACAGCGCCAGCCGGTCCGCGCCGTCCTGCTTGCCATAGCCGTGCCGCCGGGCATACAGCCACACATAGAGCATCAGCGCGCCCGCAATCAGCAGGCCGGGCCCTATCCCGGCGATAAACAGCTCGCCCACCGAGGTATCGGTGGAAACGGCGAAGAGAATCATGGGGATGGAAGGCGGGATGATGACGCCCAGCTCGGCGGCCGACGCCTGCAAGGAAGCGGCGAACGGCTTGGGATAGCCGTGCTTGACCATGGCCGGGATCAGGATGGCGCCCACCGCAAAGGTGGTGGCCACGCTGGACCCGGCCACGGCGGCAAAGATCATGCAGGTCAGCACGCAACTGCAGGCCAAGCCGCCCTGCATGCCGCCCACCACGCTCTTGGCGAAATCCACCATGCGCTCGGAAATGCCGCCGGCCTCCATCAAATTGCCGGCCAGGATGAAGAAGGGCACGGCAACCAGCGGGTATTTGTCCAGGGCGGCGTAGATCTGCTGCGCGATCACCAGCCAGGTGATGCCGTCGTAGCCCACGCCCAGCATGCTGGCCAGGCCTATGGACACCGCCACGGGCACCGACAGCGCAAAGAACAGCAGCATTGAAACAACCATCAATTGCGGCATGCTTGCATCCGGTTCAGTCGTTCACGAGGCTGGAAATCGGCCATGCTGGGCGCCTTATATGACGGTGTCGTCGACGATGGCCTGGCGCGGCCCTTCGGCCCAATAGGCCACGACCGCCAGTATGGCCAGCGTCATGCCCACGGGAATGGCAAGGTAGACCCATGAAATGGAAACCTCCAGGCTGGGCATGGTCTGGAAGCGCACGCGCCAGGACATCTGCCCGCCCACCCAGGCCAGGAAGCCCAGGAAGCTCACGCATATGGCCAGGATCAGGTGTTCCAGCCAGCGCTTGTTGCGGGGCCCCAGAAAGCTGTGCAGCATTTCCACGCTAAGCATGGCGCCCTGCCTGAAGGCCAGGGCCACACCCAGCATGACTGTCCAGATCAACGAGGCGCGGGTCCAGGCCTCGCTCCAGTCGGCGGGCGAGGCGAAAACAAACCGTGACAGAACCTGATAGAAGCCCGCCGCCACGGCGGACAGTATCAGCAACTGCGTAATCAGCGAAACCAGCCGAAAGAGGGAGCGGTCCAGAAATCGAATGAGTGTCACGGCTTGGCCTGTGTGGCTTATTTCGTGTTCTGTATGGCCTCGACCAGGTCTTTGCCGAACTGCTTGTAATACTGCGGGTACACGGGCTGCACCGCCTTGACGAAGGCGGCGTGGTCCACCGTATTGACTTGCATGCCCTGCTTCTTGACCTCTTCGATGCCGCTCTTTTCGACCGCATCGACGTAGTTGCGCATGGCCACCGCCGCATCATGTCCGGCGGCCTTGAACGCGGCCTTGTCGGCATCGGACAAGCCGTCGTAGACGTTGGGCGACATCAGCACCAGGGCCGGGCCGTACACATGGGCGGTCAGGGACAGGTATTTCTGCAACTGCGGCAGCTTGGCCGACACGATCACGGACAAGGGGTTTTCCTGGCCGTCTATGGTGCCCTGCTGCAAGGCCGTGGCCACCTCGGGCCAGGCCATGGGCGTGGCCAGCACACCCAATTGACGGAAGGCGGCGATGTGGATGGGGTTTTCGGTGGTGCGTATCTTCAGGCCCTTGGCGTCCTCGGGCTTGGCGACCGGGCGCACATTGTTGGTGAGCTGGCGAAAGCCCTGCTCGCCCCAGGCCAGGGCAACCAGGCCGCGCTTGGGGAATTCCGCCAGCATGCGCTGGCCGATGTCACCGTCCAGCACCTTGCGCGCATGCGCCAGGTCGCGGAACAGGAAGGGGATGTCGAACACGCCGGTCTTGGGCACGAAATTCAGCGTGGCCCCGGTGGACACGATGGCCACGTCTATGGTGCCCAGCTGCAAGCCTTCGATGACTTCGCGTTCGCCGCCCAGGGCGCTATTGGGAAACTGCTGAACCTTGAACTGCCCTTTGCTCGCACCTTCGACCGCCTTGGCGAAGGCTTCGGCGCCCGCCCCATAATGCGAATTCGTCGACAGCGCGTACGCCATTTTCAAGGTGGTTTCGGCGACGGCCGGCGCGGCGGCGAAAACCCCCGCCATGGTCGCGGCAAGAAGACACTTGAAAAAACCGATTCTACGCATTTCATCCCCAACAGGTAAAAGTGATGTCAAGCCCAGTGTTATACCCGAATCCGGAACCTCGGAACACTGGGGTTTTCTAGATATTTGGCCCTGGAGCGCGGCCCGTGGGGCCGCTTCGGGCCTTAGTCTTCCACGTACCAGGTGTCCTCGGACAGCATGACCTGCTGGTGGCCGTAGCCGGCCGGCATCATGGGAAAGCAGTTTTCCTGCGCCAGCACCACCACGTCCAGGAAGAAAGGCCCGTCATGAGCCATGCACCGGGCCAGCGCCGCATCCAGCTCGGCGGGGTTCTCGACACGCGCGGCGCCCCAGCCGAAGGCCTTGGCCAGCGCCACGAAGTCGGGCAGCGAAGCGTTGTAGCTGTGGCTGTAGCGGCCGTCGTGTATCAATTCCTGCCACTGGCGCACCATGCCCATGTGGCCGTTGTTGCACAACACCAGCTTGATCGGTGTCCGGTGCTGGGTCGCGGTGGCCAGCTCCTGGATATTCATCAGCACCGAGGCGTCGCCGCTGACGCACACCACGGTCTTGGCGGGGTGCCCGATCTGCGCGCCGATGGCGGCGGGCAAGCCGTAGCCCATGGTGCCGGCGCCGCCGGAAGTCAGCCAGCGATTGGGCCGGTTGAACTTGATGTACTGCGCGGCCCACATTTGATGCTGGCCCACGTCGGTGGAGATGATGGCATCGGTGCCGGTCAACTGCCTGTCCAGGCTCTGCATCAGGTGCTGCGGCAATATGTATTCCTGCGAAGGCTCGACCTTCAGGCATTCCTTGGCGCGCCACACCGCAATGCGCTGCCACCAGGCATCCAGCCGGCCGGCGTCCGGCGCAATCGGGCCCAGCTCTTTGCGCAGGGCGCGCAGCATGGGGTAGCAATCGCCCACCAGGGCGACGTCGGCACGGACCACCTTGTCGATGGACGCCGGATCGATATCCAGATGGATCTTGCTGGCATGCGGGCAAAAATCCGAAAGGCGTCCCGTGATGCGATCGTCGAAGCGCGCGCCGACGCAGATGATCAGGTCGGCATGGTGCATGGCCAGGTTGGCCTCCAGCGTTCCGTGCATGCCCAGCATGCCCAAAAACAGGGGGTCGTCGGCGGGAAAGGCGCCCAAGCCCATCAAGGTCAGGGTGCAAGGCGCGCCCATGTCCTGCACCAGGGAGGTAAAAGCGTGGCAGGCATCCTGGCCGGAATTGATCAGCCCGCCGCCGCCGTAAAAGACCGGGCGCTTGGCATTGGCGATCAGCGCGGCGGCGCGCTTGATGGCCGCCTCGGTGGCCGGGCCGGTGGTTTCAACGCCGGGCTCGGCCTGGACCACATCGCCGGCGGCCGTCTCGGGTACCAGCGCAATCTGCATGTCCTTGGGAAAATCCAGCAATACCGGCCCCGGACGGCCCGAAGTGGTCAGGCGATAGGCCTTGCCCACCATGCCGACCACGTCCTCGGCACGGCGGATCTGCGCATTCCACTTGGTCACCGGGCGCGAAATGCCGATGGCGTCGCATTCCTGGAAGGCGTCGGTACCTATCGCGCTGGTGGCCACCTGGCCGCTGATGCACAGCACCGGTATGGAATCGCATATGGCGTCGAGCAGGCCGGAGGCGGTATTGGCCATGCCCGGCCCCGAGGTCACCATCACCACGCCCGGCTTGCCGGTGGAGCGCGCATAGCCCTCGGCCGCATGCATGGCGCCCTGCTCGTGCCTGACC
>JBARWC010000160.1:0-8310 GCA_049646585.1 Burkholderiaceae bacterium | reverse complement strand
CCAGCGCGCAGCTGATGCTGCCGCGCAGCCGCAGACCGGCGGCCTTGGCCGCCTGGGCCACGGGTTCGAAGCGGGTCATGGATTCGGCTATCGAGCAGTTGATGTTGCGCTGGGAGAAGGCTTCGCTGGCCGCGCCGAAGATCACGACCTCGTCCACACGGGCGGCCAGCGCGGCCTCGAAGCCGCGCAGATTGGGCGTCAGGGCGGAATAGATGGTGCCCGGCCGGCGCTGTATGCCCGCCATGACCTCGGCCCCGTCGGCCATCTGCGGCACCCATTTGGGCGACACGAAAGAGACGGACTCGACGTTCTGGAAGCCCGCCGCGGACAGGCGGTCGATAAGCTCGATCTTGCCGGCGGTGGCGACGAATTCCTTTTCGTTCTGCAGGCCGTCGCGCGGCGAGACCTCGACGATCTTGACTTTATCGGGCAAAGACATGGGGGCGATTCCTTGGTGTGATGCCGAAGGGCGGGGGAAGCATGGCTTTATTGTAAATATATACCGTTAACGCCGTTGATAGCGCCCGTCGGCCAGCCGGGCGATGCCGTCCGATAGCTCCAGTTGCAGCAGGCGGCTATTCAGCGTGGGCAGGTCCAGGCCGGTGCGCCGCTGCAGTACGTCGATATGTACGGGGTCGTAGCCCAGGGCGTCCAGGATGTGCAGCGATTCGGAATCGATGTCGGCTTGGGCGTCTGGCGCGGCGTTGCCGAAGTCCAGCGTCGCCGTACCAGCCGGGCCTGCGCCGCGTTCGGCGCGGCCCGTGGGGCGCTTGCCGGGGCTGCCATCAGGGCTGGCGATAGCCGCTGCGGCGGGCCGGCCCAGTTCGTCGTGGATGTCTTGCGCCGACTCCACCAGCTTGGCGCCCTGGCGGATCAGGGCGTGGCAGCCGCGGGACAAGGGGGAATGGATGGAGCCCGGGATGGCGAAGACTTCGCGCCCCATTTCGGATGCCAGCCGGGCGGTGATCAGCGAGCCGCTTTGCTTTGCCGCCTCGACCACCAGGACGCCGCGCGACATGCCTGCCACCAGCCGGTTGCGCTTGGGGAATTGGTGGGGCAGCGCGCGGGCGCCCATGGGAAACTCGGAAACCAGTGCGCCGGCGGCGGCGACGCGGTGGGCCAGGTCGCGGTTGGCGGCCGGGTAGACGATATCGATGCCGGTGCCGAGCACCGCCACGGTGCCGCCGCCCTCGGGGCCGGCCAGCAGGGCGCCTTCGTGGGCGGCGGTGTCTATGCCTTGGGCCAGGCCGCTGCCTATGCACCAGCCTTGTTGCGCCAGATGGCGCGCGAAGGCCCGGGCATTGTCCATGCCGCCGGGGGTGGCGCTGCGCGCGCCGACTATGGATATGGCCGGGCGGGACAGCAGCGCGGGGTTGCCGTTTACATAGAGCAGCAGCGGCGGGTCGTGGATGTCGAGCAGGGCGCGCGGGTAGGCGGGGTCGGCCAGGGTCAGCAAATGGTGGCCGGGCTGCTCCAGCCAGGTGGCGGCCCGGGCTATGGCGGTCTGGGTGGCCTCGTCAGGCTCGCGGGCCAGCTGCCGGGCCAGGTCGGCGGGCAGGAATTTGCCCAGGCTGCCCGCGGACAGCGCATACACCTGCTGTGGCAGCCCGATGGCGGCCAGCAGATTGCGCGCTTGCGCGGGTCCCAGGCCCGGTTCGAGCGACAGGCGTATCCAGGCGTGAAGTTCTTCGGAGGGCAGGGTAAGAGGCATACGCTAGTGTGGCACAGGACAAGGGCGTTGCGGACCGCAGGGCGCGAACTTTGCGCGCGGGAAAGCGTCGATGGCGGTAGTTTGATTTATCATAGAAGCTTATACGCATTACCGGACCCGTCTTATGGCTTTACTTCCTATTCTTCGATACCCCGACCCGCGCTTGCACAAGGTTGCCAAGCCGGTTGAGGCGGTCGACGACCGCATTCGCCAATTGGTGCGCGACATGGCCGAAACCATGTATGCCGCTCCCGGCGTGGGGCTGGCAGCCACTCAGGTCGATGTCCACGAGCGCGTGGTGGTCATAGACGTATCCGAGGACGGCAACGATCTGCATGTGCTGATCAACCCTGAAATCATCTGGAAAAGCGACGAGCTCCAGGTCTACGAAGAAGGCTGCCTGTCGGTGCCGGGCGTGTACGACGAAGTCCAGCGTTCGGCCCGCATACGCGTGCGCGCCCTGGACCTGCAAGGCAAAAGCTACGAGTTCGACGCCGAGGGCCTGCTGGCGGTCTGCGTCCAGCACGAGCTGGACCACCTGCTGGGCAAGGTCTTCGTGGAATATCTTTCCGTCCTGAAGCAAAACCGCATCAAGACGCGTCTGCGCAAGCAAGAGCGCGAGGCGCTCCGGGCCTAAGGCTTTGCCGCGAACCGCTTTTGGTTTTGCGCTTCTTCCTCTTGGTATCATGGCCGATTCATCGTCTTGAATCGGCTTTTCATTTATGCGCATCGTTTTTGCAGGCACGCCCGAATTTGCCCGTTTGGCGCTGGACGCGCTGATCGCGGCCGGCCATCAGCTGCCTTTGGTGCTGACCCAGCCCGACCGCCCTTCGGGCAGGGGGCTGAAGCTTACGCCCAGCCCCGTCAAGCAGGCCGCCCTGGCCGCCGGCATTCCCGTGTGCCAGCCCCGCAGCCTGCGCCTTGACGGCAAGTATCCCGACGACGCCTCGGCGGCCCGCCAGGCCTTGCTGGAGGCCGAGCCCGAATTGATGGTGGTGGCGGCTTACGGCCTGATACTGCCGGAATGGGTCCTGTCCTTGCCGACTCATGGCTGCTTCAACATCCATGCCAGCCTGCTGCCGCGCTGGCGCGGGGCGGCGCCCATCCAGCGCGCCATCCAGGCGGGCGATGCCGAGACCGGCATCACCATCATGCAGATGGATCAAGGGCTGGATACCGGCGCAATGCTGCTAAGTCGCGTGGTGCCCATCACTCCCGCGCATACGGCGGCCGGCCTGCACGATGAGTTGGCGCAGGCTGGGGCCCGGGCCATCGTCCAGGCCATAGACGAGCTGCAGCAAGGGAAGCTGACGGCTTGCCCGCAGCCCGAGGCAGGCGTCACCTACGCGGCCAAGCTGGAAAAATCCGAAGCGCCGCTGGACTTTTCGCTGCCGGCCGACGTGCTTGCCCGGCGCATCCGCGCCTTCAACCCGGTTCCGGGTTCCACCATGCGCCTGCCGGGCTTGGCCGAGCCGGTCAAGGTCTGGAACGCAGTTGGAGTGCCGGATGCGGGTGCCGCGGCTGGCGGGCGCCAGCCCGGCGACGTACTGCGGACCGGCCCCGAAGGCATCGACATTGTGACCGCCGATGGCCTGCTGCGCTTGCTGGAACTGCAAAAAGCCGGCGGCAAACGGCAGTCGGCCGCATCCTTCCTGCAAGGCTGGCATCCTGAATAGATCGTAGGGTGCGCCCCCGGGCATGCCTGGGCGACCGGCCTGATCCGGCGCTGCCTATCAACCATCTTTCTGGGCTTTGCCCCCACTATCCCAACAGAATGATTCCGGCCTGCGCCCTTGCGGTGCAGGCCAGGTTTTTGTTCGGGTAAACCCTAGGACATATTATAAATATATCACAGATATAATAAAGCTCAGATGCAAACCAAAACCAATATCCGGAGACACACGATGAGCATGAATCGCCGTTCCATACTGAAAGCCGCCTCTGCCGCCGCAGCCACAACGATACTGGGCGCGCCGGCGCTTGCGCTGGCTCAGAAAACCACCAAATGGAAAGTGCAAACGCTGTGGGGGGCGGGGGAAGATACCTACGCCATGTTCCAGGTGTTTTGCGACAACGTGAAAAAGAATACGGGCGGCCGCCTGGAAATCACCCCGTTCTCGGCCGGCGCCATCGTCGGCACTTTCGAAACGCTGGATGCGGTCGGCCAGAACGTCATCCAGGGGCATTCGACCTACCCCGGCTACTTCGCCGGCAAGGAACCCGCCCTGGCCGTGATCGGCGACTTCGCCTTCGGCTATACCGAGCCCGGGCAGCAGAACGACTGGCTGTACAAAAAGGGCGGGATCGATATGATGCGCTCCGCCTACGATCGCTTCAACGCCTATACCGTGGGCTGCACCTGGTGGGGCGTGGAGTCGCTGACGTCCAAGGTGCCAATTCGTCGCCCAGAGGATTTCAAGGGTTTGAAGCACCGCGGCGCGCAAGGCCTGGCGGCGGAAACCATCGCCAAAATGGGCGCCTCCATCGTCGTGATACCGGGCGGCGAAGCGTATTCGGCGCTGGAGAAGGGCGTCGTGGATTCGGTGGACTGGTCCACCCTGTCGGTCAACAACAAGATCGGCTTCTTCGAAATCGCCAAATTCGCCACCTATCCCGGCTTCCACTCCATGCCCATTCAGGATTTCACCGTGAACAAGGCGGCCTGGAAGGCGCTGCCGGACGACGTCAAGGAAATCGTCGAGAAAACCTGGAAGGAGTTTTCCGCCCATCAGGTCAAGACGATTGCCGCGAACGACGTCGTGGTGGCGGGCGAAGTGAAGAAAAAAGGCGTGGAGCTCATTGATTGGAGCGCCGAAGATCGCCTGCGCGGCCGCAAGCTGGCCCACGAGGTCTGGGGCGAGTGGGCCAAGAAAAGCGCCTTGTCCAAGCAGGCTGTCGAGTCGCAGCAAGCCTATCTGCGTGAAATCAAACTTCTGGCCTGATAGCGATGAACGCATTCATACACTTGATTGGGCGTGTGAACGAATGGGTGGGCCGCCTAGCCGGCCTGCTCATTTTGCTGGTGGTTTTCATCATTGCGCGCGAAGTGATCGCGCGCAGCGTGTTCCATGCGCCGGCCCTGTGGGCGGATGAATCCATGACCTACATTGCAGGCTTCGTCTATGTGCTGGGTGGCGGCTACGCCATGCTGCACAGGCGCCACGTGGCCGTCGACATGGTCTACGAGCGCTTCGGCTGGCGTGGCCGGCGCGTGTGCGACCTGCTGGCCTTCGCTCTGTTCTCGGCCTATTGCTTCACGCTCATGTGGTACGGCTGGGACATGGCTGTCATGTCCTTCATGCAGAACGAGACCTCGGGCACGCTTTGGAACCCGCCCATCTGGCCCGTGAAGTTCGCCATCCCCATTGCCGGGGCGCTGCTTTACCTGCAAGGCCTGGCCAATCTGATCGAGAACTTCAAGCCCGGAAAAGCGTAAGCGCATCCGCTTCGGCTTCATTCAATAAATAAGGCGAATCATGTCCTTAGGATACTTAACGCTCCTTGTATTCGGAGCGCTGATCAGTGCTTTGATCGTCGGGATGCCCATTGCCTTCGCAACCGGCTCCGTGGCGGTGGTGATGGCCGTCTGGCTATTCGACCTGAATACGCTGAACATCATCGTCAGCCGAGTGTTCACCCTGATGGGGAACAACATCCTGCTGTCGGTGCCGCTGTTCATCCTGATGGCCAACATCCTGGAAAAGGCCGGCATTGCGGAAGACATCTTCAAGGCGGCCTATATCTGGTCGGGCAAGCTGCGCGGCGGCCTGGCCATCGCGGTGGTCATCTCCTGCGCGCTGATGGCCGCCATGGTGGGCGTGATCGGCGCCGAAATCGTCACCATGGGCGTGGTGGCATTGCCAGCCATGCTCAAGCGCGGCTACGGCAAATCGCTGGCCCTGGGTTCGATCTGCGCGGGCGGCGGCCTGTCGACGCTGATCCCGCCCAGCGTGGTCTTCATCATGTATGCCCTGACCTCGGGCACCTCGATCGGCCAGTTGTACATGGCGGGGGTCTTCCCGGGCTTGCTGCTGGGCGGCCTGTACATCGCCTACATCGTCATCATCAGCTATCTGAAGCCGGAGATCGCGCCCACCGCGCCGCCGGAAGAGCTGGACATCCCCTTCCTGGAAAAGCTGGCCTACGTAAAGAATTTGGTGCTTCCCGGCCTGGTGGCCTTCTCGGTGCTGGGCTCGCTCTACCTGGGCTGGGCCACGCCGACCGAAGCCGCCGGCGTGGGCGTCGTTGGGGCCATCGTGGCGGCTGTGGTGAACAAGCGCTTCACGTGGAAGGGCCTGTATGCGGCGGTGGTCGACACGACCAAGGTCACCTGCATGCTGTACTGGCTGTTCTTCGGCGCCTCGGTGCTGGTGGGCGTGTACACCATGGCGGGCGGCACCCAATACCTGAAGGAGATGCTGCTGGGCCTGCCGGGCGGGAAGTGGGGCGTCCTGATCACCATGAACCTGATCTGGATCGTGCTGGGCTGCGTCGTGGACTGGATAGGCATTCTGCTTCTGACGGCGCCGGTGTTCGTACCCGTGGCCGTGGCCTTGGGCTTCGACCCCATCTGGCTGGGCGTGCTGTTCTGCATGAACATGCAGATCAGCTATATATCGCCCCCCTTCGGTCCCGCCGCCTTCTATCTGAAGGGGGCGTCCCCGGAAGGCATTTCCATCGGCGATATCTTCCGATCGGTATGGCCCTTCCTGGGACTGCAAGTTGTGGCGCTGGGCTTGGTGATCGCTTTCCCGGCGATAGCGCTATGGCTCCCGCAAACCATGATTGCGAAGTGAGGTCATTATGCAAGAGCATCGAATTTCAACCCAGGTTTCCGTCCATGACCAGCGTCCCGCCTGGCGCCTGGACACCGATGTGCTGGTCGTGGGAGGCGGCGCGGCTGGCGTTGCCGCGGCCTACACGGCGGCCCGCCAGGGCCTGAAGGTGCTGCTCCTGGAGCGCTACGGTTTTTGCGGCGGCGGCGCCGTCGCGGGCATGTCGGGCACGATTTGCGGGCTGTACCTGGCGCACGAGGGCACGAACAAGGCGCCGGAGCGCCTGGTGCACGGTTTCGTCGACGATTTCATCGCCGCCATGGATACGCGCAACGGATTGACCGGCCCCGTCCGCTACGGCCAGACCTTCACCCGGGTGCATGAACCGCATGCCTGGCGCGAAAGCGCCGAGGGCCTGCTGGCCAGCCAGGGCGTGCAGGTGCTGTACCACAGCATGGTGACCGATGTCCTGCTGGATGGCGGCGAACGCATCGCCGGCGTGATCGCCTATACCAAGCAGGGCAAGCTGGAAGTGCGGGCCAAGCTCACGATAGACGCCAGCGGTGACGCCGACCTGGTCGCCATGGCCGGCCTGGCGACTCGCGTGGGCCAGGACGGCCATGTGCAGAACCCCACCATGATCTTCCGCCTTTCGGGCGTGGACGTGGAGCGCTTCCTGGCCGAGTACGGCGAAGACGCCATCATGCCGGACCGGATCACTCAGCTGATCCTGTCCCTGAATGCGGCGGGCGACTACAAGCTGCCGCGCGCCAAGGTATTCCTGTTTCCCACGCCCCGCGACGGCGAACTGATCTGCAACTGCACCCGCGTCATCGGTGCCGACGGGCGCGAGCTCAATCCCCTGATCGCCCGGGATTTCAGCGAGGCCGAGGCCCAGGGCCGCAAGCAGGTGCGCGAATACGAACGCTTCTTTCGCGACCATCTGGTGGGCTGCGAGCAGGCTTATCTGAACGATACGGGCGTGCAGGTGGGTACACGCCAGACGCGCCAGGCGGTGGGCCTGCAGACGCTGTCCAACGGCGATGTGGTGTCGGGCACGAAGCGCCGCGACGGCATTGCCCGCTCCGCCTGGCCTATCGAGCTGCACAGCGGTGAAAAGCCCCGCCTGTCCTGGCTGTTCGAGGACTACTACGAGATTCCGTATGAGTGCTTCGTGCCGTCCAAGGGCGAGTCGCTGCTGTTCGCCGGGCGCTGCCTGTCGGCGGAGCACGAGGCGATGGCCTCGGCGCGGGTAACCGCCCAGTGCTTCAGCTACGGGCATGCGATAGGCCACGCGGCCGCCATGGCGATTAATGAAAACCTTGCCGTCAGGGACGTCAAGGGTGAAGACGTTCGCTTCGCCCTGAATCGAGACGGCGCCGAATTGGGAGCTTGACCATGATAGTACGCAGTGCAGAGGGAGCGGTCGCGGTATTGACCATAGACCGCCCCAACCGGCGCAATGCGCTCAGCGAGGAAACCGTGCTGACCTTGAAGCGCCACCTTAAAGAGATTGAAGCCGATCCGTCCATCCGCGCCACCATCCTTACCGGCAGCGCGCCGGGCTTTTGCGCCGGCAGCGACCTGAAGGAACTGGGCAATATGGATCTTGCCGGCATGTGCGAGCACGAGGCCGACACCGGCCTGTTCTGCCGCTCCATCAGCCAGATGCGCAAGCCTGTCATCGCGGCCGTGGAGGGCTTCGCGCTGGGCGGCGGCTTCGTGCTCGCCTCATCTTGCGACCTGATCGTCAGCTCGGCCTCCTGCCGCTGGCATTTGCCCGAGGTGCAGATCGGCTGGATACCCCCGTGGGGGCTGGAAACC
>JBARWC010000159.1:0-12386 GCA_049646585.1 Burkholderiaceae bacterium | reverse complement strand
GTTCGCCGTAGGGCAAGGCCTTGATGAACAGGCCCCACTGCCAAAGCAGCGGCAGCGCGTCGCCCTCGGCGGGAGCGTCCTCGCCCAGGCTCAGGGCTATGCGCTGAATGTGCCCGACGTCGATATTGTCATCGCAGCTTTCCTGGCGCCCCATCCAGGATGCGGGATCCGGTGTCGTCATGAGTGATTCCAAGATCAAATAAAACAATCCAGACTATAGCTTGCCCGCAAGACGCGCATTTATGAATTCGTTTTTGAATAAGCCCTGGTTTGCAGAAACCGAATAGCGCGCCGCCGCCGAAAAAAAAGCCCGGATCGCGGTGGATCCGGGCGCAAGCCTGGCCTATTGAACAGGCACCAGCGGTATTTCGGCGATGCGGCGGCGCCATTCCTTCGGGCCGGTTTCGTGCACCGAGGTGCCCTGGGCGTCGACGGCCACCGTGACGGGCATGTCCTTCACGTCAAATTCGTAGATGGCTTCCATGCCCAGGTCTTCGAAGCCCACCACCTTGGCGGCCCGTATGGCCTTGGAGACCAGGTAGGCGGAACCGCCCACGGCCATCAGGTAGGCGGAGCCATGCTTGCGTATGGCCTCGATGGCGACGGGGCCGCGTTCAGCCTTGCCTATCATGGAGATAAGACCGGTCTGCGCCAGCATCATTTCGGTGAAGGAATCCATGCGCGTCGAGGTGGTCGGGCCGGCGGGGCCGACGACTTCTTCGCGCACCGGATCGACCGGTCCGACGTAATAGATGACCCGATTGGTGAAATCCACCGGCAGTTTCTCGCCCCGCTCCAGCATGTCGTGGATGCGCTTGTGCGCGGCGTCGCGGCCGGTCAGCATCTTGCCGGACAGCAGCAGGGTCTGGCCCGGCTTCCAGCTGGCCACCTGCTCGCGGGTCAGCGTGTTCAGGTCGACTTGCAGCGACTTGTTGTAATCGGGGGCCCAATGCACATCGGGCCAATCGGACAGCGAGGGCGGCGTCAGCTTCGCCGGGCCGGAGCCGTCCAGTTCGAAGTGCACGTGGCGGGTGGCGGCACAGTTGGGAATCATGGCCACGGGCTTGGAAGCCGCATGCGTCGGGAAGGTGTTGATCTTGACGTCCAGCACCGTGGTCAGGCCGCCCAGGCCTTGCGCGCCTATGCCCAGCGCATTCACCTTCTGGTACAGGTCGATGCGCAATTCCTCGAGCTTGTTCTGCGGGCCGCGCTGCAAAAGCTCGTACATGTCGATGTCTTCCATGAGCGACTGCTTGGCCATCAGCATGGCTTTTTCGGCCGTGCCGCCCACGCCTATGCCCAACATGCCGGGGGGGCACCAGCCCGCGCCCATCAGCGGCACGGTCTTGAGCACCCAGTCGACCAGGGAATCGCTGGGGTTGAGCATGGCGAACTTGGACTTGTTCTCGGAGCCGCCGCCCTTGGCCGCCACTTGCACGTCGACCTTGTCGCCCGGGACCAGTTCAACGCTGACGATACAGGGTGTGTTGTCGCGCGTGTTCTTGCGCGTGAACAATGGGTCGGACAATATCGACGCCCGCAAGGGGTTGTCGGGGTTCAGGTAGCCCTGGCGCACGCCTTCGTCGCACAACTCCTGCATGCTGCGCCGCGTGTCAAAACGCACGTCCATGCCTATCTTCAGGAACACGTTGACCACGCCGGTGTCCTGGCAGATGGGCCTGCGCCCTTCGGCGCACATGCGCGAATTGGTCAGTATCTGCGCGATGGCGTCCTTGGCGGCGGGGCTTTGCTCCAGCTCGTAGGCCCGGGCCAGATGCTTGATGTAGTCGGCGGGATGATAAAAACTGATGAACTGCACCGCGTCCGCGATGGACTGGATCAGATCGCTTTCTTTTATAGTGGTCGTCATGGGCTGAACTATCATAAAAATGGCAGGCCTGTCGGCCCGCCGGTTTCTGGCTGAAGGCGCGGTTTTACTTGCCGCGCCACACGGGCTTGCGCTTCTCCGCGAAAGCGGTCGCACCTTCCTTCGCATCGGCCGACGTGAAGATGTGCGCCACGCGGGGGCGCTGCAAATCGAACATATCGGCCTGGCGCCAGTCGCGCGACTCGGTCACGATCTTCTTGGCGGTGCGCACGGCCAGCGGCCCGTTGCCGGCGACGATGCGCGCAAGTTCCAGGGCGGCTTCCAGCGCCTTGCCCGGCTCCACCAGCCGATTGACCAGGCCATAGGAATGGGCGCGGGCCGCCGGCAGCATTTCGCCGGTCAGCACGGCTTCCATGGCGATATGGTAGGGGATGCGGCTGGGCAGGCGCAGCATGCCACCCGCACCCGCAACAATGCCGCGCTTGACTTCGGGCAGGCCGAAACTTGCGTTGTTGGCCGCCACGATCAGGTCGCAGGCCAGCGCCATTTCAAAGCCCCCGGCCAGGGCATAGCCCTCTACGGCGGCGATCAGCGGTTTCTGGGGAGGCCGTTCGCACAGGCCGGCGAAGCCGCGCCCTTCGACCAGCGGGCGCTGGCCGTTGTGCGCAAAAGCCTTCAGGTCCATGCCGGAGCAGAAGGTATTGCCCGCCCCCGTCAGGATGCCCAGCGTGACCTGCTCGTTGGCGTCGAGCGCGTCGAAGGCCTTGGCCAGCTCGTGCGCGGTCTCGTAATTGACGGCATTGCGCGCCTCGGGCCGATTGACCGTAATAATCTGAATCTGATCGATGACTTCCACTTTCACCAAGTCGGACATAGCACCCTTCCTAAAAAGAAAACCCTTGCGCCGCGGCCCGCGACACCCGTGCCGATTGACGGCCGATAAGCCAGCATCATACGACCAATTGACCCCGGCCTTGATCGGGGCGCATCTTCTTCGTGGCGGAACCAGTTAAAATCGAGGGATTTTGCAGCTACTCGGTTACCGGCCTTCGCACATGCTCACTTTTCAGCAAATTATTTTAACGCTACAGCAATATTGGGATAAGCAGGGCTGCGCCCTGCTGCAGCCCTACGACATGGAGGTGGGCGCAGGCACCTCGCACACGGCTACGTTTTTGCGTTCGATAGGCCCCGAGCCCTGGCGCGCCGCCTACGTCCAGCCCTCGCGCCGGCCCAAGGACGGCCGCTACGGCGAAAACCCCAACCGCCTGCAGCACTACTATCAATTCCAGGTCGTGCTCAAGCCGGCTCCCCCTGAAATCATCGACCTTTACATCGGCTCGCTCGTAGCGCTGGGCATAAACCCGCAAGAGCACGACATCAGATTCGTCGAGGACGACTGGGAAAATCCCACGCTGGGCGCCTGGGGCCTGGGCTGGGAAGTCTGGCTCAACGGCATGGAAGTGACCCAGTTCACCTACTTCCAGCAGGTCGGCGGCCTGGACTGCACCCCCACCACGGGCGAAATCACCTACGGCCTGGAAAGGCTGGCCATGTATCTGCAAGGCGTGGAAAGCGTCTACGACCTGGTCTGGACCGAAAGCGCCGACGGGCGCAAAGTGCTTTACCGCGACGTCTTCCACCAGAACGAGGTGGAGCAGTCCACCTACAACTTCGAGCACGCATCGACCGACATGCTGTTCGCCCATTTCGGCGATTACGAAGCCGAGGCGCAGCGCATGATCCAGGTCCCGCTGGCCCTGCCCGCCTACGAAGCCACCCTGAAGGCGGCCCATACTTTCAACATGCTCGACGCCCGCGGCGCCATCAGCGTGACGGAACGCGCCGCCTACATAGGCCGCATCCGCAACCTGTCGCGCGCCGTCGCCCAGGCCTATTACGATTCACGCGAGAAACTAGGATTTCCCATGCTGGTCAAAACCGCTGGTACGGAGGCCGCATAATGACGAATGCCGCCCCCCTTACCCAGCCCCTGCTCCTCGAACTGCTGACTGAAGAGCTTCCGCCCAAGGCACTGCAAAAACTGGGCCTGGCCTTCGCCGAAGGCGTGCGCAAGACCCTGTCGCAGCATAATCTGCTGGCCCCCGCTTGCATCACCGAAGACTTTTCCACGCCGCGCCGCCTGGCCGTCCGGCTGGATGCCGTCCTGGGCCAGGCGCCCGAACAAACCTATACCGAAAAGCTCATGCCGGCCAAGATCGGCCTGACCGACAGCGGCGAACTGACCCCGGCCCTGGCCAAGAAGCTGGCCGGCAAAGGCCTGGCCCACCTGACGGCGGCCGACCTGATAAGCGAATCCGACGGCAAGCAGGACTACCTTTACGCTCGCGGCGTCGCCAGTGGCGCGACGCTGGCCGACGGCTTGCAGGAAGCGCTGGACCATGCCATTGCCAGCCTGCCCATACCCAAGGTCATGCGCTACCAATTGGCAGACGGCGTCACCAGCGTCAAGTTCGTCCGCCCGGCACACCGGCTGATCGCCCTATGGGGCGACCAGGTCGTCCCGATCAGCGCGCTAGGGCTGGATGCCGGACGCAGCACTCTGGGCCACCGCTTCATGGCGCCGCAAGTCATCGCCATCACGGCGCCCGGCTCCTACGAAAAGCAGTTGCGCGACGAAGGCAAAATCATCGCATCCTTCACGGCGCGGCGCTCCCTCATCGCACAGCAGTTGCAGCAGCAGGCCCAGGCGCTGGGCGCCACCATAGGCGAAGGCCCCGACGTCGACGCCCTGCTGGATGAAGTCACCGCGCTGGTCGAGCACCCCACGGTCTATGTCGGCCAGTTCGAGGAACAGTTCCTGCGCGTGCCGCCGGAATGCCTGATCCTGACCATGCGCCTGAATCAAAAGTATTTCCCGCTGTTCGAGCCCGCCGGCGGCAAGCTCACACATCGTTTCCTGATCGTCAGCAATATGCAGGTCGACGATCCCGCACACATCATCGAAGGCAATCAGCGCGTGGTCAGGCCGCGCCTGGCCGACGCGCAGTTCTTCTTTGAAACCGACCGCAAGACTCCCCTGGCCGATCGCGTGGCGGGGCTGGCGGCCAGCGTCTATCACAACAAGCTGGGTTCCCAGCTTGAGCGCGTGGAGCGCGTGCGCAAGATAGCCGGATACATCGCCGGCCGCCTGGGCGCCGACGCCAAGCACGCCGACCGCGCCGCCCTGCTGGCCAAGGCCGACCTGAGCTCCAACATGGTGGCCGAGTTCCCCGAGCTGCAAGGCATCATGGGCGCCTATTACGCGGCGGCCGACGGCGAACCCGATGATGTCGTCCTGGCCCTGAAGAACCAGTACCGCATACGGCTGGATACCCCGGTCGACGGCAGCACGCTCACCTCCGCCATCCTGTTCATCGCCGAGCGCGTCGAAACGCTGATGGGCATCTGGGGCATAGGCCTGGTGCCCACCGGCGAACGCGACCCCTACGGCCTGCGGCGCGCCGCCCTGGGCCTGATCAGCGCCTTCGAACAACTGGGCGCGGGCGGCTACCTGAAAGTCAACGACGGCGCCACCCTGCGCCTGCCCGACCTGCTGGCCTTCGCAGCCGGCGTCTTCGCTTCCGGCGCCCTGGCCCCGTCCACAGGCGCCGAGGTCCAGGCTTTCATCTACGAACGCTACCGCAACCAGCTCGCCGGCGATTTCGACCGCAACGTGGTCGACGCCGTGCTGGCGCTGGAGCCGGCCCTGCACCAGGTCCAGGCGCGCATACACGCTTGCGCCGACTTTGCGCGGCGCCCCGAGGCCGACAGCCTGGCAGCCGCCAACAAGCGCATCACCAACCTGCTCAAGAAGGCCGATGGCGACCTGGGCGCCGCCGATCCCGGCAAGCTTGCCGAGCCCGCCGAGCGGGCGCTGGCCGATGTCATCGCCAAGCTCAAGCCCCAGGCCCAGGCGCAACTGGACCAGGGCGACTTCACCGGCAGCCTGGCCACCATGGCCCAATCCCGGGATGCCGTCGATGCCTTCTTCAAGGACGTCATGGTCATGGCCGAAGACCCCGGCCTGCGGGCCAACCGCCTGGCCCTGCTGCACGAGCTGCATCAGGTCATGAACCAGGTCGCCGACATTTCCAGGTTAGCCCAGTGAAGCTCGCCATACTCGACCGCGACGGCGTCATCAATCAGGACAGCGCCGCCTTCGTCAAGCATCCGGACGAATGGATAGCCCTGCCCGGCAGCATGGAGGCGATTGCGCGCCTGTCGCGCGCCAATTGGCGCGTCGTCATCGCCAGCAACCAATCCGGCCTTGCGCGCGGCCTGTTCAGCATGGACACGCTCAATGCCATCCACGCCAAGATGCGGCGCGAGGTCGCCCAGGCGGGCGGCGTCATCGACGCCATTTTCGTGTGCCCGCACGGGCCGAACGACGACTGCGGCTGCCGCAAGCCCAAGGCCGGCCTGTTTATCGACATCGGGCGTCGCTATGATATCGATTTGACCAGCGTGCCGGCCGTCGGCGATTCGCTGCGCGACCTGCAGGCGGCCAGCCTGGCGGGCTGCTCGCCCTGGCTGGTTCTGACCGGCAACGGCGAAAAAACCCGCTCCCAGGGCTCTTTGCCCGAAGGCACCGAAATCCGCGCCGACCTGGCTTCGGTCGTGGATGCCTGGCTGACCGAGGAATGACCATGGCCGTATTGCGCGCAAGCCTGTACCAGCTCTTCCTTATCGTTACCGTCATCCCCTACGCCCTGGCCTGCATACTGTGGTCGCCCCTGCCGCTGCGCTGGCGCTACAAGCTGACGGTGGGCTGGCCGCGCCTGGCGGTCTGGGGCGCCAAGGTCATCCTGGGCATACGCTGGCAGTTGAAGGGCGCCGAAAACTTCCCCCAAGGCGGCGCCATCTTGCTGTCCAAGCACCAGTCCGCCTGGGAAACCCTGTTCTTTCCCGCCTACATGCCGCGCGAACTTTGCTTCGTCTACAAGAAGGAACTGCACTGGGTGCCCTTCTTCGGCTGGGGCCTGGCGCTGTTGCGCATGATACCCATAGACCGCTCAAAGGGGCGCGACGCCTTCGAGCAGGTCGTGCGCATAGGGCAAGAGCGCATCGATGCCGGCCGCTGGCCCATTCTGTTTCCGGAAGGAACGCGCATCGCGCCGGGCAAGGCGGGCCGCTACAAGATGGGCGGCGCGCTGCTGGCCACGCGCACCAATACCCCCATCATCCCGGTGGCGCACAATGCCGGCGAATGCTGGCGCCGCAATGCCTTCATCAAGAAGCCTGGGCTGATCACCGTATCGATAGGCCCCCTGATAGACCCCACCGGCCTGACGCCGGACCTTGTGAACGAGAAAGTGCGTAGCTGGATCGAGTCCGAAATGCGCGTACTCAATCCCGAACGATATGGGACAGACTAGGCAACTGGATCTGTTTTCGGACACTCCGGCGGTGATTCCGCCGGCCGCTCCCGCGCCGGCTCCCACGCCGCCTTCCACTGAAGAGCCGGCCTTCGTCGCCACCACGCGCCCGCCCACGCTGCCCCAGAACGCCCGCTGGCGGGAAGTCACGACCCCGGCGCAGACCATAGGCTTCGTGCTGCGGCGCTCGCGACGCAAAAGCATAGGCCTGACCATCAACGACGACGGCTTGCAGGTGACCGCCCCCAACTGGGTAACCCTGGGGCAGATCGACGAGGCGGTCGTCGAGAAGGCCAACTGGATCCTGGCCAAGCTGGGCGCCCTGAGAGCCAGGCAGAAGCACCTGGCCACGGCGGACACGCTATGGCAGCAAGGCGGCAGCCTGCCCTACCTGGGCCGGCGCGTCGTGCTCGAGCTGAACGGCGCGGGCCGGACGACAGCCTTCAGCGGCAGCCCATTCATGCCCCGCGACGGCGACACGCTGGTCCTGGCCCTGCCGCGGGACGCCGACCGCGACCGCATACGGGACAGCGTCCACGCCTGGCTGCAGCAACAGGCGGCAACATGGTTCGACCAGCGCCTGCGGCACTTCCTGGACACCAACGGGCTGGCCATACGTCGGTGGCGGCTGTCGTCGGCGGCAACCCGCTGGGGCTCCTGCAGCAGCGACGGCAACATCATGCTCAATTGGCGCCTGATACACTTCGATCACGGCGTCATCGATTACGTCATTGCGCACGAGCTGGCGCATTTGCGCGAAATGAATCACAGCAAGGACTTCTGGCGCGAAGTCGGCCGCATCCTGCCGGGTTTCGAACATGCGCGCGACGTGCTCAGGCAGCATAATCCGGGCTCGCTGCCGCTGATCTGACGCGGCCTCGCCCTCTTCCATCCATTTTCTTCAAGGAGACTTCCTTGCGTTTACTACACACCATGCTGCGCGTCGGCGACCTGGAACGTTCGCTGGCCTTCTACACCGACGTGCTGGGGATGCGGCTGCTGCGCCGCAAAGACTACCCGGACGGCAAGTTCACCTTGGCCTTCGTGGGCTATCAGGACGAGGACCAGGGCGCAGTCATCGAGCTGACCCACAATTGGGACACGCCTTCCTATGACCTGGGCAACGGCTACGGCCATATCGCCCTGGAGGTCGAGGACGCCTACGACGCCTGTGCGCGCATCAAGGAAAAAGGCGGCCGCGTGACCCGCGAGGCGGGCCCCATGAAGCACGGCCAGACCGTCATCGCCTTCGTGGAAGACCCCGACGGCTACAAGATAGAACTGATCCAGCGCAAGAGCCGGGTGGACTGAAAAAGCCCACCCACGGACCCTGCCCGGCGCGATAACGCCCTAGGCAGCGGGCCGCGCAAAAGCGCCCGGCGCGAAGTCGTCCACATTGATCACCTCCGCCACGGCGCTTTCCACCGATTCCAGCAATTCGGCCTGCTCGTCGGTGATCGCCCCCTTCGCATGGGCCAGGCGCCAATCCTTCAAGCCCGCATGCTTGATGCGGTCCAGCAGGGGCTGGGCTTCGATGACCAGTTCGTAAGCGCGCTCCAGTTTTTCGACGCTGGGGCTGTCATGGCCTTCCCAGACGGCGCCGACCAAACGGTCGCGCGTGTCCGAGGGCTCCATCAACAGATTGGCGCAGGCGGCGGTCAGCTCGTCCGAAGGAGGCGCAGCCCCCAGGCCCGGCGGCAGCAGCAGGCCGCGCAGCATCCAGGAAAGGCCGCGCGACGGGAAGTTGAGCAGCACCTCGTCCAGGCGTTTTTCTATCATGGCGAAGCTTTGCTGGGCGCAGAAGCGCAACAGAGGCAGGTCGGACTCGTGCCGGCCGTCATCGTGCCAGCGTTTGAGCACCGCCGACACCAGGTAAAGCTCGGCCAGGATGTCGCCCAGGCGCGCAGACAGCATTTCCTTGCGCTTCAGGCTTCCGCCCAGCGTCAGCAGGGTCATTTCCGAAACCAGGGCGAAGGCGGCCGAGTAACGCGACAGGCCACGGTAATAGGCCGCGGCCGCCCCCGCCTCACGCGGCGCCATAGCCAGCCGCCCTCCCGTCCAGGCCAGGCCCGTGGCGCGCAACGCATTCCCGGCGCTATGCGCCAGGTGGGTCCAGATGACGGCATCGAAGGCGTCCTGCCCGGCCTGCTCGTCGCTGTCGGCCAGCGCCACGACCTCTTTCATCAGGTGCGGATGAGCCCGGATCGCCCCTTGCCCGAATACGATCAGGTTGCGCGTCAGGATGTTGGCGCCTTCCACGGTAATGGCCACGGGCATCGCCCGGTACAGATTGCCCAGGTAATTGCTGGGGCCGTCGATGACGGCCTTGCCGGCATGGATGTCCATGGCGTCGTTCATGGACTGCCGCATGTGCTCGGTGGCGTGCAGCTTCATGATGGCCGATATGACCGCCGGCTTGTAGCCCAGTTCCAGCCCCGCGCAGGTATAGCGTCTTGCGGCCTCGATCAGATAGGCATTGCCCGCCAGGCGCCCCAGCTTTTCCTGCACGCCCTCGAATTTGCCGATGGGGATGCCGAACTGCGTGCGCACGCGCGCATAGGCGCCCGAAGTGTGGGCGGCAAAGGTGCAAGCGGCCGCCGACAGCGACGGCAGCGAAATGCCGCGCCCCGCCGCCAGGGCGCTCATCAGCATCTGCCAGCCTTTTCCGGCCCGCTCCACGCCGCCTATCAAGGCATCCAGGGGAACGAAGACGTCATGCCCTTCGGTCGGGCCGTTCTGGAAGGCCTGCAAGGCGGGCAGGTGCCGGCGACCGGTCTTGACGCCCGGCAGATGGGTGGGCACCAGGGCCACGGAAATGCCCGGTTCGGGGTCGTCTCCGATCAGGCCGTCCGGATCGGACAGCTTGAACGCCAGGCCCAGAACGGTGGCGACCGGCGCCAGGGTGATGTAGCGCTTGCGCCAGTTCAGCCGTATGCCCAGGGTCTCGACCCCGTCGACGGTTTGACGGCACACCACGCCGGTATCGACCATGGACGCGGCGTCGGAGCCGGCCTCGGGGCTGGTCAGGCCGAAGCAAGGGATATCCTGGCCCCGCGCCAACCTGGGCAGCCAGTAATCACGCTGTTCCTGGGTGCCGAACTGCATCAGCAGTTCGCCCGGCCCCAGCGAGTTCGGCACCATGACGGTCACGGCCGCGGTCACGGAACGCACGGAGATACGGCGCACCACCTCGGAATGGGCGTAGGGCGAGAAGCCCAGGCCGCCGTATTCCCGGGGGATGATCATGCCGAAGAAGCCATTATCCTTGAAGAAAGCCCAGACCTCGGCGGGAAGATCGGCATCCCGCCAGGTGATCTCCCAGTCGTTCAACTTGCGGCAGACCTCCGCCACCGGGCCGTCCATGAAAGCCTGCTCTTCCGGGGTCAACGCCACCGGCGGCACGTCCAGCAATTGCCGCCAATCGGGTTTGCCCGAAAACAGCTGCGCATCCCACCACACGTCGCCGGCCTCGATGGCCTCTTGCTCGGTGGGCGACAAGCGCGGCATGGCTTCGCGCGCCATACGGTACAAAGGCTCGGTCAGCCATTGACGGCGCCAGGCTCTCCAGTTCATGTTGCTCCCTTCATCGGTATCACGACAAAGACCATTATCCCCCGAAAAAACAATGGCTGAACAGTATCTCCCCCCGCTGACTACCCCAGTCCGGCCAGAGTCTGCGACAATCGGACTTCGCCCACCATTGTTCCCGCGCGACGCTCCATGCTCAATACGCTCTGGCTTGCCTTCTTCATCGTCGCTTCCGTGTCCGGCCTGTACCAATGGATCGTGCTGAACGATCCCGAGGTTTTCTCGCGCATCGTGATGGGCCTGTTCGACATGGCGGACCTCTCCGTCCAGATCATGATCCTGCTGTTCGGCACCCTGACCCTGTGGCTGGGCTTCCTGCGCATCGCCGAGGCGGCGGGCATCATCGAAACGCTGAGCCGCCTGCTGGCGCCGCTGTTCCGCAGGCTGATGCCGGAAGTCCCCGCCGGCCATCCGGCGCTGGGCCTGATCACGCTGAACTTCGCCGCCAACGGCCTGGGGCTGGACAACGCCGCCACCCCCATAGGCCTGCGCGCGATGCGCGAGCTGCAAACACTCAACCCCGACCCGAAGTCCGCCAGCAACGCGCAGATCCTCTTCCTGGTGATGAACGCCTCGTCGCTCACCCTGCTGCCGGTCAGCATCTTCATGTACCGCATCCAGCAGGGCGCGCCCGATCCCACGCTGGTCTTCCTGCCCATTCTGCTGGCCACTTCGGCCTCGTCCCTGACGGGGCTGCTGGCCGTGGCATTCATGCAAAGGCTGAAGCTGCACGACCCGGTCGTACTGGCCTGGCTGGGCGGGCTGGTGCTGATCCTGGGAGGCTTCATGGCCTTGCTGGCCACGCTCAGCAGCGCCGCCATCGGCGCCATGTCCTCGCTGCTGGGCAACCTGACGTTGTTCAGCATCATCATGGCCTTCCTGCTGGCGGGCGCGCTAAAAAAAGTGCCCGTCTACGAATGCTTTGTCGAAGGCGCCAAGGAAGGCTTCGACATTTCGCGCAATCTGCTGCCCTACCTGATCGCCATGCTGTGCGCCATCGGGGTGTTGCGTGCTTCGGGCGCGCTGGACGTCGTGCTGGATGGAGTGCGGTGGGTGGTGCAGGCCGCCGGGCTGGATGGGCGTTTCGTCGATGCGCTGCCCACGGCTCTGGTCAAGCCCTTCTCGGGCAGCGCGGCGCGCGCGATGCTGATCGAAACCATGCAGCATTTCGGGGTGGACAGCTTCCCCGCCCTGCTGGCCGCCACCGTGCAAGGCAGCACGGAAACCACCTTCTATGTGCTGGCGGTGTATTTCGGCGCGGTAGGCATACAACGCGCCCGCCATGCCGTGGGTTGCGCGCTGGTCGCCGACTTGGCGGGGGTGTTGGCATCCATCGCGGTGTGCTACTGGTTCTTCGGGTGATGCCGCAACAGTATCCGGACGGGTGGTGCGGGTTGCGCTAGGTATTTTCTGACGCGTGCCATATTCTTCTGACGCGTGCCGTATTCTTCTGACGCGTGCCGTATTCTTCTGACGCGGGACGGGTGGCGGGAGCCGGCCTTGCTCCTCGTGGCCGGTTCGGCGCCCTGCGCGCCGAACACCGCTACGCCTGGCTCCTCCGCCCCTTCGGGCTACGTTCGCCGACGGCTCGC
>JBARWC010000158.1:0-2293 GCA_049646585.1 Burkholderiaceae bacterium | reverse complement strand
GCCCAGGCCTGAGCCCCGCCTTGCGCCACCCGAAAGCCCAATAGCACCTCGTCGAAGATCAAGGCCGTGCCTGACTGACGTGTCAATTCGCGCAGCTGCTGCAGGAAGGTGCGCGGCTGGCGATCGGGTCGCCGGCCTTGCACGGGCTCGACGATGACGGCAGCCAGCGTCGGCGCTGCGCGTGCCAGGATTTCCAGTGTCGCGGCTTCGTCGCCGTAGTCCAGCACCAGCACGTCGCCCACCATGCCGGGCGGCGTGCCGCCGGCCAGCGCGATGGTGCTTCCGCCCGCGCCGACCTGTGCCAGCGTGCCGTCAAAATGGCCGTGGTAGGAGCCCGAGAACATGGCGATGCGTTGCCGCTTCGTGGTGTGGCGCGCCAGGCGCAGGGCGGTCATGACGGCTTCGGTTCCGCTATTGCAGAAGGCGGCGCGGGTGTTGCCCGTCATCCGGCAAAGCCGCTCGGCCACTTCGCCGGCCAGGTGCGCCTGCGGCCCGATGAAGAGCCCGCGTTCACTCAGGTGGTGGGTAATGGCTTCGGTCAGGAAGGCGGGGCTGTGCCCGAAAAGCTGTACGCCGAAGCCCATGGCGCTGTCGACGTATTCGTTGCCGTCCACGTCGATCAGGCGGCTGCCATGAGCCTTTGCGCCGACGATGGGGTAAAGCATGGAGCGGGTTTCGTTGCGGAAGCCCGCGACGGCGCGGCTGTCGGCAAGGTAGGGGCCGTAACGGCGTCGCTGGTCTTGCGAGGCGCGGCTGCGCTCGACGTAGGCGTGGGCGAACTCTTGCAGCGCTTCGGGCTGGCCCAGGTTCTGCGACGGAGCCGCAGGGGCGGATTGCTTTGCAGGGACGGAGGTGGCGGCCGGCGCTTGCGCCAGCATGCTTGTCGCCGGCGCCACGGGCGCGTCGGGGGCAACTGCGGCAGCGGTGTCCGCCAAGGCTTGCATAAGGTAGGCGGTCAGCCGGCTTGGGCTGCCCAGGCCTTCAAACAAGGCACGCCGGGGGATGGCGATGGACCAGCGCCGTTCCAGCGTTGCCACGGCTTCGGTCAGGGCCAGCGAATCGACGCCCAGTTCAAGAAAGCTGCTCTCCGATTCGGCATCCGACGGCACAAGCTGCAGGGACCGAACCAGGATGTCGGCGATCTGCCGCCGGTGATCGGTCGGAGCATGGTCCTGAGGCGTTGCGGAAGGGTGTGTGGTTGGCGGCCTAGGCTCTTCCCGCGTGATGGTTGCCGCCGTGGCTATCGTGGCGCCGGTCTGCGGCAAGGGCACCCAGTGCCGCTGGTTCGCGAAGGGGTATCCCGGCGCGGCGGCCCGCCTGGATGAGGCATAGATAGCCTCCCAGCGGATGTCCACTCCGGCAACGAACAGTTGGGCCAGAAGGCTGCCCAGCGTTTGTCCGGCCGGGCGGTTGCGCCGCAGCGTCGGGACGATGAGCGGGGCCTGGCCGGAGAATTCGGCTGTGCGGGAGGCGGAGCCCATCAGGGCGGGAGAGGCGCCTACTTCAATCAGCACACTGACGCCGCTGGCCGCGACTGTCGACATGCCCTGCGTGAAGCGCACCGGCTCGCGTATGTGGCGGACCCAGTATTCCTCGGTGTTGAAGGGGGCGTCCAGCCGACCCGTCAGGTTGGATACCAGCGCTGTGCGGGGCTGGGCGGGCGCCGCGCCGGCCATGGCGGCGGCAAAGGGTTCCAGCGCCGCATCCATCAGCCGCGAGTGGAAGGCGTGCGCGGTGCGCAGTGGCTGGCAGCCTATGCCGTGGGCTTCCAAGCCGGCGCACAGCGCGTCGATGTCGGCCTCGGGACCCGAGACCACGAATTCGTCCGGTGCGTTGATGGCGGCGATGTCGACCTGCGCCAGCAGATGGCGCACGGCCTCCGGCAAGGCGTCGGGCGCTGCGAACACCGCCGCCATGCGACCGCCGCCTCCGGCGGCTCCCATCAAGGCGCCGCGCCGCACGATCAGGCGCAGGGCCTGCTCCAGCGTGAAAACGCCCGCCCGGCAGGCGGCCACCCATTCGCCCAGGCTGTGGCCTATGGCTATCTGAGGCGTGATTCCCCAGGTCGCCAATCTGTCGGCCAGGGCATGACCCAGTATGAAGAGGGCGGGTTGGGCAAGCCGCGTGTCGGCCAGGTCGCTGCCGGGATCGTCGCCGAACATGGCCGCGGCCACCGAGCACCCAAGCAGGGGGTCGACGATGGCGGCGCAGTCGTCCACCATGCGGCGGAATGCCGCGTCGGCGTCGTACAGGTCCTTGCCCATGCCGGCCCATTGGCTGCCTTGTCCGGTGT
>JBARWC010000157.1:0-7854 GCA_049646585.1 Burkholderiaceae bacterium | reverse complement strand
TGTCGGCACTGCTGCATGCGGGGGTGGTCAATCTTGGAGGGTATGTGCTGGTGTTGTTTGCTCCCTTGCTTGGCGTATCGTTGGCTGCACGCTGGCTGCTGGTCGTATTCGGATTGGTCTCCGCAATAGTGGCGGGGCTGGTGCTGCTGACGCGCGTCAGCCAGAAAGTGCATCTGGCATGGTCGACGATCGCGCAAATGGGTTTCATGCTGCTCGAGTGCGGTCTGGGCCTATACCTGTTTGCGGCGCTGCACTTGCTGGGGCACTCTCTTTATAAAGCGCACAGCTTTCTGAATGCGTCCAGCGCAGTCAGAGAGTCAAGCCGCAAACTCATCACCGGAGAGACTGAAAATTCTGGTTTGAGCATGATTGTTGCGGTACCCATTGCTCTTGTGATCGTATTCGCGCTTCAGGCGCTGGTTGGCGGCCATGCGTGGCCCTGGTGGTGGAGTGCCGTCCTGGCTCTGGCGTCGGCGCCGTTGCTGTGGGTTCCCAAGGGGGAAGCGGGCCGCTCCGGTGTGGTGCCGGCACGGCTAGGGGTGGCGCTGGCAAGCGCTGTTTTCCTGACGATTGCCGCTAGCGTTGTGGACCGCGTGCCGGTTGGTGCGAGCAACGATCCGCTGCACGCCGCGGGCATCGTCGCCTTGATTGGAATGACCCTGATGTATCTCGAAATGACTGCATTCCAGCTTTGGCCCCGATCGCTTGAGACGATTCGACGCTGGGTATACGCGGGCTTTTACATGGATGAAGGCTATACGCACTGGGTATTGCGGCTGTGGCCCGCCTCGTGGGCCGGGGCCGATAGCGATGCGGAGCGGATCCCCTGGCGCCTGTACGAGTCTGGCTATGGGCGATCCGAATCATGAGCTCAAGCCTGCTTGCCCCTGCGTCCGAGAACGTTCCCGTAACGACGGCCGTTGAATCCGATGAGGCAATGCGCCTGGCGGCGGCGCGCGCGTGTTCGCGCATCATGCCCGCTTGGCCGCTGAACCAGGCGGTGGCGGTGAACCCGCATTGGCGTCGCGTTGATATGCCGATCCGCCACGTCGCGGCGCGCCTGGCCGTGCTGGGAGACTTCCATGTGTTCCCTTCGCGCGATTACATCAAGCAAGAGTGGGAGGCGGATCGTATCACGCGCGCGGATCTCGATACGGTGCTGGAACATTGCGCTGGGCATGCGCCCGATGCCGTGACGGCCGAGCAATGCATTGAAGCGTTGACGAGGCCGACTGGCGTGCGCCGCGAGCCCTTGCTGGTGGACCTGCTTGACGATACCAGGCAGAAGAACAAGCGCTGGCCCTGGCGGGCGGCGCTTGTGTTTCAGATGAGTCAGGCCTGTGCAACCTATTTCGACCGACATGAGGCTCACTGGCGCGCGTCGGGCAGCGCCAGCCTGTATGGTTTCTGGCGCGAAAGCATGGTGGGCGATCACGGCCTCAGTTCCAGGCTGGGCCTGCCCGGATTCATGAAGCAGCTGCGCACGCTGCCCTTACAGGCCGACGATGCCATGCGCTGGGCCTTGGCCGAGCTTGCGCTGGATGAGTCGGTCTGGGAAGACTACTTCGAGGCGCTATTGTTGTCGATCAATGGCTGGGCCTCGTGGTGCGCTTATGTCGGCTGGCAGAAGGTGCCCACTGGCCAGGACGACCCCCGCTTGCGCGAGCTGCTGGCTTGCCGGCTCGCGTGGGAGGCCTTGCTTGCCCGTTCCGTGCCGGCCGCGAAGGCGCATGGCGCCATCGTGGAGCTTGCTGCGAGTTGGCTGGATTTTGACCGACGCGTCGCGCAAGCGGATGCGGCGCTGTTGGCCGATGAGCTTTGGCAGCAGGCGCTTGAGGCGAGCTTCCAGCGGGGGTTTGCACAGACCCTGCGCCTGCCGGCATCTTCGAATGCAATGCAAGAGCCAGAGGTTCAAGCCGTTTTCTGTATTGATACGCGCAGCGAACTGATGCGCCGTTCGCTGGAAGCGATATGGCCCGGTGTCCAGACACGCGCGTTTGCGGGGTTCTTCGGCCTTCCCATGCATTACAACCCATTGGGTACCGACATACACCGACCGCAGTTGCCAGGCTTGGCCTATCCCAGCGTTGCGGCGCAGGATGTGGTGACAGCGGTGGGGGAGGCCGTTCCTGACGGCGAGGCAAGGTCGGAACACGCACGGTCGACTCGTCGGCGGCGGTTGGCGGGGCTGGACCAATGGCTGGGTACCGTACGCTGGTCGAATGCAAGCTTCTCTTTTGTTGAAGCGTTTGGCGTCGGCTATCTCCCGAAGATCGCCCGTTGGATCAGGCCCCCGGCTAAGCCGCGCACTAATATGGATCACATTGGTTTGCACATTTCTGCTCAGGAGCAGTGTCGGCCGATGCTTGTGGGGCTTGATCTCGATAAACGCGTGGATCTGGCCGCCGACGCCTTGCACACAATGGGGCTGGACGACCGCCTGGCGCCATTGGTCGTATTGTGCGGCCATGCCGGGCACAGCACCAACAACGCACATGCGTCGACGCTGGACTGCGGGGCCTGTTACGGGCGCTCGGGCGAGGCCAATGCGCGCGCGCTGGCTCTCTTGTTGAATGACCCGCAAGTGCGAGAAGGCTTGCGTCTGCGCGCCATCAACATTCCCCCGGAGACAGTCTTCGTGGGCGCATTGCACAATACGACCACGGATGAAGTGACGGGCTTCGACCTTGATCTCCTGCCGCCGCAAGCGCGGGCGCGTTGGGAAAAAATGGAACACGTCTTTGCGCAGGCCGGCGACCGTATCCGCCGCGAGCGCGCGCCGGCGCTGTGGATGGATGCGAGCCTTGCTCCCGGCGCATTGCTGACGTCCTTTCGGCGCAGGGCCAATGACGGCGCCCAGACCAGGCCGGAGTGGGGGCTGACCCGCAACGCGGCATTCATCATCGGCCCGCGCGACCGTAGCCGTGACAGGGTTCTAAGCCGCGCCTACCTCCATGACTACGATGCGCTGTTCGATGCGGACGGCAGTGTGCTAGAGAAGCTGATGATGGGGCCTATGCTGGTCACCAACTGGCTTTCCTGGCAGTATCATGCCTCGACATGCGACCCACTGCATTACGGCGCGGGCAACAAAGTGCTGCACAACGTGGTGGACGGCCATGTTGGCGTCTTCGAGGGCAATGGCGGAGACCTTCGCATCGGCCTGCCCAAGCAATCCGTGCACAATGGCGACGGCTGGTACCACCAGCCCGTCCGCCTGACCGTCGTGATCGATGCGCCCGCGGCTTCGATAGACGACGTCATCGCCCGCAATCCCATCCTGGGGCGGCTATTCGACCATGGCTGGATGCTGTTGTGGCGTTACGAAGGAAATGCGCTGTTCCGGTACGAACGCGGCCAATGGCTGTCGCTGGGCTTCTGAGGCAGGGCGGTGTCTGGGTTGACGGTGGGATAGCGCAAGATACCCTCTAGCGGTCGGGAAGGGTGCTATTTACTGTGGTAACGTATCGCACGGTGGGTCCAGCGGCCTTCTCGGCCCGATAAACCTGACTTTACTTAGCCCCTGGCGCCACGGCATCCCAGGCGTGGAGATTCGACGTGACCCCGCAAAATCAAGGTGTGATGGATCAATCACTTGAGAATTCACCCTCCGGCAATGCCGATCAGATGGGAAAACGCGCTTTATCCGCCCGGCCGACCGTGCATATCAGCATTCTTTTGGTGCTGAGCGCCACACACTTGCTGAACGATCTGATCCAGTCCTTGATTCCGGCGGTGTATCCCATTATCAAGGAATCCTACGCTCTGGACTTCATGCAGGTCGGCATGATAACGCTGTTCTTCCAGATTTCGGGATCATTGCTGCAACCGGTGATAGGTTGGTGGACGGATCACCGGCCGGCTCCCTATTCGCCTGTGGTAGGTATGGGATTCACCTTGTCGGGCCTATTGTCGCTGGCCTATGCATCCAGCTATGAAGGGATCCTGATGTCGGTGGTGCTGATCGGCATCGGGTCGTCCATTTTTCATCCCGAGGCTACACGCATGGCACGTTATGCATCGGGTGGCCGACAGGGCTTGGCTCAGGGGATTTTCCAGGTCGGCGGGCAATTCGGTGGTGCCCTCGGCCCGGTGTTTGCCGCCTTGATCATCGTGCCTTGGGGGCAGTCCAGCCTTGCGTGGTTCAGCGTGGCCTCGCTGGTGGCCATCCTGTTGATGTTCTGGACGGGCAGCAAACAAACACGGATCAGCCGGGAGTTCGCCTTGCTCAAGCCGCGCGCAAAGGGTGCCACGGGGGGCCGTCAGGCGTATGCCCGCAGCACTATCGTGATCGGTTTGGTGGTGCTGACCATATTGATGTTTTCCAAGAACGCTTATAGCGAGAGCTTCCGTTCTTTCTACACCTTCTATCTCATCGGAAAATTCGGCCTGTCCATTCCCGCCTCACAGATGATGCTGTTTGTCTTCCTGTTTTCGGCTGCCGTTGGCGTATTGCTGGGTGGTATTGTGGGTGACCGCATCGGCCGTTATCGCATCATCTGGATTTCCGTGCTGGGCCCCTTGCCCCTTACCTTGCTCCTGCCTTATGCCGATCTATTCTGGACGGGTGTGCTGACCATCATGATCAATCTCATTATGGCCAGTGCCTTCGCGTCCATCTTGATCTATGCCATGGATCTGCTGCCCAACCGCATCGGACTGATCGGCGGCTTGTTCTACGGACTGAACTTCGGCCTGGGCGGGCTGGCCGCGGCCCTATTGGGCAGCCTGGCCGACCGTTACGGCATCAACACGGTATATGTGATCTGTTCCTTCCTGCCCTTGGCGGGATTGTTGGCGTGGTTCTTGCCGCGGCTGGATGAAGCGAAGGGTTGATGTCTAGTTGAGGGAGAGCCGCCATCACGGCGGGTGGCGGCAGAGACTAGGGGCTCTGGGTCGATTCACCCGGCACTCGCAACCTGCCGCAAAGCCCGCTCGAAGGTCTCGGGGGCTTGGCCGCCTTGGATCAGATGTCGGTCATTCAGGATGATGGAGGGGACGGAATCGATGCCTTGCTCGGCGTAAAAGCGTTCGCGGGTACGTACTTCCGCCGAATACTCATCAGCGTCCAGGATCTCGCGTGCGCGATCCTGGTTCAATCCCGATTCGCGGCACAGTCTGATCAGAGTCTCGTGATCGCTGGGATTCTCGCCGTCCGTGAAGTAGGCCTTCAAGAGCGCATGCTTCAACGCCAATTGGTGCCCTTCAAGGCCGGCCCAGTGCAAAAGCCGATGCGCATCGAAGGTGTTGTACGTATGCGTGCGCTTGTCCATATTGAACGTGAAGCCAACCTCAAGGCCACGCGCCGTGATGAGCTCGCCATTGTGGCGGACCTGTTCCGGCGTCATGCCGTACTTGTGCGATAGCCGCTCGACCGTATCCTGCCCCTCGGGCGGCATGTCCGGGTTCAGCTCAAAGGGTTGGAAATGAAGCTCCGCCTCGATCTCGCCCTTGACCCTGGACAATGCCTGCTCCAGCGAGCTCAATCCCACCGCGCACCAGGGACAAGATACGTCGGAGACGAAATCGATCTTGATACGGGTGACCATGCGAGGCTCCTGTCAATAGATGGCAACTGCCATATTTTATCCAAGGGTGCGGGTGGAGTAGGCTGCTGGAGTACAACTCGTTTTCCATGCGGAATAGGCATGCTTCGAAAAGCTGGTAATGCAGCGTTATTCGTCGGCAAAATCTGTGAGCGCAGCCTCGAAATTCTGTCCGCCATAAAAGACGCCGAGGATCGACACGATTTTGGTGCTGTCATCCACTGTGAAGGCGATGGCGACGCTATGTCGGTAGTTCGTCGTGCGTAGCCCGGGCATGATGTCGTCGCGGGTGGTACCGCGCAATGGAAATGTTGTCAGGCTTTCGCAATACGAGACGATGTCGTCAACATAGCGAATTGCAGTCAGGGGTGACCCCGCACGGGTGATGTAGTCTTCGATGGCATCGATTTGTGTCAGCGCCTGTGGGCTAAATCGAACGGTATAACTCACTTCTGGCTTCAGGCGGCGCGGCTACTACGCCTGGCTGCCAGGTGCTTCCGCACTTCAGCGGCTGACAGTGCTTGCTCCGGGGCGTCCTTCAATGCCTGAGCCGCAGGCACCACCTGCTCTCGCAGCCAGGCATCTACAGCCCGGTCACGGGCCAGAAGGGTGCGTAGGCCGTCCCGGATGACCTCGCTTTCGGTGGCGTATTCACCAGCAGTAACCTTTGCCCTGACGATGTCCGCCATCTCGTTGGGCAGCGTGATGCTGAATTGTTGGGTCGAACGCATGGATAATCCTCCATGTCAAACAATGTAGGATTAAATCCTACACGGGAAGGCTCATGGCGGCAAGTGCTTGGGATTTTGCAACTGGTGTTGTAGAACTTGCCCCGTTTAAATTTTATTGTCCAATCGGAATTGGCGACAGCGATGTCACGCGGAGTTGCGCGATGTGGCTCAGGTCAGTCATATCAGTCGGTTGGCCAAGATGAGTCCACATCTCGTTGAACGAGTGATTGTCGTGGACTGACGGCGCTGGGATAGCGTCTTGTACAAGAGTTTGACCGCCCACACCAGCAAGCAGGGAGTAGCGATTGGCTTTGATGTGCTCGGTAAAGCGATGTCTGCTATGGAGCCCCTGGAGTTGGGACGCTTCTTCGCCGGGGATCCGGATGTTGTGCTTGATCGGCGAGCGCAGATTAGCTCGTCGCCCGTGCCAAACACTGAGTCCGCGGGTGTGGAGGCCGACGAAATGATTGCGTTGGCTACAACTGCGCTATCAGTGTGTGCCATGCATGACAATCAGCAGGGGCGCGATGTTGCTGAAGATCTAGCTCGCCGTGTCGGCTTTTTCCCGCGCAGATATTGACTGGAACTTGTGCTGAGAGTTGAAAGATTTTTTTGGGGGGAGTTGTCTGCCAAACATAACTAGCAGTTTTCGTCTTCAACCTGAGATGCCAAAGCACGCATGAATGCTTGATGTCGTCTCTTGCAGTGTCAAGAAGCGAAGAGAGAACGGAGGGGCAGAAGCAGAACAGGTAAGCCACACCAGCGTCCGGGGCAACTGGGTGTGGTCAAGAGCCAGCCCCGCGAACCCGCGCCAACACTGGCGCTCCAGGCAACAAAAAACCCAACAGAGAACTGTTGGGTCATTTGTAACTGGTGGCCTGGGGCGGAATCGAACCACCGACACAAGGATTTTCAATCCTCTGCTCTACCGACTGAGCTACCAGGCCATCAAGAGGCGAAATGATACACGAAAAATAAAATGTGTGCTTTCCGCTACGAAGCAGCCCCTATCTTACACAGGATTGCGCCGGAACAAATTGGTAATTTCAGGAAAACTTCAGGGGCGACTATAATCCCCATGCATATATACGGCTTTTAAACATTCAGCGCTACATGTCCGTCGACGTCGTTACTTTCGGCTTGAACCACGTCTCCGCCCCGGTTTCGGTGCGCGAGCGCGTGTCGTTTCCGCTCGACGTCCTCAGGCCCGCGCTGGACGGTTTGCGTTCCGCCTTTGGGCCGTCGGTCAAGGAAGCGGCCATCCTGTCCACCTGTAATCGCACTGAAATCTACTGTGCGGCCGAGCCGCAGGTGTCCGAGCATCTGCCGGCCTGGATGGCGGATTTCAATCGCCTGGAAGCCGGCAGCCTCAAGCCCCATTTGTATCAGTACCAGCAGAATGACGCCGTGCGCCACGCCTTTCGGGTGGCCAGCGGGCTGGATTCCATGGTGCTGGGCGAGCCTCAGATCCTGGGCCAGATGAAAGACGCGGTGCGCGCGGCCGAGCAGGCCGGATCGCTGGGCACTTTGCTGCATCAGCTTTTCCAGCGCACGTTCTCGGTGGCCAAGGAAGTCCG
>JBARWC010000156.1:0-28135 GCA_049646585.1 Burkholderiaceae bacterium | reverse complement strand
CGCCCCGGCCGCGCGCGCCATCACCCTGGCGCCACATATTACCGAGCTGGTCTTCGCCGCCGGCGCCGGGCGACACATCGTCGGCACCGTTTCCAGCAGCGATTTCCCCGCCCAGGCGAAAAGCATTCCCCGCATCGGCGACGGGATCAACGCCAACGTCGAGAAAACGCTGGCGCTGCGCCCCGATGTCGTCATCGCCTGGCTGCCGTCCGGCGCCGCGCAAACGCTGGCTCCCACGCTGTCCCGCCTGGACATCCCCTTGCTCTACTCCCGCCCGCAAGGACTGGACGACATCCCCGCCCAGATCCTCCGTTTCGGCAAGCTTTTCGGTACCGAGGCGACCGCCCTTCCCGCCGCCCAAGGGCTGGAAGCCCGCATCGCGGCCCTGCGCGCCGACCATGCCGGCGCCAGGACCGTGTCGGTCTTCATCGAGGTCGGGGCTTCGCCCCTGTACACCATAGGCGCCGACCCTCTGCTGAACGATGCGCTGCGCAGTTGCGGCGGGGTGAACATCTATGCCGACACCGCCATCGCCGCCCCCCAGGTCAGCGCGGAAAGCGTCCTGGTCAAGCGCCCGCAAGTCGTCATCGCGCCCGCCTCCGACGGCGCGCGCGTGGACGAGGCGCGCCGTCGCTGGGCCGCCCTGGGCCTGCCCGCCGCCCAGCAGGGCCATGTGTACGGCATAGACCCGGATGCCTTCTTCCGCCCCGGCCCGCGCCTGGTCGATGCCACGCAGGCGCTTTGCTCGTATCTGGACCGGGCGCGCCAGACGCCCTGAGCGCTACCCTCATTCAGGGTTGCCGCGACATTGAAATAGAATTTTTCCAAATTTTCATTATTTGTAATAAGTACAGCTTCATGTAACAATTCTTCTCGCAGAAAAAAGAAGGGGGCTGCCGCCGTGCTAGCCGGTCCAACATTAAGCAGAGAAAAATAATGAAAACACTCTTGATTACCGGCTTGCTGGCGGTCGCTCTAAGCGGTTGCGCCGTTCCGCAGGCCACTCGCAACTACATGGCCGACCTGAACACCGGGAATATTCCGGGCGCAACGGAAAACGCCATCAAGCAAGCAGACGAAAAAGACGGAGCGCCTCGCGACTTGCTTTGGGCGCTGGAAGCCGGAACATTGCTGCGTCATAACGGGCTGTTCGAACGATCGACCAAAATGCTCGATGGCGCGGAAGAACTCATGAAAGAGGACGACACGCGCAATCTGGTGGCCAGCGGCGCAAACCAGGGCCTGGCGGTACTGGTCAACGACAATGTCATGCCTTATAGCCCAGCCGTGTACGACACGGTCATGCTGAACACCTACAAGGCGCTGAACTTCTGGCAGCAGGGCGACTACGACAACGCCCGTATCGAGTGGAACCGCACGGACGACAGGCAGCGCCGCGCTTCCGAACACTTCGAAAGCGAGATCGAGGAACAGCGCGAGGCCATCAAGAAAGAGGAAAATGCTGACCTGGTCCAGCGCAGCTTGGGCGACTCGGGCGGCGCGCTGAAAGCCGCCGGCGTGGACATTGAGCGCTGGGCACCGTATGCAGGGTACATCAACCCCGCCTCGCTCTATCTGCACGGTCTGTATTTTCTGCTGAACGGCGAAAACAGGGCCGACTATGACAAAGCACGGGTCAGCCTGGAGCGTGTCTTCGTCCTGACCAAGAACAGCCAGGTCAAGGCCGATATGGACGCGACCAAGCAGCCCAAGAAACTGAAACCCTCTATCTGGATCATTTTCGAGAACGGCCTGGCCGCCCGCAAGGAAGAACGTCGCATAGATCTGCCGCTATTCCTGGTCACCGGCAGTGTCAATTACACCGGCATCGCACTCCCCGTCATGGGTGAGGGCCAAGCCGCCTACCCCTACATCGCGGTGGGCCGCCAGCAAAGCCAATTGCTGGCCGACATGGATTCCATCATACGCGGCGAATTCAAAACCAAATTCAGCGGCATCCTGACTCGGGAAATCATACGCGCCACCGCCAAGACCGTGGTGCAAAAGCAGTTGAACGACTCGAGTCCCTGGCTGGGCCTGATCGCCGCCGTGGCTCAGGCTGCCACCACTCAAGCGGACCTACGTGGCTGGACGACCCTGCCGCAGAACTTCCAGCTCTTGAACGTTCCCTACCCGGCCGACAAGCAGATCGTCCTCAGCCTGCCCGGCCTGGAGGACATTACCGTGGACCTGCCGGAGCAAAAACAAGCCCTTGTCCTTTATGTGCGCGCGCTAAACCCGGCAAGCCCCCCCAGCATCCACATGCTGGCCTCCAAATAATCCGTTACCAGCGAGATCCATCGTGAACAACACCAAGCTCCTTCTCTCCAGCCTTGCCTTGACCCTGGCGCTTGCGGGCTGCGCCACCACCACTCACTACGTTGACCAGAAAAACGACAAGGTCGCCGTCATGGGCCTGGACTACAAGGACTTCGAAAATGCGGCCAGCGAAATGGTGAACCAAATGCTGGCATCGCCACTTATGGTCCATCCTAAAGCTTCCCAGGGAGGGCGCTACGTGCTGGCCGTATCCAATATCGTCAACGACACTACGCAGCGCATCGACACTGATCAGTTGACCAAGAAAATCCGCATCAGCCTGCTGAATTCCGGCCGTTTCATTGTGACCACCGCCATAGGCGTCGACGGAGCGGAAGACGAGATGACGCGCAAGTCTCGTCAATTGCGGAACTCAAAGATGGTCAACCAAAAAACCGTCAAAAAGGACGGGCGTGTAATTGCACCCGACTATTCACTGTCCGGGAAAATCATCCAGCGCGTAAACCGCGTGAATAGCCGTACACAGCAAGTCGACTACTACTTCCAGTTGACGATGACCAACCTGGACGACGGTCTGGCCTACTGGGAAGGCGAATACCCCATCATTAAACGTGGTGACAACCGGACGGTGACCTGGTAATGAAAATACTCGCCTTCCTGGCCCTGGCCATGCTGTGGTCGTTGCAGGCAAATGCCGAAATAGTCGTCGTCCAGGCCAAAGGCTATGGCGACACCTACGAACAGGCCGTCGAATCGGCCTTGGGTGACGCCGTAAAGCAAGTCAATGGCGCCCGAGTGGCCACGCGCTCGGCAAGCTCCAAGGTCTATATGCAGGTCAAAGATGCCAAGGAGACCCGCTCGGAAGGCTCGGCTGATACGTCCCTGCAGAAGGAAACCAAGGAAGGCGGCATTTTCCACGATACGGTAACGGGCAACACCGAGACCGCCAAAAGCGCTTTTGACAATACCACGGCCACCTCGGGCAAAACCGCTCTGGAAATAGGCGTGGGCAGCAGCAACGAAGTCCGCAGCCAAGGCAAAGTCAAAAGTTACAAGGTAATCTCGCAAGAGTGCACCGACAAGGGATGCCAGGCGGAACTTGAGGTCTCGATAGAAAAATTCGAGTACCAGAGCAAGGTGGCGAAGCTGGAGCGCGACAGCATCAGCGTGGTCGCCACCGGGCGCCTGCGCAACAGCAAAACCGCCGCCCAATTGCGCCAGGCGGTTACCGACAAGCTGGTAAAAAGCGGACGCTTTACGGTTCTGGATCGCACCAACGAGGCAGAGCTTGAAAAAGAACTACGCTTCCTGGGCAGCGAGAAAGCATCCGATCAGGAGAAGGCTAAACTGGGCCAAGCGCTGGGAGCGGACTACTTGCTGGTACTGAACCTGACGCAAGCGGGCGTCGCCACTCGCGTACAGGAAAACCATGTCGACATGACTGGCGAGCACAATGTTGAAGTATCCCAATCCACCAGCGCCTCTATGCGCTATTCACTGATCGAGGCCGCCACCCGGGCCGTGAAATGGTCCGACTCGATGTCCTTCCGCTCGGGCGGCAGCCAGGTCAGTACCGCCATGGACAAGTTCCTGGACAAGGTCGTGGGCGACATCGGTGAAATCATCAACCCGCCCAAGGTCGTGGGCGTGCATAAAGGCAAAGTCATCATCAATCGTGGCGCCGGCATCGCCGCCGCCGGCCAGACCTACGACATCTACTCGGTGGGCGAAGCGCTGGTCGATCCGGACACCGGCGAAACCCTTGGCGCCACCGAAGAAAACACCGCCACTATCCGCATCGTGGAGGTCAAACCGAAGCTGGCCTACGGCGAAATCATCAAGGGTAGCGCCGACACCATCGAAAAGGGATACATCGCCCGCATGAAGGCTCCGGCCCCCGCAGCGGCAAAGAAGAAAGCGCCGGCCCGCAAGGCCAAACCCGCGGAATCGGAGCAAAACATCGATGCCGCGGGAGGCGTCATCCTGTAAAGCGGCGCGCGGCCAAATGGATTATCCTTTTAGTCTCAACCAAACGCCGCACTATCATGAATCACGCAGACACCTTCACCCTGGCCGGCCGCAGCTATACTTCGCGGCTTCTGGTCGGCACGGGTAAATACAAAGATTTCGAAGAAACCCGCCAGGCCATAGATGCCAGCGGAGCCCAGATCGTCACGGTCGCCATACGCCGGACCAATATCGGCCAGAATGCGGGCGAGCCCAATCTGCTGGACTTCCTGCCGCCCTCCAAATTCACCATCTTGCCCAATACCGCCGGCTGCTACACCGCCGATGACGCCGTGCGCACCCTGCGCCTGGCGCGCGAGCTGCTGGACGGCCACGACCTGGTCAAGCTTGAAGTCCTGGGCGACAAGGGCAATCTGTTTCCCAATATGCCGGAGACCCTGGCCGCCGCCAAAACCCTGGTCAAGGACGGCTTCAAGGTCATGGTCTATTGCACCGACGACCCCATTCAATGCCGCATGCTGGAAGACATAGGCTGCGTCGCCGTCATGCCGCTGGCCTCGCTGATCGGCTCGGGCATGGGCATACTGAATCCCTGGAACCTGCGCCTGGTCATCGACCAGGCTCAAGTCCCCGTGCTGGTGGACGCCGGCGTGGGCACGGCATCCGATGCCGCCGTCGCCATGGAGCTGGGCTGCGACGCCATATTGATGAATACCGCCATCTCGGGCGCCCGCAATCCCGTGCTCATGGCCAGCGCCATGAACAAGGCGGTGCAGGCCGGACGCGAGGCCTTTCTGGCCGGCCGCGTGCCCCGCAAGTTCTACAGCGCCGATCCCAGCTCGCCCACGGAAGGCCTGATTCAATCCCATTCCTGACCTGCCAACGCCGTCCATGATTCCCAACACGCTTACCATTGCCGGCGTCGACCCTTCGGGCGGCGCGGGCATACTGGCCGACATCAAGACCATGAGCGCCCTGGGCGCCTACGGCACCGCCGTCATCGCGGCCCTTACCGCCCAGAACACGCAGGCGGTGACGGGCATCTCGCCCGTTCCCCCCGCCTTCGTCGCCGAGCAGATCGACACGCTGTTCGCCGACGTGCGCATCGATGCCGTCAAGATAGGCATGCTGGGCCAACAGGCCGTCACGCGCACGGTGGCCGAACGCCTGGCCCACTGGAAGCCAGCGCACCTGGTGCTGGACCCTGTCATGGTGGCAAAAAGCGGCGACCATCTTCTGGAACGGTCGGCGGTTCATGAATTGCGCGAAAGCCTGCTGCCCCTGGCCACCATGCTGACGCCCAACCTGCCCGAGGCCGGCGTGCTGCTGGATTCGTCGCCGGTGGATACGCTGAAGGATATGCGCCGGGTCGCCGAGAAACTGCGCAGGCTGCTGAACGACAGCGGCGAGCGCTGGGTTTTCCTGAAGGGCGGCCACCTGCCCGGCAACGACACGGTCGACATCCTGCATGACGGCGACCGCCTGATCGAACTTCCCGGGCGGCGCATCGAGACCCGCAACACGCACGGCACCGGCTGCACGCTTTCGGCCGCCCTGGCCGCCCTGCTGCCGCGTGTGAACGACGTTCCGGAAGCGGCCCGCCAGGCCAAGGCCTACTTGGTCCAGGCCATTGCGCGCTCGAACGAGCTGACCGTCGGCCACGGCCATGGCCCGGTGCAGCATTTTCATGCGTGGTGGCCCGCGCCCAGCCAGGGTAAATAGGCCGTAAATAAGCTATAGTAAGAAGACTGGCCGCATCTCGCCCGCCGGGCGGCATTGCGGCCTATACGCTACCATTCATTACCTTTGTTTTTCTTTGTAGAAGCTATGAACCTTACTGAGCTGTCAGAAGTCGAACGAGCCCGGTTCAATATGGTCGAACAGCAGATTCGGCCCTGGGACGTCCTTGACGCACGGGTCCTGCAGGCGCTCTTCGAGGTCCCGCGCGAACGCTATGTGCCGGCACCCATGCAAGGGGTGGCCTTTTCCGACGTCGAACTGCCCCTGATCATAAATTCCGTCGATACACGCGAAAGCATGCTGACCCCCAAGGTGGAAGCGCGCCTCGCCCAGGAATTGCAGCTCAAGCCCACCGATTGCGTACTCGAAATCGGCACCGGCTCGGGCTACCAGGCCGCCTTGCTCGCCAAGCTGGCGCAGCAGGTCACCAGCATCGAAGTCGACAGCCGGCTGGCCGCTTTCGCCGCCCAGAACCTGCAACGCAACCAAGTAGGCAACGTCAAGGTCGAAACCGGCGACGCGCATGCGGGCTGGGGTACGACCGAATACGATGCCATCCTGCTGACCGGCTCGGTGCCCGTCGTGCCCGACGCCCTGAAGTACCAGTTGCGCATCGGCGGTCGCCTGGTCGTCGTGGTAGGCCAGAACCCCGTCATGACGGCATGCCGCATCACCCGCAACAGCGCTGCAAGCTTCGATACCGTCGCCCTGTTCGATACCGTCATCAAGCCGCTGCGCGGCGCAACAGTCCCACAATTCAAGTTCTAAATGCCTAGAGCCTGTCGGCGCGTACAACAACTGGGGATCGCGCTGCTTCTGGCAATCGGCGCGGCGCCATCCCATTCCCAGGACCTGCTTGAAGTATGGCAGATGGCGCTGCAACGCGACCCTAGCTATGCGGCCAGCCGCGCGGGCCGCGACGCCGGCCAGGAAATCGTCCCGCAAGCCAAGGCCCAACTGCTGCCCTACATCACGGCCAGCGCTATCGGCGAAGTCGACGATACGCGGCGACTGCAAGGCATGAACGACAGCTCCCGCAAAGGCCGCGGCCTGTGGGCGCTGACTCTGGTGCAGCCAGTGTTCGACGTGGGGGCCTGGGGCGGCCTGAAGCGCGCCGAGTTCATGGCAAAATCGGCCGACGTCACTCAAGCGCGCGCTTATCAGGACCTGATACTGCGCGTTGCACAAGCCTATTTCGATATCCTGGCGGCGCAAGACACCTTGCAAACCGTGCGGGCCCAGAAAAAAGCGGTCGAAACGCAATTGGAAGCCGCCAAGCGGGGCTTCGAGCTGGGCAGCACCACCATCACCGACACCTACGAAGCGCAGTCGCGGCTGGACCTGCTGAACGCCGGCGAGCTGCAGGCGGTCAATGCGCTGCAGGTCAGCCAGGATCAGTTGGCCAAAATCATCAACGAGCGCCCAAAAACGCTTGCCAGGCTGGCTCCCGACACCGTATTGCCGGCGCCCGAGCCCAATCGCCTGGACGACTGGACGGCGCAGTCCGCCAGTTCCAGCCTGACCGTCGCCCAGGCAGATTTGAACACCAAGATCGTCGAAAAGCAGATCGACATCGCGAAAAGCCAGCACTACCCCACCGTACAGTTGCAGGCCCAGACCGGCAGCGCCTCGGATCGCGGCATCTATTACCCCAACGGCGGCCCCCGCTCGCTGGACAGCACGGTGGGCTTGCGGCTTTCCATTCCGATTTTCACCGGCGGGGAAATCTCGTCCGTCGTCCGCGAACAGACCTCGCGCCTGCAGCAAGCCCGCTACGAGCTCGAGCAGGCCAAGAGGCAGGCGGTGCAATCGACGCAACAGTATTTTTCGGGAGTGACTTCCGGGTTGTCGCAGGTCAAGGCCTTGAAAGCGGCCGAGCAATCCAGCCAGGCCTCCCTGGACGCGAACCAGACGGGCTACAAACTGGGCGTGCGCATCAACATCGACGTGCTCAATGCCCAGCAGCAGCTATACGAAACACAGCGCAGCCTGGCGCGCGCACGCTACGACACGCTGATGAACAGCCTGAAGCTGAAAGCCAGCAGCGGCATCCTGAACGACCAGGACATCGTCGCCATCAATCAGTTGCTCAAGTAGCGGCTTGAACCGAACCGCCCCCGGGCGGGTCGGCGGCAAGGCCGTCTAGCTCCGGATCTTGCCTATCAGGGCCGTCGTGGAGCGCTGGAATTCAAAGGGTATCGCCACCGCCCTGCCGCCCCAGCTTTTCACGCTGGCGGTTTCGGGCAGGATTTCCATGTCGTAATCGCCGCCCTTGACGATGACATCGGGACGCAGTTGCTCTATAAGCGTCTGGGGGGTGTCCTCGTCGAACTCGGTGACCATACTGACGCATGACAAGGCCGCCAACAGCGCGGCGCGATCCGCCAGGCCGTTCAAAGGGCGGTCGTCGCCCTTGCCCAGGCGGCGCACGGATGCATCGGTGTTCAGAGCCACGATCAGGCTGGCGCCCAATTGGGCGGCCCTATCCAGATAGGTGACATGGCCCCGGTGCAAGATATCGAATACACCGTTGGTGAAAATAAGCGGACGCGGCAATACGCCAGCCCGGACCGCCGCCACGCAGTCGCCGCGCGTCAGGATCTTGGATTCGAAGCGGGCGGGCATGCCCGCCGGTTGGTCCGTGCCTAGGGTAGACGGGAGCGCCATTATGCCGGCATCAGCCCTTTCAGCAGGTCTTTGCGGTAGCGGTTCAAGTCCTGCACGGTATTGAAGGTGCTGTCCATCAGCAGCGACATATTGTGCAGGATGCGCGAACTGACTTTGCCTTCCCAGTCCTTGTCGAAACAAATCTGGTTGTCCAGCCAGTTTTCCAGCCAACCCGGCGAGGGCAGCTTGGACTGCACCGTATCCTGGGGATACATGTCTTTGTTGACGTGCAGATTGGTGGGGTGCAAGGCCTGCGGGGTGCGGTGGGCCGAGGCCATCAGCACGCCTATCTTGGAAAAGGCGATGCGGGCGTTATGGCCGAACTCGCGCCCCTGGTGGACCAGGGCGCGCTTCATGTAGCGCAGGTAGGCGCCGGCATGGCGGGCTTCATCTTGGGCGATGATCTTGTAGATGGATTTGATGACGGGTTCGGTATGCCAGTCGGAAGCGCGACGGTACCAGTGATTGAGCCGGACCTCGCCGCAAAAATGCAGCATCAGCGTTTCCAGCGCCGGCGCCGGATCGAACTCGAAGCGCACCTTGTGCAGTTCTTCTTCGGTGGGGACGAGATCGGGGCGGAAGCGACGCAGGTATTCGATAAGCGCCAACGAATGCTTTTGTTCCTCGAAAAACCATATCGACATGAAAGCGCTGAAATCGCTGTCGTCGCGATTGTCGCGCAGGAACATTTCCGTGGCCGGCAAGGCTGCCCACTCGGTAATGGCGTTCATCTTGATCGTATAGGCCTGATCGTCGCTCAGCTTGCTGGCATCGAAGTCGTCCCAGGGAATATCGGAGGCCATATTCCAGCGCACCGCTTCCATGGACTTGAACAATTCAGGGTAAAGCATGGGAGATCTCTCTTAATGTATATCCGGTACACCGGGCAGGGCTTGGACTTGGAACCGACCCTGCACTATAAAGCGGCCATTTAACAAAAACATGTCAATGCCGTGGCTAAAACCTTGGGCGCCGATTCGCGCCGCACTGTCGGGTAAAACGGGCATGGCGTCACTGTCGTGTCAGCGCCCACACCGCCACGCCCAAGCCCGTCGCAATCACGGCCAGCAGGACGATCAACAGCCTGTTCGTCTGCTCTTGGGCGCGCCGCATGCGCTCCAGCTCCAAGTTTAACCCAGGGCCGGCGTCGTGCCGGCTCAGGTTGGCGTGGACCAGGCGCGGGATCTGGGGCAGCAGCTGCGACCACTGGCTGGCTTCCTTTTCCATCTGCTTGCGCAGGCCGGCCAGGCCGACGCGCTCGTGCATCCATTTTTCCAGATAGGGCTTGGCGGTTTTCCATAGATCCAGGCCGGGGTCCAGCTCGCGCCCCATGCCTTCGACGTTCAACAGCGTTTTCTGCAGCAGGACCAGTTGAGGCTGGATCTCAACGTTGAAGCGGCGCGAGGTCTGGAACAAGCGCAGCAACACCTGGCCCAGCGATATTTCGGACAAGGGCCGGTCGAAGTAGGGTTCGCACACCGCACGCACCGCGCCTTCCAGCTCTTCTTCGCGCGTGGTCGCCGGCACCCAGCCCGACTCGATGTGCAGTTGCGCCACGCGATGGTAGTCGCGCCGGAAGAAGGCCAGGAAATTCTGGGCCAGATAATTCTTGTCGAACTCGGACAGGGAGCCCACGATGCCGAAGTCCAGCGCAATATAGCGGCCCAGCGTCTCGGGCTGGTCAGACACGTAGATATTGCCCGGATGCATGTCGGCGTGGAAAAAACCGTCGGAAAAGACCTGGGTGAAGAAGATTTCGACCCCCATGCGACCCAGTTCCCGCGTGTCGATGCCGGCCGCCTTCAGGCGCTCGATCTGGCTGACGGGAATGCCGCGCATGCGCTCCATGGTGAACACCGTGGTTGCACAGTATTCCCACACGACTTCGGGCACCATCAGCAGGTGTTCGCGGCCGCGCTCGGCCGAGAAATTGCGCCGCAGCTGGCTGCAATTGGAGGCCTCGCGGATCAGGTCGAGCTCGTCGTGCAGGTAGTTGTCGAACTCCGCCACCACCTGGCGCGGCTTCAGACGGCGCCCGTCCGCCGCCAAACGCTCGACCAGCCTGGCCAGCACGCCCAGCAGGGTCAGGTCTTTTTCGATGATCTCGCGCATGCCCGGGCGCAGCACTTTGACGGCCACCTCGCGCCCGTCGTGCAAGACGGCAAAATGGACCTGCGCGATCGAGGCCGAGGCGACCGGATCGGTTTCAAAATGCTTGAAGAGCGTGTGCGGCGAGGCGCCCAGCGCCGCTTCAATGCTGGCTGCGGCCTGGTCGGACGGAAATGGCGGCACCCTGTCCTGCAGCAATGCCAGTTCCAGCGCCACATCCAGGGGAATCAGGTCGCGACGGGTGGAAAGCACCTGGCCGAACTTGACGAAAATAGGCCCCAGCGATTCCAGCGCCAGGCGCAGCCGGACGCCGCGCGGCATCTTGGGCTGGCGTCCGAAGCGCACGATGCGCAGCAAGCCGTGGGCCACGGGGTGCTTGATGCTGGACAGCACCAGTTCGTCCAGCCTGTATCGCAAGGCCACGCAAACGATATGCAGCAAGCGGAAAAGCGTGAACATGGAATCAGCCCTTGCCCAGCGAGCCGCGTGGGCCCAGAGACGCCACGCGGGCCTCGAGGCCGTCCAGCCGTTCGCGCATGGCCCGCAGGCGGCCCGTCCAATCGTCGAAGGCCGGCCGGTTGGCCATCAGCCCGCTTTCCTCGGACAAGAACTCGCCCACATTGCCCGACAGGCGGTTCGCCGCCTGCCGCAAGCCCTGGGTTACTACCTTCCCCGCCTGCAACAGGCGCAGGGCCGCCACGTCTCCGACCAATCTGGACAGGTCGTCTTCGACGTCCCAGCGCAAGTCGCGCGCAAGGTCGGACACCACCCGTGCCAGGCCGGCATCGCCTTCAATGCGCATGATGTCGGCAATCGCGTCGGGATCGCGGGTGCGCAGCAGGGAGGGCAAGCTGGACAGCTTGTCGGCGGGAATGGTCAGGGTGACATCGGGAACGATGGCCGGATCGCCGGCCTGCACGAGGCCGCTGGACTGCACGGTAAAGCCCGTTTTGAAGCCGCCGACGGCGAAGCTGACGGTTTTCCCGGAATGCCGGCTCAGGCGGTCGCGCGCCCAGTCTTCCCGCTGCAGCAGCTTGTTCAGAATACGGGCGTGCACCGCGGAGGGTGCAAGGAAAGGAGGCAGAGGAAACATGGTCGGGCGTACGCGGCTAAGCCGTAGGGTTAGAGCCTGTATAGCAAGAGCTCAAGTTTAACGGTTTTACGCGCGCACGCCCCCACCAGCCTGACTTAGCTGGCGTATTCGATGGGAATCTGCTGTATGCCCGCCAGCAGCCAGCCGGCGTTGTCGGCCTTGTACAGGTTCCAGACTTCTTCGAAACGGAAGGCCTCGGCATCCTTGGCCTCGCGCAGCATGCCCGAGTAGCGGACGCTGGCCAGGTGGCCGCCGGACACGGCTTCGATGCCCAGGAGCTCGGCGTTCAGCAGCACGACCTCGGTGGAGTTTTCACCGCTGCGAGCCAGGATTTCAGGTTTGATTTCGGCAACCAGGTCGTCGGTCATGTATTCGCGCAGCTTGTCCACATTGCCGCTGTCCCACACCGACTGGATTTCAATGAACTGCGCCTTGGCGGTAGCCAGGAAGGCGGCCGTGTTGAAATCGCCGGGAATGAACCATTTTTCGTCGATGGGAGGCGCGGGTACCGTGCTGGCCGGCACCGCCGCCGAAGCGGCTGCCGCGGGAGCAGCTTGCTCGCGCCAGGCGTTTTGCGGCTGCGCGTCGTTTTGCCGGTTCATGGTGCTGGCCCCGCCCGCCTGCTGCATGGCCGGACGAGCCGCCCCGCCGCGCAGCTTGCGCACGATGAATATTACGCCGAACACCAGCAGGCCGATCAGCAGCAGGCTGGACATCATTTCAAGAAATGCGCCCGACAGGCCCAGGCTGGAAAGCAGGGCTGCGATACCTAAGCCGGCCGCGATGCCGGCAATGGGGCCGAGCCAGCGCGACATACCGCTTTTGGCGGCCGTGCCGGCGGCTGCGGCGCCGGCCGCGGCGGGAGCCGCCGACCGAGTCGTGGTGGTAGCGGCGGCCGGCGGAGTAACCGCTTGACGCTGTTGCGTCACGTTGGAGGACTGGCGGCCGAAGCTTTTACCACCGCCGGCTCGACGGGCCTCGGCATCGAAGGACACGGACAGCATGGCGCCCGCCGAAACCACCAGCATGGCCACAGCCAACAGCCGCGAAAAACGTTGAGACATGTATTGCTCCTGTAAGGCAGCGCGCCCCGGCGCGCTTGCCAATAGATTCTCTTTGATGATGCGCTTCCCCAAGAACCCGGAACGGGAATCTTACGGGAAGCTGAACATTAGCATAGGACCTGCGGAAAGAAAAGAAGTTCCGTCAGCCCAGGTTGACGCCCTCGTGCAAGGCCACCAGGCCGGCGCTGAGGTTGAAATAGCGCACCTGCGACAGGCCGGCCGCACTAAGCATGCCGGCCAGCGTGTCCTGGTCGGGGTGCATGCGTATGGACTCGGCCAGATAGCGGTAACTGGCCTCGTCACCCGCCACTTTCTTGCCCAGCCAGGGCAGGATGTTGAAGGAATACCAGTCGTAAGCCGGCGACAGCGGCTTGGCGATGCGCGAAAACTCCAGCACCAGCAGCTTGCCGCCGGGCTTGAGCACCCGCCGCATCTCGGACAGCGCCCTATCCTTGTGCGTCATGTTGCGCAAGCCGAAGGCCACGCTGACCCGATCAAAATAAGCGTCGGGGAAAGGCAGTTTTTCGGCGTCGCAGACCGCCGTGGGCACCAGCAGGCCTTTATCGGTCAGGCGATCACGCCCCACTCGAAGCATGGAATCGTTGATGTCGGTAAGCCAGACCTCGCCCGTGGCGCCCGCCTTCTTGGCGAATGCCCGCGCCAGGTCCCCGGTGCCGCCGGCGATGTCCAGCACCTTCATGCCGGGGCGCACGTTGGCGCGGCCGATGGTGAACGCCTTCCATACGCGATGCAGGCCGGCGGACATCAGGTCGTTCATGACGTCGTAGCGGTCCGCCACCGAATGGAACACCTGGGCGACCTTGCCGGCTTTTTCGGCTTCGCTGACAGTGGCAAAGCCAAAATGCGTGCTGGATTCCGGGGGTGTATCGGCCGAAGGCCGGTCGGAAGAGGGAATACGGGTATTTTGCATGATCCGATCATCGTACAACATCCACGCACGTCCGGAGGGTGCAAACCCGTCTTTGAGGCCGAGTTTTACCGACAAAAACGGCCGTCGCAACTCGACTCCAGCCGAAAATCGCGACATGCGGTCGATTTTCACAAACCTGACATATTCAAGCCATATTATGTTCACGAATATGCCGGACAGGCCCAAATCGGCCGGTTCCGTCCCCGATCAAACGCTATACATTATTATTCAGGCGCTATGAGCACGACCATACTCGTTGTAGAAGATGAGCCCGCCATCCAGGAGCTGATTTCGGTGAACCTATCGTTCGCCGGCCACAAGGTGCTGCGCGCCTTCGACGCGGAGCAGGCCCAGACCCTGATACGCGCCGAGCTTCCCGACCTGATCCTGCTGGACTGGATGCTGCCCGGCGCATCGGGCATCACCCTGGCCAAGACACTGCGCTCGGATGAGCGCACCCGCGGCATCCCGGTCATCATGCTGACCGCCAAAGGCGCCGAACACGACAAGGTGGAAGGCCTGGAAGCGGGTGCGGACGACTACATCACCAAGCCGTTCTCGCCCAAGGAACTGATCGCCCGCATCAAGGCGGTGCTGCGCAGGCGGGCGCCACAACTGACGGACGACCTCATCCAGATAGGCAGCCTGAAGCTGGATCCCGCCACGCACCGCGTCAGCGGCAAGGACAAGGCGCTTACGGTGGGCCCCACCGAATTCCGCCTGCTACACTTTTTCATGACGCATACGGAGCGCGTGTTTTCGCGCGCCCAGTTGCTCGACCAAGTGTGGGGCGACCACGTCTTCGTCGAAGAACGCACGGTGGACGTGCACATACGGCGGTTGCGCAAGGCCCTGGAGCCCAGCGGGCACGAAAACCACGTTGAAACCGTGCGCGGCGCGGGATACCGGTTTACCAGCCAGCTCCCCAATATTTCGTAAGCGAACAATAAAGAAGGCCAGGCGGCCCCACGGCCCTTGAAACATCGTCAACATGATCAAAACCCTGATTTCAATCGGCTTGTGGGCAGTGCTGGGCTGGCTTTGCGGCTCGTGGCTTGGGTCCAGCACCGGCTGGGGCGTTTTCTCCTTCGGCCTGATCGCCATGATACTGGTCAGCGGCCTGCAGCTTTCGCGCATTGCACGCTGGGTCGTGGACATAGACAGCCCGCCGCCGTCTTCGGTGGGGCCCTGGGACGAGGTGCTGGCCCCCATTTACCGCAAGCTGCGCAAGAACACGCAAGACCTGGACCTGCTGAACCGGCACGTCGACGGCATCATGCTGGCGGCCGAGGCCCTGCCCGACGGCGCCATCACCCTGGATGAAGCCATGCACCTGACCTGGTGCAACCAGATGGCCAGCGACCACATCGGCCTGAGCCTGCAAACCGACCGCGGGCACAGCATTTTCAATATCCTGCGCGCGCCGGAATTCGCCCGCTACGCTCGCCAAGCATCCTGGCCCGGCCCCATTCTGCTGCACATGGACAAGCCCGGGCAGGAGAAAACCCTGCTGGTGCAACTGACCCGCTACGGGGTGGGCCAATTCCTGATCGTGACCCGTGACGTCACCCAGGTCGAAAAGCTGGAAACCACGCGCAAGGATTTCGTGGCCAACGTCTCGCACGAACTGCGCACGCCCCTGACTGTGCTGTCGGGCTTCCTGGAAACGCTGCGCGACATGCCGCCGGATTCCCTGAGCGCCGAACAGCGCACGCGTTACCAGACCTTGATGCTGGAACAGGCCCAGCGCATGCAGGCCATCGTGGCCGACCTGCTGACCCTGTCGACGCTGGAATCGTCGCCGCACGCGGAAGGCGAACCGGTGCGCATGAGCCAACTGATCCACACCGCCCTGCAGCAGGGCCGCATATTGTCCAATGACCAGCATGTCTTCGTCGAAAACATCGCCGAGGACCTGTGCATCACCGGCATAGAGACCGAGCTGGCATCGGCGGTATCCAATCTGCTGACCAACGCCATCCGCTACACGCCCAAGGACGGCACCATTACCGTCAGCTGGTATATCACCGAAGGCGGCCATGCTTGCTATTCGGTCCAGGACACCGGCATAGGCATCGCCTCGCAAGACATCCCGCGCCTGACCGAGCGTTTCTACCGCGTGGACCGCGGCAGGTCGCGCGCCACCGGCGGCACCGGACTGGGCCTGGCCATTACCAAGCATGTGGCCATGCGGCACAATGCCGAACTGGCCATACACAGCCGCCTCGGGGCCGGCAGCCTGTTTTCGCTGACTTTCCCGCCTGCGCGTGTGAGCATCGCGGACCAATAGCCATGCCGCGGCAAATGCCCGGGCCGGCCGGCCCCGGACATTTGCTGAAATATCGATAAAATGGGAGCAAGCAGCGCCGCAGAAGGCAAAGCAAAACCGTACTCGGAGTCCTCCATGTCCACGCAAAAACAGCTACCCCCCTTTCACCTGGCCTTTCCGGTACGCGACCTGGCCGAAGCCCGCAACTTCTACGGCGAACTGCTGGGCTGTCCCGAAGGCCGCTCGTCCGACCAATGGGTGGACTTCGACTTCTACGGCCACCAGATCGTGGCGCACTTGTCCCCAGATGAATGCGGCAGCACGCGCACCAGCAGCGTGGACGCGCACAACGTGCCGGTCCGCCATTTCGGCGCGGTGCTGGAAATGAGCGTGTGGGAAACCCTGGCCGACAAGCTGCGCAAGGCCGGCACCAAGTTCGTCATCGAACCCTATGTGCGCTTCAAGGGCGAAGCCGGCGAGCAGGCCACCATGTTCTTCATGGATCCGTCGGGCAATGCCCTGGAATTCAAGTCATTCAAAGACCTTGACTCGCTGTTCGCCAAGTAAGCACAAGCACGGCGCAAGACCGGGTGCCGCGCATGAATGAGGCCGCGACACGGAGCTGGACCATCATCCCGCAGGGCGACCGAAGCCTGCTGCTGGTATTGGGCGACGGCATCGACGTGGAAGTCGGGCAGCGTTGCGCCGCGGCGGCCGCCGCCTTGCGGCAGGCCGCCCTTTCGGGCGTTACCGACGTCGTCCCGGCCTTCAACTCGGTCGCCGTGCATTATCAGCCGCGCCCCTCCGGCGCCAAGGCCGCATTCCGGCAATTGGCGGACGAAATCGAAAACGTGCTGGGCGCCGCCTTGAACACCCGGCACTCCCCCGCGCAAGCGCGGCAAATCGAGATTCCCGTCTGCTATGGCGGCGAGTTCGGGCCCGACCTGGCCGAAGTGGCCGCGCATTGCAAGCTGGACGCCGACGAGGTCGTACGCCTGCACAGCGGGCCCACCGCCTATGTATTCATGCTGGGTTTTGCGCCCGGCGCGCCGTATATCGGGGTGCATGACCCGCGGCTGGCCATAGGCCGACGCGCCACACCCCGCACGGCATTGCCGGCCGGCTCCGTGGCCATCGCCAATCGCCAGACCATGATCTACCCCAATGTGTCGCCGGGCGGCTGGCACATCATAGGCAACACGCCATCCATCTTGTTCGATCCGGCCAAGAACCCCGCCACACTGCTGTCGCCGGGCGACACCATCCGCTTCGTTCCCATCAGCCCCGACGAATACCGTGCGCTGAAGCAGGAGCGGCCATGAGCGTCACCGTCATGAAACCCGGCCTGCTGTCCAGCTTCCAGGACCTGGGGCGCAAGGGCTACCAGCATCTGGGCGTGCCGGTGGGCGGGGCCATGGACCTGCGCGCGCATCGGCTGGCCAACCTGCTGGCAGGCAATCCCCAGGACGAGGCCACGCTTGAAATCACCTTGTCCGGGCCGACGCTGCGTTTCGAATCGCCGGCCTGCATTGCCATCACCGGCGCGGCCCTGAGCCCCACCGTGAACGGCAAGCCCGTTCCCAATAACCGGCCCCTGATCCTGCGCAAAGACGACGTACTGGCCTTCGGCGCCAGAACGGCAGGCCTGCGGGCTTATGTCGCCTGGCACGGCGGCATAGCCCTGCCCGTTCTGCTGTCCAGCCGCGGCACTTACCTGCGGGGCGGCTTCGGCGGCTACCAGGGACGCGCCCTGCGCGCCGGCGATGTCCTGCCCCTGCGCCGTCAGCTTGGCGAGCACAAGCCGGAAGCGCTGGCCCGGGCGCTTTGGGACATCAAGATATACCTTCCCGCGCTGCTCGGACTGGCCCCCCGCGAGGCCATGCGCGCCATGCGCGGCGCGCACACGGTCCTTTTCAAGGACAAGTCGGTCAAGGATTTTTTCTCCGGCGAATACCGGATCAGCCCGCAATCGGAGCGCATGGGCTATCGTCTGGAAGGAAACACACTGGAACTGAAAAGCAGTGCGCAATTGCTGTCCGAGGCCACCAGCTTCGGCAGCGTGCAGGTGCCGCCCGACGGCAAGCCCATCGTGCTGATGGCGGATCGCCAGACCACCGGGGGGTACGCCAAGATAGCCCACGTCGCCAGCGTCGATCTGCCCGCCATCGCCCAATGCATGCCCGGGGATACGCTAAGGTTTACGCCCATCGAGCTGGAACAGGCCCAGGATCTGGACGCCCAGCGCGAAGCCGCCTTCGAGCAACTGCGCCAGGCCCTTGCGCCATTGCGCGCGCTGCTGCCGGGCGCGTGATGCGGTCTTAGGCCGCCAGTTTGCTCAGTGCGGCCGGGCGGCTGTCGACCACCGTCAGGATGGACAGAAAACCGCTGATGTCGAAGACCTCGTGGACTTGCGGCTGCAAGCTGCACAAAACCAACTGCCCCGAATTCTGCTTCAGGCGCTTGGCCAGCATCAACACGACCCGCAGGCCAGCGCTGGAGATGTAGTCCAGCTGATTCAGGTCCAGCACGCAAAGCCGCTCGCCTTGCTCCACGAACGCCAAAAGCCCGGACTCCACGTCGGCGGCATTGGCGCTATTGATCTGGCCCGCCGGTGAAACCACCAGAACGTCACCTACCTTTTCACTGGAAAGAGTCATAGCTCAACCGTTTTATTCAAAGAAGCCGATTGTAACGATTGTGTCCCCAAGCACCAAGAGAATCCTCTAAAAAATTCACACCAGCCACCTTATAGCGACTATGATATTTGTAAAGATGTGTTAAAAATTCATGCAGAACCCAGCGATCCGAGCCCACGTCACGCCGCCTCCATCGATATGAAGCTGCCGCCATTGCCCGCCTTCAAGCGTCCCCACGACCTGGCTTATGCATGCAACGACAGGCCGCCGGCGTTCGCGCTATTCGGGCTGGCCGCGCAGCACTGCGCAACCGCCCTGGCCCTCATCGCCTACGTCCTGGCCGCCGCCCGGATAGGCGGGCTGGACGCCGAAACCACTCGGGACATGGTCACAGCCTCCATTCTGGGCATGGCGCTGGCCACCCTCCTGCAATCCTGGGGCGGCCGAATGGGATCGGGCATGCTGCTGATCCACATGCCCGACCCTTTGCTGGTCGTCATATCCGGCATGGTGGCCGCCGAGTACGGCCTCGGCGGGTTGGTCCTGGTGGGTGTGGTCAACGGGGTCGTCGCGCTGGGCGCCGGCTACGTCGTTCCACGCCTGCGGGCCCTGCTGCCGCCCGCCGTGGCCGGCATAGTGGTTTGCGTGGCGGGCCTGTCGCTGATCCCGCCGGCGCTAACCCATACTACCGGCCTGGACGCCGCCGCCGGCGTGGACCGGATCGATGCCTTGATAGGCGGGATCACCCTGGTGGTGATAGTCACGCTTTCCATCTGGGGCAACAGCCGCGCGAAGCTGTTCGCCTTGCTGACCGGCCTTGCCGTCGGCGTTGCGCTGGCGGCCTTCTTCGGCCGGCTGCATGGCCTCGATACCCTGGCGGCCACACCGGTTTTCGACCTTCCCGCTCCCCCGGCGCCCGAGTTCGGCGTCAACCCCGGCATACTGGCCGCCGTGGCCGTGCTGGCCTTGATGACCCAACTGGATACCTTCGGCGGCGTGGTGCTGATGCACAAGATGAACGACGCCGACTGGCGCCGGCCCGACATGCGCATGGTCGGCGGAGGCATACGCGCCAATGGCCTGGGCAATCTGCTGAGCGCCTGGATGGGCGCCTGCCCAAGCGCCATATCGTCCGCCAACATCGCCATGGCCCACATCAGCCGATCCACATCGCGCTGGATAGGCCTGCTGACCGGGCTGCTTCTGGCCTGCATCGCCTTCTTGCCAAAGGTCACACTGGCCTTGACGCTGATACCCACACCGGTCATCGGCGCCGTCGAGCTGTACGCCTCCGCCTACCTGATCGTCTCGGGCATAGAACTTATCGTATCGCGCTCCATGGATACGCGCGGCATCTTCATGATAGGCCTGTCCTTCGTGGCCGGCATGGGCGTGATTCTCCTGCCGGCCATGGCCGATGCGGCGCCCGCGTCGATCCAATTCATGGCCAAGAACGGCATCATCGTCGCCGGCCTGACCGCCATCTGCCTGAACCTGCTGTTCCGGCTGGGCACGTCCCAGCGGGCAGCGCTCAAACTGGATGGTGAGGCGCCGCAGACCCAGAATATCGTGGATTTCGTCGAAGCCCAGGGCGCCGTCTGGGCGGCGCGCCGCGACGTCGTGCGCCGGGCGGCCCAGGCGGCTATGGAAGCGGCAGAAGCCCTGCAGGCGGCGGGCGGCAACCGCCGCTTGCGGGAGATCCGCGGCAGCTTCGACGAATTCAACCTCGACTTCGAACTGCTGCACGAAGGGCAGCCGCTGACGCTGCAGCCCAAGCCGAACGCCTCCCATGCCACACTGCTGGATGTCGACGACGAGGCCTTCCATGCGGCGCTGGACGATGCCCTGGCCGGCGTGTCCCACACGCTGCTCAAGCGCCTGGCGGACCGGCTCGGCAGCGGTACTCGCGATGGCCAGGCCTTCTTTCGATTACATTTCGACCACTGACTCCATCGGCCCATACGCTATGCAGACGATCGCCTCCCTGCCACTCGCCCCCGGCCCCGACGCCATTCCACAGGCGCTTGCCTGGCTGGAATCGGTGGCCGAGGCCGAACGCTGGCCCACGCGCCTGGCATTCCAGCTTGCCCTATGCCTGGACGAAGCGCTGAGCAACGTCGTCATGTACGGCTTCGACCCGAAAAAGGGCGGTCCGGCACAGCCCCGGATATCCCTGGCGGTGCTGCGGAACAATCGGTCCGTCGCCATCGACATCGTCGACAACGGCATCCCCTTCGATCCCACCCAACGCACGCCGGCCGAGCTTGCCGCCACACTGGACGAGACCCGCATCGGCGGCCACGGCATACGCCTGATGCGGCACTACTTGCAAAGCATCGACTATCACCACGACGAGGGCAAGAACCATCTGCGCCTGACCGCGGCCAACGCCGCCGACGGAGACTAGACCTTGAGCACCGTGATGCCCGCCGCAGCCGTCACACGCCGCCACCTGGCCGGCCCTCCCGCAGCAACCTTCGCGCGCATCGACACAACGGCCATCGCGTACAACCTCCAGCATCTGCGGCACCTGGCAACAGGCAAAAACGGGCAGACGCCCCATATATGGGCGGTCGTCAAGGCCGATGCCTACGGCCACACGCTGGCCCACGCGCTTGCAGGGCTACAGGCGGCCGACGGCCTGGCCGTGCTGGCCTTGTCCGACGCCCACGAGGCCCGGTCCATGGGCTGGACCAAGCCCATACTCGTCATGAGCCCCCAGTTCCACGCCGACGAGCTGTGCGACCCCAAGCTTTCCCCACTGCACCTGATCATCGACAGCGAGGAGCAACTGGCCGAGTTGCACGCGCTGCAATCAGGCCCGCCGCCCCACATATGGTTGCGCCATAGCGGCCAATTGCATCATTCGGGGTTCAGCGACATCGACTATCCGCAGGCCTACCACCGGCTGCTGGCGCTGAAAGCGGCGGGACGCGTGGCCGATGTGGGACACCTGGGCCACTATGCCGAATCCGAAGACCCGGACAGCCTGCCGGCGGAACGGCAGGCATTCCAGGAAGTCATCGCGGGCCTGCCCGGCGTCCTGTGCACGGAAAATTCGGCGGCCCTGCTGAACGCCCCCGGCTACGCGACGCAAAGCGATTGGGTGCGCAGTGGAATCTCCTTGTATGGACTTAGCCCTTTGCCCGGCACGAACGGCGCCGACCTGGGTTTCCGCCCCGCCATGGCGCTGCAAGCGCCCATCTACGGCCTGCAAACCTTGCGTGCGGGCTGCCGGCTGGGCTACGGCGGAACCTTCCAGGCTTCCAGAGACATGCGGATAGGGCTGGTGCGCTGCGGCTACGCCGACGGCTATCCGCGCCGAATCGCGGAAGACGCCTACGTGCTGGTCGACGGCCGGGAAAGCCCTATCATCGGCCGGGTGTCTATGGACACGTTGACCATAGACCTGACAGACCAGCCCCAGGCCGCAGCGGGCACGCTGGTTACCCTGTGGGGCCAGGCCGGCTTGCCCGCGGAACAGCTTGCCCGATCCGCGGAAACCATTGCTCCGCAACTGTGCACCGGGCTGACGGCACGGGTGGCGCGCTTGACGGCTAAGCAGTGTGCAGCCTGGGAGCCACAAACAGGAAGGCCAGCGTAGCCGCCAGATACACCGCTCCGGTCACCGCCAGACCGCCGGAAATGCCCAGGGACGCGAACAAGCCGCCCACCATCAATGGCCCCAGCATCTGTCCGAACTTGTCCGCCGCGCGCATGACGCTGGTTGCGCCGCCCGCGCCGTAGCGCTGAACGTTGTCCAGCGACAGCATGTAGGCGGTCTGCGCGCCGCCGGCCAGGCAGCTGGCCAGCGCCAGCAAAACCACGGATAGCGCGGCGGCGACAATGCCGCTGGCAAAGTACAGGCTTAGCAAACCGGCGCTGCCCACCAGGCCGCCCGCCACGATCCAATGCTTCTTGTAGGCGCTCTGGTCGGCCAGCCTGGCCATATAAGGTCCGACATAGATGACGCATAAGCCGTAAAGCATCAGCACGCGCCCGACGCTGCCGGCGCTCGCGCCGTAGGCCTCGGCATACAAAGGCAGCGCATAGGTCAGCAGGCCGACTTGCGCAATCGAGAAGGGCACGATGCAGCCCGCCAGCAGCATGCCGAAGTCGCGCGTGGCCAGCAGCTTGCGCAGCGCCGTCCACGAGCGCTGCGAGGAACCGGCCGCAACGCTGACAAGCTTCCGGCCCATATGACGATAGGGCCACATCAGGGTCAATACACCCAAGGCGGGCAGGGCCGTCAGTATCGCCGCAACGACGAAAACGGCACTGGATCCCCATTGCTGCATCAGCATCGCACCCACGGCCGCTCCCGACAGGTGTCCGGCAAACAGCCCGGCGATCACGGACGCCATATTGCGCCCGCGATAGGCGGCGGGACTGCGAACCACGATGAAGCCCTGCAAGCCCATCCACGTCAGGCCGTAGCCCAGGCCAACCAGCCCCCTTGCCCCGATGAAGGCCGGCAAAGAGCCGGCCCAGGCGCAAGCCAGGTTGCCGGCAAACGACACCAGCAGGCCCGCCAGCACCGGAAACTGCCAGCCGCGCCTGTCGGTAAGGCGGCCGGCCAGCAAGGCGGTGAGCAGACCGCAGGCCATCTCGGCGGCGATGGGCAGCGCCATCAGGAAGTTCCCTCCCTGCTCCAGGGACTCGGGGGACAGGAGCGAGCGGGCATAAAGGGGAAGAAAGCTCAAGGGCAGGGCCATGGCGAAGAGAAAGCCGAACATGACCGGCCGCACCACCATGCCCACCTGCGAGCTGTCGTCCAGCCCTATGGGTTCGCCCGATGCCGCCCGCAGCGGCGCCGAGAACGCCCTGTCCATCAGCAAGGCCAGCAACAGGAACAATTCGATGGCCGCCACCAGCGCCACCGCGACGACGGTGCCGGCATCCAGGATGCGCCCGCGGACACCGGCGGCGATCAGCCCTTCGTCCAGCAATATGCGCAGTTGGGCCAGCACCGGCCCGTCGGGCCGCGCCTTCAAGGGAAACACCAGGCCGTCGCTGGCCTCGTCCTCCTGGGCCAGCGGCAAGGCGCCGCGCGCGTCCGCCCGGTTCAGCACCCGGCCGTCGGCAGCCAGCAACTGCACCTCGCCTATCATGGGAAAGGACGCAGCCAGCCTGGCCATGGGCCGTTCGACGCCGCGCAGGTGATCCGGCGCTATGCCGTAGCCCAGCACGCGATCCAGGTCGCTTTGCAGGCCCTGGCCGACAATGCGCGTGTTGTCCAGGGTGACCTCGACCCAGGCATGGCGGAAAGTCTGGATGGTGTAGGCGGCATAAATGCCCTGGGCCAACAACAGGATCAGCAAGGGCGCGAGCAGCCTGGTCTTGCCGGCCGCGGCGAGCTCGTGCAAAGGCATGGCATAGCGAAACACCAGGGCCAGAACCAGGGCCGCGCCCAGCGTGGTCAAGGCCAGCACCTGGAGGTTCTCGGTCAGCAGCGTGTTCTTGCGCAAATCCTGCGGCTGTACCTGCAAAACCACCGCACCGCCGATAGCGCTCTTGGCCCCCGCCAGAGGAACGGCCACCGTCACCAGGCCGCCGCCAGCCTGCTGCGCCGCGCCTAATGCGCTAAGGGTAACGCCCTTGCCTTCATCGTCCTTGCCCGACGCCAATGCATGCAGCAAAGCAGCCGCCTCGGGAGCCTTGCCAACCGACGCCAGCACCCTCCCGTCACGCAGCACGACGCTGGCTCCCGACATGTCGGGAGCCCGGGCCTGCAACTGGTCCAACAGCACCGACAGGCCGAAGAACTGTGCCAGGGGCTTGCCCAGATCGATGCCAGTCTGGATCTGCGCGGAAGTATCCCGCGCCAGCAGTTCCACGCGTTCCGCGGTATTGTCGGCGATCAGGCGATTCAAAGCCGACAGGCTCAGCGTGCCGATCAGGGCCTGCGCCAACAGCAGGACGAGCATGCATGCCAACAGCACGTCTCGCAAGGGCCGGCGCCGGCGCCCAGAAACCGCTTTCTCACCATTTTCCATGTTTGCTTCCGCAGCCAGCGTTTCAAAAATAAGCCCTGTTCGGCATTTCAGCCTTACGCTTTTGTCCGCAATAGTAATTTACAATCAGGATCAAAAACATACTTTTCTGGTCGTCCAGAATGTCCCAACCCTTCCGTTGAGTGGTCATCTATGCGCTTGACCTCGCTGCGCAGCAAAATCTTTCTGTTGGTGGGCCTGACCCTGCTCATCAGCGCAATCGCCGTCATGCTCGTCACCGAGCGGGACGTCAAACGTACCGTGGTCACCAGCGAAGAGCTGGCGGTGAACAACGTGCTGAACCTTCTGGTGCGCGACAGCGAGGCGCGTTGGGGCAGCCTGCTGAGCGACAAGATATCCACCGTGCGCAGCAGTCGCCAGCAGCTCATCGAAATCGGCAGCGCGGTGCGATCCGTGCTGGCCATGTATGCCGGGCAGGTCGAGCGCAAGGAACTCAGCCTTGCCGAAGCGCAAGAACTCGCCAAGCAATGGGTCAACCAGTTGTCGATAGGCAAGGAACGCTTCAGCTTCGTTTTCAACCACGACCTTATCGCCATCGCCAGCGGCAATAGCGAATGGCTGGGCGCGAACCTGTCGTCCCTAAGGGATTTCAAGGGGCGCGAACTGGCCGCATCGGCCTACCAGGAAGCGCAAACCACCGGACAAAGCTTCGCCATCTACCGCTGGCCGCCACCGGGCAGCGCCGGCAAACGCGAGCTGCGCTACGCTTACTTCGCCTACTTCAAACCCTGGGACTGGATCTTCGCCGTCACCGACGATGCGCGCCAGGTATCGGACCAGTTCGACAGGCGCCGCCAGGAAATGGAGCATGCCATCGGCGAATCGCTGGCCTCCCTGACCCTGGCCGAATCGGGCTTTGCCTTCATTGTGGCGGACAATGGCACCATGGTCTCGCCGCTGCCTGACGGCCACGCCAGCCTGCTCGGCGAAGTCGACGAAAACACCGGCGAAACCTTGCTGGATCTGCTGGGCGGCATTCCCGGCAACGGCGAGGTGGCCGCTTTCGAGTTCACTCCCAAGAACACGGACAGCTTCTGGAAAATCAGCTCGGCCTACTTCAAGCCCCTGGGGTGGACCATCGTCGCCGCCGTTCCCAGCGAAGATCTGGCGCGCGCGGCGGCCAATCTGCGCAACCGACTGGGCATGGTGTTCCTGGCCATACTGCTGGTTTCGCTGATCGTGGCCTGGGCCTTTTCGGTACGCGTGACGCGCCCGCTGCAACAGCTCAGCGATTTTGCCCGCGTCCTGCCCGAGCAGGACCTCAGCGCCGACAGCCCGATACCGCCGCATATTGCCCGTCTGCCGCAAAACCAGCCCGATGAAGTAGGCCGCCTGGCCGCCACCTTCATGTTCATGGACAAAGAGCTGCGTGAAAAAGTCGCCAGCCTGGTCCAGGAGACATCGTCGCGCGAACGCCTGGAAAGCGAGCTGAACATCGCCCACAGCATACAGATGGGGCTGCTGCCCGTCCCGCTGCCCGCTACGGCACTGAAGGGAATGGACCTGCACGCCACCATGATTCCCGCCAAGGAAGTGGGCGGCGACCTGTACGATTACTTCATCTTGCCCGACGGCCGCTTGTGCCTGGCCATCGGCGACGTGTCCGACAAAGGGGTTCCCGCGGCCCTGTTCATGGCCGTCACCAACACGCTGATCCGCGCCTCGGCCGAAGACGAAACCTCGCCGGCCCTGCTGATGGAGCGCGTCAACAACCGCCTGTCGGCCAACAACCCCAACATGATGTTCGTCACCCTGTTCCTGGCCGTCCTGGATATGTCCAACGGCGAACTGGTCTGGGCCAATGGCGGCCACCCGCCGCCTTGCATCCTTAGTCAGAACGGCGACCTGCGCTTGCTGGAAGGCCGCAGCGGCCCGGCCTGCGGCGTCATGGAAGACGTGCCCTACCAGCAGTTTTCAACGATGCTGGAACCCGGAGCCACCCTGCTCGGCTTTACCGACGGCGTTACCGAGGCGCTGAATCCGGAAGGCAAGCTCTATGGCGAATCCCGGCTGTATGCCCTGCTGGCCGGCACACACCCCGATACGGCGCACAACACCGCCAGCACACTGCTGGACGACGTGCGCGCCTTCGCCCAAGGCACGGAACAGTCCGACGACATTACCCTGATCGCAGCAAAAAGGCCCGCCTCATGATCTTCCGCCTCCTGCTTCCCGCCGTCCTGGCCCTTTGCCTGTTCGCCATTCCGCCGACGGCCGCCCAGGCCGCACAGCCCGTCGCACAGGCGCCCGCCGCGCAAGACAGCGTGTTCTCCACCACCCCCAGGGCCAAGCCGGACGGCAAGCGCTGGCGCATCGGCTACGTGGACGGCGGCGATTATGCCGACTACCCCTTGACCTTGGCCGAAATCGTGAAAGGCCTGCAGCGCCTGGGCTGGCTGGGCCTGGCCTCGCCCATGCCCGAGCGCCCGACCAGCCGCGAACTTTGGACCTGGCTGTCCCAAAACGTCGAAAGCGACATGGTGGAGTTCGTACCCGACGCATGGTGGCAGCCGGGCAATTTCGACGCAGACAAACGCGAATCCGTGCGCAAGGCCATTGCCGACAGAATCCAGCAGCGCGGCGACATCGACCTGATCATCGCCATGGGCACCTGGGCCGGCCAGGACATGCGCGCCATCGGCCCGCCGGTTCCCACCATCGTGGGCTCGACCAGCGACCCGCTGGCCGCCGGCATCGTGGACAGCGCCCAGGACAGCGGACGCGACAACCTGCACGCACGCATCGAACCCGACCGCTACCAGCGGCAGGTAAGGCTGTTCCGCGAGATCGTGCCCTTCAAGAAGCTGGGCATCGTCTACGAAGACAGCAAGGCGGGGCGCACTTACGCCGCCGTGGACGCCGTGGAGCAAGTCGGCAAGGAATTGGGCTTCACCGTCCAGCACTGCCATGCCCAGTCCAGCAGCATCACCACGGAAGAGGCCATCGCCAACGCATTGCAGTGCTACCACGACCTGGCGCAGCAGCGCGTCGACGCCGTCTACGTCACCACCCACCGCGGCGTGACGCGGGAATCGATATCCGAGATCGCAAAAACGCTGCGCCAGGCCAAGATACCCAGCTTCTCGATGGCCGGGTCAAGAGACGTCGAACGGGGAATACTGCTTAGCCTGGCACAAGCCGACCTGTCGTATGTCGGCCTGTTCCACGCGGAGACCATAGCCCGCATCTTCAACGGCGCCAAGCCGCGCCAGCTTAGCCAACTGTGGGTGGATCCGCCCAAGATTGCGCTGAACCTGGCAACGGCGCGCATCATAGGCTTCGATCCGCCGGTCGACATACTGCTGGCGGCCGACGAGGTCTACGAAGCCGACCGCTAGCGGCCCGGGCGTGTCAAACGCCGCCG